>JAOPZS010000096.1 GCA_025963965.1 Solirubrobacterales bacterium
TGCGCGCCAGCAAACGGTTCGAGGCTTTGAGCAGTGGCGATGGGTTCCGACGCTCGCCAGGTGAGGTATCGCCGTGCGAACGCGACGGCGTAACCGGCTGCGGCGAGATCCACCTCAGACCCGGCGCGCCGCCCGGCGACGACGGTTGACGCTCGCGGCGGCGCAATCGCGAACCTCGCGCTGGCAAGGAGCCCGAACACCGAGAGAGTCCCAAGCAGATACCGCGGGGCTTCACGCGCGAGACGCAGCCTCCACATGGGACGCGCGCGCACCGTCACATGTGACCTGTGACCGGGGCGGGCGTTCACTGCTCGAACCCGAACTCGTGCGCGGGGCCCGTCGCGGCCGCGGCGCTGGCCTCTGTCGTGCCGGGCCTGCGAAGCGCCGGGAGGCTGGAGCGGCTCGCGACGCGTCCGTGCCTGGCGGACGGTTTGCCGCCGTGAAGCGTGGCCGGCGCGGGTGGGCCACCGCGGCGGGAACGATCGAGCCGACGCCTCGCGCGCAGTGCCTTTCCGCCTGACGATCCAGAACCGGGAGCTTGGACCGGTCTCGTGATTCGCCCGACAGGCGCGTGCCTCTCGATCGACACCACGAGCACAGCGCCCAACCCGGCGGCGAGAGCCATGGCCGGTGTGATGCGACGCTTGCGCTGCGGGGGAGCTGCAGGCATCGAACGCTCGTGGGCATCCTCCCGACGGACGTCAGCTCCGTGCTGGGTCGCGTCCGCAACCGAGGCTGTGGCCGGCCTCCCTCCGAGCCCCTCGCTCGACAGGAAGTCCTCCTCGTCGTAGAGGCGGTAGATCTCGCGCGGCTGGCGGCTCAACAAGCTCACCGCGGTTCGGCCGTCAGCTCGGCAGATGCGCCGCGGCGGGCCGGCACACCCGGGGTGGGCAGAGCCCTGGATGCCGGCCGCGCTCGCGTGACTGGACCACGCCGCGCGGTCGTGCGAGATACCGACTGCCGGCGGGCCGGGGACCGTTCCTATGGGTGGGGGGAGTGCTCGTCATAGGTGGTCCCTGGCGCCTGTTCCGACATCACCCGGGAGAGCGGGACAGGCACGGCGGGGACTCCTCGGCAGCGAGCAGCGCGCGCAGCTTGGCCCGTCCGCGCTGGGCCACCTTGCGGTACTTCTCGGGGGTCCACCCCCAGCGCCTGCAGAACTCCTCGCAGGGCATTGCCAGCACGATCTGGGTCGTCAGGACGGCGCGCTGGTCCGCTGTCAGCGACGACATGTGGCTCATCGCTCTCGCGAGCTGCTCGCGCGCGATCGTCAGGCGCTCGGGCTCGGCGCGGGTGTCGGGCAGCTCGAGCTGCGCGCCGTCGGCGAAGAAGGACGCGGCACCCTCGGTCGCAGCTGCGATCGGGCTACGACCGGCGATCGCGCGACGGCGATCCAGCACCCTCGCCAGAAAACGTTGCTCGAGCGCGTTGGCGATATGCACTCTGCTGGCGAAGGCGCGGCCACGCCGTGCCAGCACGATCAGCTCGAGCGTCGCCTGGCTGTAGCAGTCCTCGAGATCCTCGGTGCGCAGGCGGTGGCGGTGGACTCGCAGCAGCACATCCCGCTTCGCCGCGGCGACCACCGCGATCGGCTCCGCCGGGTCGACGCTTCTCGCGAGCCCGTACATGCCGGCGCCCGGCATCCCTGTTCGTCCTTGAAATCGGGTAGACACACGAGGATGTCGAGCGGCGGAGCACTCAGACCCCCCTCCCAATTTCGGTGCCGCCCGCGCCGGGCACTGGACGCAGGTATCGCTGCCCGCGGACGATGAGCATCGGGGACCGCCTCAACGCCCTCGACCGGCGCCAGCAGCAGACGCCTGGGGTGCGCTTCGTGGCCGCCGTCATCAAGAAGTTCGGTGACGACCAGGGCGGCCAGCTCGCTGCGCTGATCTCCTACTACGGGTTCGTCTCTCTCTTTCCGCTTCTGCTCGTGATGGTCACGATCCTCGGCTTCGTCCTGCATGGCGACCAGGCCGAGCAGCAGAAGATCCTCAACGGGACCCTCGGGCAGTTCCCCCTGATCAGCGAGCAGCTGAAGTTGCATTCGCTGAAAGGCAGCACCGCCGGCCTCGTGGTCGGGATCGTCGGCTCCCTGCTCGCCGGGATGGGCATCACGGGAGCTACGCAGATGGCCTTCAACCGCGTCTGGGCCGTGCCGTTCAAGCACCGCCCGAACTTCATCTTCTCCCGCCTGCGCGGACTCGGGTTGCTCGCGATCCTCGGCACGATCTCGATCATCTCGACCGTCGCCGGCGGTTTCGTCGGCACAGGCGCTCACTCGGTTCTCGCCGATGTCACAGGTGTCGTGGTCGCGCTGCTCGCCAACCTCGCGCTGTTCATGGCCGCCTTCAAACTGCTCACGGCGGCCGACCTCAGTTGGCGGACGCTGCTTCCCGGCGTGATCACCGCCTCGATCCTGTGGGAGCTGCTGCACATCCTCGGCGGCTACTACGTCGATCACACCCTGAAGCACACCGAACCGCTCTACGGGTTCTTCGCAGTCGTCCTCGGCCTGCTCGCATGGCTCTACATCGGCGCGCAGCTGACGATGATCTCCGCCGAGGTCAACGTCGTCAAAGCGCGTCACCTGTGGCCGCGGAGCTTCTTCTCAGACCCGCTGCTCGACGCAGACCGTCGCGCCCTCACCCACTCCGCTGAGACCGAGGAGCGGATCCACGAGGAGAACGTCGACGTCACGTTCGACGGCCCGGCCGAGGAGCCGGACGGCAGCCACGCGGACGCACCGGCCGGTCCTTCCGGCCAGCCCCGTTGACAGCCCCGATCCGCCGCGGATAGGTTCGCCCGACAGGTGCGTGGGGGCGCGACGCTGCGCTCCGTGACCCTCACGCGCGAACGCCGGGGAAAGAGGGAGACTCGATGAGGACGAGACTGATGCTGCTCGCCGCGAGTGTGATGGTCGCACTTGCGGCGATGACAGCGACCGCGGGGGCCAGCCTCTACGTGCCGTATGGCGGCGAAGCGGTCGCCGAAGCTGCCTGGAACGAGACCTGGAACCCCACGGCGCTGTCCGGCGGCAACAACAACTGCAAACCGTCCGCCGCGCACCCGTACCCGGTCGTGCTCGTGCACGCCACCTTCGCCGATGAGGGCTCCAACTTCGTGACGCTCGCGCCGCTGCTCGCAAACAACGGCTACTGCGTCTACTCGTTCAACTACGGCAAGACGATCCTCTCCGGTCTGCTCGGCAGCATCGACGGTCTCGGCAACATCGAACGCTCAGCCGAAGAACTCAGCTCGTTCGTGTCGAAAGTGCTGAGCAAAACTGGCGCCACCCAGGTCGACATCGTCGGGCACTCACAGGGCGGGATGATGCCCGGCTACTACGTGCGGTTCCTCGGCGGGGCGAGCAAGGTTCACAACCTGATCGGCCTCTCCCCGAGCAACCATGGGACGACCGTCAGCGGCCTCACGACGCAGATCGAAAAGTTCCCGTTCGCGACGCTGCTCGTGCCGACGTTCCTGTTCGTGATCGGTGCGCCGTCCCTGCCTCAACAGGAGGCCGGCTCGGCGTTCGAGAAAAAGCTGTTCGGCAGCGGCGACACCGTCGCGGGCCCGCGCTACGTGGTCATCCAGACGACCCACGACGAGGTCGTGACCCCTTACGCGAACGCCTTCCTGAACGGCGCCGCCGCGAACATCACGATCCAGAAACAGTGCCCCAGCGACCCGGTCGGGCATGTCGGCATGTTCGAGGACTCCCCCGTCCTGCAGAACGTGCTCAACCAGCTCTCCGCGAGCCCCAACGGCTCGTTCCAGGCGAGCTGCACCAAATACGGGCTCGGCGTCTAGGCCGCCTGGCCCGCCCGAGCGCAGAGAGGGCCCCGTCCGGCTGCGGCGGGGCCCTCGGCTCCTCCCACGAGACCGGCTCGAGCTCGTCCTCGCCGGACCCTCCCGGGAAGTCGATCCGCAGCCTCCGAGGTCGCCGTCTTCGCTCGTGCCGCGGACGCTCGAGCGGGCCGAGAAACGCCTCTGAGAGCCTCGAAAACGGCTCTGCAATGCGCCTTCTCGGCATTGCCAGAAAGTGCTTGCATCCGCAACCAATCGCGCTATACTAACTAAACTTTCGTAAGCTCATATGGAGCGAGAACCCTTATGACACAAGCCTCTCCCCCAGACCAGACAAACCCGATTGAGCCGTCCGCTCCGCGGCTGCGGCTCATCCCCCTCGATGACACAGTCGTGTTCCCCAACATGGGGATCACGCTGACCATCGACGTCGGCGACGACGAGCGCGTCGTGCTCGTCCCCCGCCACGAGAACGAGTTCCTCGACGTCGGCACGATCGCCGAGGTCTCTGAGCAGATCCGCCTCCCCGGCGGCGGCCGCGCCGTCGCCCTGTCCGGCGAGCACCGTGCCCTGATCGGCGCCGCCGAGACCGGCCCGGGCGGCGAGCTGCGCGTGCAGGTCGACGAGCGTCCCGACGAGGTTCCTGTCGACGGGCGCACGCGCGATCTGGAGCGCGAGTACCGCGCGACGGTCGAGGAGATCCTCGATCTGCGCGGCGACGACGGTCGTATCTCCGCGTTCCTGCGGGCGATCGCCGAGCCCGGATCGCTGGCCGACTCGGCCGGCTACTCACCGACCCTCACCTACGAGCAGAAGGTGGAGCTGCTGCGCACAATCGACGTGACCGCGCGCCTCGAGCTGGCCGTCAGGCTTCAGCGCGACAGTCTCGCCGAGCTGCAGGTCCGCAAGCGGATCCGTGAGGACGTGCAGGAGGGCGCTGAGAAGCAGCAGCGCGAGTACTTCCTGCGCAAGCAGATGGACTCGATCCGCAAGGAGCTCAACGAGGACGACGCGTCGGTCTCCGAGGAGTACCACACGAAGATCGACGAGTCCGCGATGCCCGACGAGGTCCGCGAGCAGGCCAACAAGGAGCTGTCGCGGCTCGAGCGCATGGGCGAGCAGACGGGCGAGTCGAGCATGATCCGCACCTACCTGGACTGGCTGATCGCCGTGCCGTGGGGCAAGCGCTCCGACGAGCGGCTCGACCCGGTCGAGGCGCGTGCCGTGCTCGATTCCGACCACGAGGGCCTGGAGGACGTCAAGGACCGGGTGACCGAGTACCTCGCCGTGCGCAAGCTGCGCCAGGAGCGCGGTATCGAGGCCGACCCCAAGTCCGGCGCGATCCTGACCCTGATCGGTCCCCCCGGCACCGGCAAGACCTCGATCGGCGAGTCGATCGCCAAGGCGACCGGCCGCGAGTTCGTGCGCATGTCGCTCGGCGGCGTCCGTGACGAGGCCGAGATCCGTGGTCACCGCCGCACCTACATCGGCGCCCTTCCGGGCCGCCTGGTGAGGGCGCTGCGCGATGCCGGCACGATGAATCCCGTGATCCTGCTGGACGAGGTCGACAAGGTCGGCGCGGACTGGCGGGGCGACCCCTCGGCGGCTCTGCTCGAGGTGCTCGACCCGGCTCAGAACCACTCGTTCCGTGACCACTACCTCGACGTCGAGCTGGACCTCAGCCAAGTGATGTTCCTGGCAACGGCCAACGTCGCCGACACGATCCCCGGGCCGCTGCTCGACCGCATGGAGGTGATCAGCTTCGACGGTTACACGACCGAGGAGAAGCTGGCCATCGCCAAGGGCTACCTGTGGCCGCGCCAGCGCGGCCGCAACGGCCTGCACCCGGACGAGGTCGAGGTCTCCGACGAGATCCTCAGGACCGTCATCACCGAGTACACCCGCGAGGCGGGCGTACGTAACCTCGAGCGCAACCTCGGCACGATCCTGCGAAAGACGGCGACGAAGATCGCCTCTCAGCAGGTTGCCCAGGCCAAGCCCGAGGCACCGGTGGTCTCCGACGAGGCAGGCACGGTCCCGCCCGTGACCGAGCCCGACGGTGAGGTTCAGACAACAGACCTGCCCGCCGCGGGCGAGGCCAAGCCGAGCGTGACCCCCGTGAAGATCGAGCTGGACGTCGTGCGCGACGCGTTGGGACGCCAGAAGTTCTTCCAGGAGTCGGCTGCGAGGACGGCCACGCCGGGTGTCGCAACCGGGCTGGCCGTGACCGCGGTCGGTGGCGATGTGCTGTTCGTCGAGTCGACCGCCATGAAGGGCGGCTCGTCCAACGGCAGCCTGGTCCTGACCGGACAGCTTGGCGACGTGATGAAGGAGTCCGGGCGGATCGCCCTCTCCTACGTCCGCGGCCACGCAGATGAGCTCGGCATCGACGAGCAGTCGTTCGAGAACCGGGAGTTCCACGTCCACGTGCCCGCCGGGGCCGTGCCCAAGGACGGCCCGAGCGCCGGAGTGACGATGGTCACCTCGCTCGCCTCGCTGCTGTCCGGGCGTCCCGTCAAGCACACCGTCGGCATGACCGGCGAGGTCACCCTGCAAGGGAAGGTGCTGCCGATCGGCGGCCTCAAGCAGAAGGTGCTCGCCGCGCACGCCGCCGGGTTGACCGACGTGATCCTCCCGGAGCGCAACCGAGGCGACCTGGACGACATCCCCGAGGAGGTAAGGGCACAGATGACCTTCCACCCGGTGATGACCGTCCACGAGGTCCTCGACCGCGCGCTGGAGCCGGCCCGCGATGTCGCGCACGCGTAGATGTGAGCCCGTGCCGCTCGAGGTGAGGGAGGCTGCCTCCCTCCTCGAGCGGCGCTGGCAGCTCTCGATCCTCTACGCCGCCCTGACTGGTGCGATCCGTTTCAGCGAGTTCGCCGAGGCCGTCGCCGGGATCTCGCCGAGGATGCTCTCCGAGCGCCTCCGCGACCTCGAGGCCGCCGGTCTCGTGGAGCGCACGGTCATCCCCTCGAGCCCCCCGACCGTCGAGTACCGCCTCACCGCGCGCGGCCGCCGGCTCAGTCCGCTGATCGAGGCGATGCGCGAATACGCGGCCGGCGCCGTCTAGGGCTGCTCAGCGCAGGATGCGAAACGCCGCCGTCGCGATCGCTTGCGGACGGCTCGCGATATGCGCGCTCAGCAGGTAGTTGCCGGGCTTGAGCGCCTTGCCTCCGGCGCGGCCCGTCAGGCGGAAGCCGTTGCCCCCGGCCGGGCTGATCCGTGAGAACGAGCCGAGCGCCCCGCCAAAGCGCTTGCACGAGCGGCCATGTGCCCCGCGACGCGGCGCGACGCAGGCGCCCGAGGAGCTCCTGATCCCGGGCAGCACGCGCTTGAAGGTGAAGCGCACGAGGCTCACCCCGCCGAGCATCGTGTAGCTCACCGAGGCTCCACGTCGCCCCCCGGTCATGCCCCCCGCCGGAGCGGCGTGGAAGCTGCGCGGTTTGATCCGCAGCCCGCGGAGCCCACGCAACAGCGGACAGGTCGCGCTTTCTCCAGCCGCGGCGCCGCACCCTGAGCAGGCAGCAGCCGCGCAGGGGGACAGAGGTGTCGCCGTCACGTTCACCACCGCGCTCGCGCTGAGCCCGGCGAGGTCCTGCACGCTCAACGTGGCCGTGTGCGCTCCGGGCATCGCGAACGCGTGCACGGCACTCGCGCCGGCGGGCGCGGTCGCGCCGTCGTCGAACGTCCATTGATAGCTCGCGATCGCATCGCCCGGTTCGACCGCCGCCGCGCTGCCGGCGAACGAGACGGGTTTGCCGATCTGAACTCTGGTCTTGTCGGCCGTGCCGGTCACAGTCGGCGCATGCCACTGGTACTCATAGGCGCCGGCGTCACGGCGGCCGTGGACGATCCGCGGGTTGCCCGCCAGGTCCGTGGCGAGCTCGCCGAGGCCGAGTGTCGCGCCGGGCGTGCCTGCATCGATCAGCGGCGAGCCCGGGGCCAGGCGGTAGTCGCCCGTCAGCGGGCTGACGAACGACGGCAGGGTCGAGAGCACGTGTTCGGCGACGAGCGAGGCGCTCGCGCCACCGCTCGGGCTCGTCTTGGCTTTCGAAGCATCGAAGCTCGAGTAGTCGGCGCTCACCGACGCCGTCGTGCCCGCGCCTTCGGCGATGACCCAGATGGGCGTTTCCACTTCCGAGATGATCGAGTTCTCCAGCAGCGCCGTGGCGTTTTCTTTCTGGCCTTCCACCAGGAGGCCGATGCCTCCGCCTCCGTGGACGATCGCCACGTGGCGCAGGAACGCCAATGATTTCCCGTTGATGTTCCCCACGAGCTGAACCCCGTGTCCTGCCGTGCCGCCCAGGTCGATCAGGCTGTCTTCGACGGTCAGGGGATTGGCGTAGGACAGCACCGGCGTTCCTCCCGAGATCCGGTCGCCGCGCAGCGTCATCGGCGCCAGGGCCTGCACTCCGAAGTCCAGGCCGGAGGTGGCCGAGCGGCCGCCGAGAATCGTCGAGTACGCCACTTCGCCGCCGTGGCCTTCGACGCCGGTCCCGCTCTGGACGTCGACCGTGCCGTGCGTGAAGACGCCGCCGCTGATGTTGAGCGCGAACGCCGTGGTCAGGGCCGAGCGCGCTTCGAGCGCGTCGCCTTCGAGCGTCCCGGCGCTCAGCGTCACCCCGATCAGGCCCGCCTGCGCGGGGATCAGGACGGTGAGGCCCTGGACGGTCGATCCGCTCGAGCTGAGAGCGAGGATGCTCGGCCCCGGCGAGACCGGGCGCGTCAGCACGGTCACGCCTGCTCCGGCGCCTCGCACGATCACCGGGTCCCCGCCGTAGGCGAATCCTTCGCTGCGGCTGTACGTGCCCGCCCCGATCAGCACCCGGTCGGGGGCACCGGAGTTTGTGTGTTTTTCGGCCGCTTCGAAGGCCGCCTGGATGCTGTTGGCGCTCGTCCCCTCGTTGATCCCGCCGGCCGCGACGCAGCCGGCTTCGCTCACGCAGTAGTCCGTCGCGTCGGCTGCCTGCGCTGCGGCGAACATGAGCAGGCATGCGCACGTCAGCGCAGCAAGCACCGTCCGCCTCGTTGGCATCACCCCCCTCATCGGCCCGGCATTCAACCAGCACTCGCGGCGGCCGCGCGCTGCTGCTCCCCCTCCACCGGCTCCGGGCTGCTGACCCCGACGAGCTGTCCACCGGCGCATTCGCTCGCCCTGACGTCGGCGCGTCGCGGGTTGCGGATCCAGATCGCCCCGACGATGCCGCCGATCGCCACGAGCAGCGCCGCGATCGCCATGCCGAGGTGGAAGGCGTGCAGCGACGCGCCTTCGGCGGCGGCGAGCACGGCATGCGCCTGGGCAGCGGGGATGCCCGAGTGCAGTTCGGGTCGTCCGAGCGGCAGGCGCTTGGCTTCGCTCACCGCAGCCTGGGCGGCCGATCCGAGGTGCACTCCGGCGAGGCGGCTGTTCATCGACGCCACGAACGAGGAGGCGATCGCCGCGCCGACGGCCGCCGTGCCGAGCAGCCCGGCGACGCGGGCGATCGCGTTGTTGACCCCCGAGGCGATCCCGGCCTCCTGCTCGGAGCCCGCCAGCACGGCGGCCGTCAGCGGAGCGACCGTCATCGACAGCCCCACCGAGAAGATCAGCAGCGGTGCCAGCACTTCGCTCACGTAGTCGGGCCTCAGGCCCGTGTTCTGGAAGAGCAGCAGCCCGGCCGCCGCGATCAGCGGCCCGGCGCCCATGAAGAAGCGCGGCCCGAAGCGGTCGGCCATCGCCCCGAAGCGCCGGGAGGCGAAGAACATCACGAGCGTCACCGGCAGCGTCGCCAAGCCGCTCTTCAGCGGCGAGTACCCGGCGATCTGCTGCAGGAACAGGATCAGGAAGAAGAACAGGATCGCCAGGCCCGCGTACATCGCCAGCGTCTCGATGTTGCCCGCCGTGAAGTTGCGCCGCCGGAACAGCCGCAGCGGCAGCATCGGGTCGCTCGTGCGCGACTCGTACACGGTGAACACCGCGAGCAGCACGATGCCGCCGATCAGCGGCCCGATCACGGCGATGCTCGACCAGCCAAGGCGCGGCTGCTCGATCAGCGCGAACACGGGGCCGCCGAGGCCGAGCGCGCACAGCAGGGCCCCGGGCACGTCGATGCGCCGTGCGCCGCGCACACGCGGTGCGCTCGGCGGGATCGCCGTCAGGATCAGCGTCACGCAGGCGATCACGAGCGGCACGTTCATCAGGAAGATCCACCGCCACGAAGCGATTTCCAGGAGCTCGCCGCCGGCCAGCGGCCCGAGCACGCCGGCGATCGATCCCCACGCAGTCCAGCTGCCGATCGCCGGGCCGCGCTCCCCCTCCTCGAAGGTGTTGACGATCACCGCCAGCGAGCTCGGCACGAGCAGCGCCCCGGCCACCCCCTGCAGCGCCCGTGCGGCGATCAGCACGCCGATGCTCGGCGCCAGCGCGCAGATCACGGACGCGACGCCGAAGGCGCCGACGCCGAGAGCGAAGACGCGCCGCTCGCCGAACAGGTCGCCGAGCGAGCCGCCGACGAGGATCAGCGAGCCGAGCGTCAGCAGGTAGCCGTTGACCACCCACTGCTGCCCGGCGAGGCCGCCGCCGAGCGCGCGCTGGATCGTCGGCAGCGCGACGTTCACGACGGTGCCGTCGAGCAGCACGATCCCCGAGCCGAGGATGCACGCGATGAGCGTCAGACGCTTGGCCGAGGCAGAGGCCGAGCTGCTCGCGGGCATGCGGCTACCGTAGCCGCACCTCCGCGTTCGCTGCCGTGGCGGCGCTCGAACTCAGGCCAGAACCGGCTCGGCGGCCGGCTGCGCGATGAGCCTGCCGCAGACGCGGTTGCGGCCGAGGCGCTTGGCCTCGTAGAGCGCCACGTCGGCCTCTTCGCAGACCTGCTGGTAGTCGAATGCCTCCTCGCGGCTGGAGGCCGACACGCCGAAGCTCATCGTCACCCGCAGCCCGCCGCCGACCGTGTCGGCCTGCACCCCCTGGCGCAGCCGCTCGGCCATCGCCTCGGCCTGTTCGAGGTTGGCGCCCGGGAGCAGCACGAGGAACTCCTCGCCGCCGATCCGGTAGGCCAGGTCGAAGGCGCGCAGCTGCTTGCGCAGCAGGTAGGCGACGTCCTGCAGCACGGCGTCACCGGTGGTGTGGCCATGCGAGTCGTTGACGGCCTTGAAGTGGTCGAGGTCTCCGACGATCAGCCCGACCGGCTGACCGGTCCGCTGGGACTGGTGGGCCAGCTCAACGGTGCGGTCCTTCAGCGAGTTGCGGTTCAGCATCCCCGTCAGCGGGTCGATCACGGCTTCTGAGCGGTGCGCCACGTCCGAGCGCATCAGCGCCGTGGAGAGGATCGCAACGGCGATCGCGAGCGCCAGCGGCATGATCAGCAGCGGCGGCTTGGCGATCACGGCGTGCGGATCGGAGCCGAACGCCACGGCGATCATCATCACGATCGTCACACCGAGGCCGAGGATCACGCCGCGTGTCGGGAAGCGCGCGCTGAGCGTCACGATCGGGATCGCGAACCACGCCATCGCCGGTGAGTGCGGACCGCCCGTCAGCACCGCCGCCGATGCGATCATCAGCTGCGAGCCGCCCCAGGCGGCGAACATCACGTACTCGGGATGGCTGACCAGCTCGATCACCCTGTCCGCGAGCTTGAAGAGCACTCCGGCGCCGGCCAGCAGGGCGATCGTCCACCACCCCAGCCACGGACCGCACAGCAGCAGCGCGACGGTCATCACCACGAAGGACTTCTGGCGCACCGGCGCGACGCGGCGATCCATGTCGAGCATCCGCTCGCGATCCATGCCGTCGCTGATCAGCCACGAGACCGGAGCGCTGTCCGGGCCCGACGCGACGTGCCTGCCGTGCTCGACGGCGGCGGGCGGTCCTTCCAGGCGCAAGGGCTGTACCGGCCTTGAGAGCGCGGGGGCGGCTAGATCGCTCATACGGGGTAGGTCATCGGCCGCGGCTACCACAATCAGAAACACCCCATGCATCCCTAGACAGATAGGCAGTCGCCCGTCCGGCGCGCGGCGGAACAGGATCTTTAAGTGGGAGGAGCGGGTTGCGGAGCCGTCAGCCGAGCACGAGCTCTGCGGCCGTGCGCAGCGTCGCCGCATCGCCTGAGACGAGCAGCGTCGTCACGATCGACTCGCGCCAGCGGTCGAGCTCGTCGCGGATCTTGTCCTTGGGGCCGATCAGCGACATCTCCTCGATCAGCCTGCGCGGCACCTTCGCCGCCGCCTCGTCCTTCTTGCCGGACAAATACAGCTCGGCGATCTCGTCGACCTCGGCCTCGTAGCCCATGCGGATCGCCACGTTGGCGTGGAAGTTCGCGCCTTTCGCGCCCATCCCGCCGAAGTACAGCGCGTAGAACGGCCGCAGCGAGTCGGCGGCCGCGTCGAGGTCCTCGGAGACGATCAGCGGCACAGTCGCGTTGACCTGGAAGTCCTCGACCCTCCGCGCCGAGTCCTCCGGCCGGCGCTCGAAGCCTTCCTTCAGGTATCCGGCGTAGACGTCCTGCTGGGACGGCGAGAACAGCATCGCCAGCCACCCGTCGCAGAGCTCCGCGCACAGCGCGATGTTCTTCGGCCCCTCGGCGCCCAGGTAGATCGGGATGCCCTCGCGCAGCGGATGGATCGAGGCCTTCAGCGGCTTCGCGAGGCCTGTGCCGCCGGGCAGCGGCAGGCGGTAATGCTCGCCTTCGGCCACGAGGGGCCCCTTGCGCGCCCAGATGTCTCGCAGGATCCCGATGTACTCGCGCGTGCGTGCGAGCGGCTTGGCGAACGGCTTCCCGTACCAGCCCTCGACGACCTGCGGGCCGGAAACGCCGAGGCCGAGGATGAAGCGCCCGCCCGACAGGTGGTCCATCGTCATCGCCGCCATCGCCGTTGCCGCCGGCTGGCGCGCCGACATCTGCACGATCGCCGTGCCGAGCTTCAACCTCTCGGTCTTCGCCCCCCACCAGGCGAGCGGCGTCAGGCAGTCGGAGCCGTACGCCTCAGCCGTCCAGATCGAGTCGAAGCCGAGCCTCTCGGCCTCGGCGATCGACTCCTCGACTCCCGGCGGCGGCCCCCCCGCCCAGTAGCCGGTGTTCAGCCCCAGCTTCAGCTCTCCCGCCATCGCCGCGGACTATATGTGTCAACCCTGCGCGGCGGCGTCCTGCTCGCGGGTGATCAGCGCCAACGGGATCGCAAGTCCCGCCGAGCGCGCCACGGTCGCGATCCGGCGACCCGGCTGCACCGCCGCGCGCGCCGGGCCCGCGTGCGGGGCCATCGCCTCGACCGTCGCGTCGATGTCGTCGACGAGCACCGCCAGGCCCCAGAAGCGGACCGGCCGGTCGGCTCCGCCCTTTGCCGCGACGACGTCCTCGGGCTCCTCGACCAGCTCGAGGATCTCGCGGCCGAGCCGGAAGAACGCCTGGCGCGGCGCGCCGGCCGGCGTCGG
The DNA here is from genome assembly GCA_025963965.1 of Solirubrobacterales bacterium. Lineage (GTDB taxonomy): Bacteria > Actinomycetota > Thermoleophilia > Solirubrobacterales > Solirubrobacteraceae > Palsa-744. The sequence continues at coordinate 13,226 of JAOPZS010000096.1, forward strand.
CTCGTCGCGGACACGCCGCAGGTCCATCCCGGCCGCCTGCATCGCCGTGACGCTGCGCTCGAACGACGGCGAGACAGCGACGACGTGGTCGATCGACACGGCGCCGTTCGGGTGCGTCAGCGCCGGCGCTCTGACCGGGCGCTCGGAGAGCGAGGTCGGCAGGCCGTCGAGATCGTCACTGCTCACGCCGCGCAGCGACCAGCCGAGCACCCCCTCCCCCGCGTTGGCGCCGCTGAGCCGCAGCGCGACGCCGCCCAGCACGCAGACCTCACCGTCGACGGCGAAGCCGAGGGCGGACCAGCTGCCGGGGTCGTCGGCGATCTCGATCTCGTCGATCGTGGGCATCTCGTTGGCTCCTCTCGCTGTGCCACGCGCCGCGAGCGGGCGAGGCCATGCCGCTAGAACTAGTCGGGCGTGAACGCTACAGCCCAGCTCAGCCAGCGAAGGCGCCTGGCGATCCTCGCGATCTGCTGCCTGAGCCTGCTGATCGTGGCCATGGACAACACGATCGTCAACGTCGCGCTGCCGTCGATTCGCACCGACCTGCACGCGTCGCTGTCCGGCCTGCAGTGGACCGTCGACGCCTACACGATCGTGCTCGCCAGCCTGCTGATGCTGGCCGGCTCGACCGGTGACAGGCTCGGCCGCCGGCGCACCTTCCAGACGGGATTGGCGCTGTTCGCCGCCGGCTCGCTGGCCTGCAGCGTCGCGCCGACGCTCGGCTGGCTGATCGCCGCCCGCGCACTGCAGGGCATCGGCGGCTCGATGCTCAACCCCGTCGCGATGTCGATCATCACGAACGTCTTCACCGACCCTCGCGAGCGCAGCCGCGCGATCGGCGCATGGGGAGCGACCGTCGGCATCAGCCTCGCCCTCGGCCCGATCGTCGGCGGCGCCCTGACCGAGACGATCAGCTGGCGCGCGATCTTCTGGATCAATGTGCCGATCGCGCTCATCGCCATCGTGCTGACCGCGCTGTTCGTGCCGGAGTCCCGCGCGCAGCGCCCGCGCGGCGTCGACCCGGTCGGGCAGGTCCTGGTGATCGTCGCGCTCGCCGCTCTGACGTACGGGATCATCGACGGACCGCAGGCCGGCTGGGGCTCGGCGCAGACGATCGGGCTGTTCGCGCTCGCGCTGGCCGCGCTGACCGTGCTCGTGCCCTACGAGATGCGCCGCCGCGATCCGCTGATCGAGCCGCGCTTCTTCCGCAGCGCACCCTTCTCAGGCGCGACCCTGATCGCGATCAGCGCGTTCGCCGGGTTCGCCGGCTTCCTGCTGCTGAACACGCTGTACCTGCAGGACGTGCGCGGCTACAGCGCCCTGCAGGCCGGGCTCTGCACGCTGCCGATGGCGGTCCTGGCCGGCCTCTTCGCCCCGCTCTCCGGACGCATCGTCGGCCGGCGCGGTGCCCGCCCCTCCCTGATCTTCGGCGGGTTATGCATGCTCGGCGCGCCGCTGCTGCTGACGAGCCTTTCGCGCACCACGCCGCTGGTCCTGCTGCTGGGCGTCTATGCGATCTACGGCATGGGCTTCGGCTCGATCAACCCGCCGATCACCTACACGGCCGTCTCCGGCATGCCCGACAACCAGGCCGGCGTCGCCGCGGCCGTCGCCTCGACAAGCCGCCAGGTCGGCCAGACGCTCGGCGTGGCGATCACCGGCTCGATCCTCGGCACCGCCGCGGGCAGCGCCGCCGGCCAGGGCCTGGCCGGCGCGAGCCATCCTGCCTGGTGGTTGATCGCCGGCTGCGGGGGCGCGGTGCTCGCGCTCGGCGCCGCCTCGACCGGCGCGTGGGCGCTGCGCACCGCCCGGCGCGCCGCCGCCGAGCTCGAGCCCGATGCGTCCGCCCTGCCGCTCGAGGCTTCCCTTCAGGGCCGCACGGCCTAGCATCGGGGTCGTGAGCGAGCAAACGGTCACCCCCGGCCCCGGCAGCGGGCACCCGGTGCTGATGGGCCTGCTGCGCTACGTGCTGCCCGGCGCCGTCGTCCTTGCCGGGGTCATCGTGATGTCGCTCGGCAGCGAATCGGACCTCGAGGGGGGCGGCGGCATCGTGGGCGCAGGCCTCGCGATCTTCTTCATCAACTGGCTGTTCCGAACAGGCGCCGCCGGCGATCGGGAGCGCGAGGCCGAGGACCGCGCTCGGGAGCATTTCGACCGCTACGGTCGCTGGCCCGACTGAGCGGCCCGCCACACCGGCCACGAGCCCTCGCCGGGGCCCGGCAGCTGCAGCGGCGGTCGGTCGCCGCTGCTCGACAGCTGCCGTGGCGGGCGGGCGCCGGGTTCTCCACCCGTCCAAGGCGTCTGTGCGTCGAACCTAGGAGACTCCGCAGGTGAGCTCGCGGGTACAGAGAACGCCGATGGCCGGATATCGCCCGCAGGCGCCGTTCCTCGACGAGCTCTTCGAGGCCGACGGCACTCCCCGCCAGACGGCCGAGCCCCTGATCCGCGATCTCGAGAGCCTCGGCGCCGACGGGCTGGCCGAGGCGGGACGGCGCCGCGACGCGATGTTCATGCAGCAGGGGATCACCTTCGAGACGAGCTCGACCGGCGGCGGCTCGCACGACCGGCCGTTCCCGCTCGACCTCGTGCCGCGCGTGCTGAGCGGCGAGGAATGGCGCGCGATCAAGCGCGGCCTCGCGCAGCGGATCCGCGCCCTGAACCACTTCGTCGACGACGTCTACCACGCGCGCGAGATCGTGCGTGAGGGGCTCGTGCCGTGGCGGCTCGTCGCCTCCTGCTCGCACTTCGCCCGCGCCGTGCACGGCATCCGTCCCCCGGGCGGCGTCTACACGCACGTCGCGGGCTGCGACCTCGTCCGCCACAGCGACGGCACCTGGCGGGTGATCGAGGACAACGTGCGGATCCCGTCGGGCATCTCCTACGTGCTCGAGAACCGCGCGGCGATGGCGCGCCTGGTGCCCGAGCTGTTCGCCTCCTACCGCGTGCGGCCCGTCGAGCACTACCCGCAGCTGCTGCTGCGGGCGCTGCGCTCGGTCGCCCCGTCGGCCGAGAGCGAGGCAACGGTCGTCGTGTGGACGCCCGGTCCAGCCAACCCGGCCTACTTCGAGCATGCCTTCCTGGCACGCCAGATGGGCGTCGAGCTCGTCGAGGCCTCCGACCTCGTCGTCCGCGACGACGTCCTCTACATGCGCACGACGCGCGGCCTGGAGCGTGCCCACGCCGTCTACCGGCGCCTCGACGACGACTTCGTCGACCCGCTCGAGTTCCGCCCCGACTCGCTGCTCGGCGTGCCCGGGCTGGTCCGCGCCTACCGTGCCGGCAGCGTCGCGATCGCCAACGCCTTCGGCACGGGCGTCGCCGACGACAAGGCGATCTACCGGTTCGTCCCGGACATGATCCGCTTCTACCTCGGCGAGGAGCCGATCCTCGAGAACGTCCGCACCTACCTGCTCTCCGAGCCCGAAGAGCTCGAGCACGTGCTCGCGCGCCTCGATCAGCTGGTCGTCAAGCCGACCGGCGAGTCGGGCGGCCGCGGCGTGATGATCGGCCCGCACGCCTCCGAGCAGGAGATCGAGCGGATGCGCGGCGTGATCAGCGCCCACCCCGATCGCTGGATCGCCCAGGACGTCGTGCAGCTGTCGACCGTGCCGACCGTCGGGGAGGACGGCGTGCTCGCGCCGCGCCACGTCGACCTGCGCCCGTTCGCCGTGTTCGGCGAGCGCATCGACATCGTTCCCGGCGGCCTCACGCGTGTCGCGCTCGAAGAGGGCTCGCTGATCGTCAACTCCTCGCGTGGCGGCGGCTCGAAGGACACGTGGGTGCTCGAGGACGGCGACGACGCCGACCGTGCCGGGCCGCCGATCGCCGACACGCAGCCCCCGGCGCTGCCGGACCTGCGCTATGGCGGATGGACCGGCCAGCAGCAGCAACAGCAGCAGCGGCGCGCAGCGGCCGGGGAGCGCTGATGCTCGCTCGGATCGCCCACGAGCTCTACTGGCTGGGGCGCAACCTGGCCCGCGCCGAGTTCACCGCGCGTGCGGTCGAGGCGGTGTTCCGCTCCGAGCTGCAGGGCACCAGCGACTCGCTTCCCGGCGTCAGCTTCGGCTCGGGCGGGCTGCTGGCGATCCTCGGCGACGTCGATGCGACCCCCGGCAACGGCAGGCCTTCGCTCGAGCAGCTGACGCTCGACTCCGGCCGCCCCGGCTCGATGCTGGCCTCGATCGAACGGGCCAGGGAGGGCGCGCGCACGGTGCGCGACGTGATCAGCGCCGAGATGTGGGAGGCGATCAACACGACCAGCCTCGAGCTGCGAGACGGTGTGCAGCCGCGCTGGGGAGGGCCGACCGGCACGGCGGTCACATCGCAGTACGTCAAGGAGCGCACCGCCCTGATCTGGGGCGTGGCCAATCGCTCGATGCTGCGCGACGAGGCCAAGAGCTTCCTCGACGCGGGAAGCCTGATCGAGATCGCCGACATGGTGCTGCGGATGCTGCGCGTGGCGCTTCCCTCGAGCAACCCCGCCGAGTCCGACGGGCAGGCGCTGATCCTGCTGCAGGCGGTCGGCGGCTTTCACGCCTACCTGCGGGCCGTCACCGCTCCGCCCAACGCCCACCCGGTCGCGCGCTTCCTGCTGTTCGAGCGCGCCTACCCCGACAGCGTCGCCGCCTGCGTCGACTCGCTGCACGAGCGCTTCACCCTCGCCGACGCCGGCCCGCGCAACTCGAAGCCCGTGCTGCGCGTGAGCCGCCTGGCGGCGGACCTAGACTTCCAGCGGCGGGCGCTGCCCGAGGGAGCCGAGTTGACAGGCATCTGCGAACAGACCCAGCAGGAGCTGGCCCGGATCGACCAGGACGTCGCCGAGCGCTACTTCGCGGGCGCCGCGTCGGCCGGACTGAGGCGGTGAGAGCCGGTTGCACTTCGCGATCCGCTACCTGACCGAGTACCGCTACGACGCGGCGGTCACCGACAACCTCAACTCGCTGCGGGTGCGCCCCGCGACGACCTCCACGCAGCGCTGCGACGAGTTCCACACGCGCATCGAGCCCGAGGCTCGGGTCAGCCGCCACCTCGACTACTTCGGCACCGAGGTGATCGAGTTCGGTGTCCCCGCGAGCCACGAGCACCTGACGATCGACATGCGCGCGCGGGTCGTCACCTCAGAGCCGCCCGACCCGCCGGAGGGATCGTGGGAGAGCCTCGACAGCGGCGCCTACCTCGACGCGGCCGGCGAGTTCGCGCTGCCGTGGCAGGACCAGCCGGCGATCGAGGGGCTCGAGGACCTCGACAGCCAGCTCGTCGGCGGGACCCCGCTGGAGACCCTCAAGGTGCTCTGCGAGGTCGTGCCCGACCGCTTCGAATACCGGCCGGGCGCGACCTACGTCGGCTCGACCGTGCGCGACCTGATCGCCGCCGGCGCCGGCGTCTGCCAGGACTTCGTGCACCTCTCGCTGGTGCTGCTTAGGCGACGCGGCATCGCCGCGCGCTACGTGTCCGGCTACATGTGGGCGGCCCCCGAGGACCACGGCACCGACTCGCTGGAGGTCGACACGCACGCGTGGGTCGAGGCGCTGCTGCCGGGCGCGGAGGGCAAGGGCGAGCCCGTCTGGGTCTCGGCCGACCCCACCAACCGCCGCCTCGCCGGCGAGACCCACGTGAAGATCGGCCACGGGCGCTTCTACTCCGACGTGCCGCCCGTCAAGGGCCTTTACATGGGCGGCGCCTCCTCCGAGCTCGATGCCGCTGTGAAGATGTCGCGCCTGGACCCGCAGGCCAGCGCGCGGGCCTAGCGACTGCCCAACCGTTCCTGGCCGGCGCTCCGATACCCCGCTGGGCTAGCTCCGCGGGACGTTTAGCGAGTAGCTGATCCACTCCTCGCGGCGGCCGCTGACGCGGTCGTACAGGGCCTGAGCTGTCGTGTTCGTGCGCGCCGTCTGCCATTCCATCAGCTCGGCCCCGTGCTCGGCGCAGCGCTCCAGGCACGCCTCGATCAGGCGCTCGCCGACGCGCAGGCCGCGTGCCTCGGCGATGACGAACAGGTCGTTCATCGTGCCGAGCCGTGCCGCGCGAGAGGTCGACCAGCTCCAGTACAGCGTCGCGAAGCCGAGGGGAGCGCCGCGATCGTCGCGCGCGAGCAGCTGCATTCCCTCGCGCCGCGGATCGTCGATCAGCGCCTGCGACAAAGCGAGCAGCTGCTCGTCGGCGGGGCTCACCTCGTAGAAGTCGCAGTAGTCGCGCATCAGCGCCAGCAACTCCGCGAGATCTTGCTCGCCGGCGAGCAAGATCTCGACTCCGGTGTGGCGCTTGGCTCCTGCGGATAACCTGTCGTCGCTCACGGCTCCAGGCTAATGCAGCGCCCAGCCACCGCCGATCCTCACCGAGATGAGCCTCAGATCCGCCTCCCGAGCCCTTGTAGCGATGCTCACCGCCGGCGCGCTCGGCGCCGGCGCCGCGGGTTGCGGCTCGAGCCAGGCCACCTTCGACCCGGTCGCCCAGGCGGCCGACGCGACGACCCACTCGGGTGGCTCGCAGGTCGCGATGAGCGTGACGGTGCAGGCACCCGAGCTCAGCACTCCGGTGACGATCACGGGCAACGGAAGCTTCAACATGACCCGCCAGGAAGGCCAGCTGTCCTTCACCGTGCAGGGACTGCCCGCCGCGGCGCTCGCCCAGGTGCCGGCGGGACCGCTGATGATCACCGAGCTCTTCAAGCACGGCGTCGTGTACATGAGCTCGCCGCTGTTCGACGGAAGGCTGCCGGGCGGCGCGAGGTGGATGAAGCTCGACCTGTCCAGGTTCGAGTCGGGCCTCGGGATCGACGTGCAGCAGATGACAAGCGGTCAGTCGGACCCGTCGCAGTACCTGCAGTACCTGCGCGCCGCGGGGGGCACGATCAAGGCGGTCGGTCACGAGCCGATCCGTGGCACTGCGACCACGCGCTATGAAGGCTCGATCGATCTCAACAGGGCGGCCGAGAGCCTTCCCGCCTCAGACCGCGCGAAGCTCAGGGAAGCGATGCAGAAGCTGATCTCCCAGAGTGGCACCGGCTCGCTGCCCGTGGCGGTCTGGATCGACGCTCACCACCTGGTCCGTCGCATGTCCCTGAGGATTCCGCTGTCCTCCGGCGGCAAGACCGGCGCCGCGACGGTCGCCTACGAACTGTTCGGCTTCGGCACGGCGCCGGCCGTCAGACCCCCGGCGAGCAGCGAGACGTTCGACGCCACGAAGCTCTCCCTGCAGTCGCTCTCCGGCGGCGGCTGATCCGCGCCGTCCGCGCACGGATCCGCCCACGGTGCGCCGCAGGTGCGCCCGTGCCTCTAGGCTTTCCTCGCGGGGGGAGGCCCGCAACGGCAGGGTCCGTTGCGGAGTCGACTCCGGCGGAAGCGATTCACGACATGTCCGGCGGCGACAGCAGACCTTGGGGAGGCGCGAGGCGCGGCGGGGAAACACGCCTCGCGGTCGGCGGCGCCGCCGGCCTCTACCTGATCGGGGGCGCGTTGATCGCGACCTCGTTCCTGCTGCCGGACGTCAGCTCGCCGGCCGGTGCCGCGGCGGTCGCCGGGGACGCCGTGCTGACAGCCGTCGCGCTGCTGTGGGCGCTCCGCCGCGGCCGCTCGAGCCTGGAGCTGGCCTGGGTCGCCGAGCTCTGGGGGATCGTGATCATCACCGTGCTGTGCGCCTCGACCGGCGGCGCCAGCAGCCCCTTTGCGTTGCTCTTCTTCTTCGCGATCGGGCACGCCGCCGCCTTCCAGCCGCGGACGCGCTTCGCGGTGACCTCGGCGCTCGGACTGCTCGCCTTCCTCGCCCCGCTGGTCTACTCCAGCGTCAACACGAACTTCGCCGCGATCGCCTGCGTGGGCGCGGTGCTCGCCGTGCTGACGACGGCCGTGCTGCACCTCGCGCTCGAACGGATGCGTGCCGACCACCGCCGCCTTGAGCTGCTGCTCACCGCGACGGCGAAGCTCGACACGTCGCTCGACCCTCAGCAGACGCTGCGGCGCATCGCCGACACGGCGCTGCCGGAGCTGGCCGAGCTGTGCGTGATCGACCTCGTCGACGCGGACGGGTCGATCGCCACGACCGTTGCCGCCGCGATCGATCCACGCGTCGCCGAGTACGTCGAAGCGATGCGGCCCGAGGAGCGCCCCGAGAAGCTCGCCGACCACCCGGTCGCCCGCGTGCTGGCAGAGCGCACCTCGACCGTCGTCCAAGACATCCCCTGGACGCCGTCGCCCGGCGAGGCGATGCAGACGGCCGGCATCCTGCCGGGCCGGGAGGTCTCCTCAGGCTCGGCGACGGTCGTGCCGATGGTCGCCCGCGGGCGGATGCTCGGCGTGATCTCCTTCGTGCACCGCGGGCGCCCCCAGCCCGGGCAGCTGCGCGTGCTCGAGGACCTGACCGGACGTGCCGCGCTGGCATATGACAACGCGAGGCTCTACGCCGAGCGCGCGCGCGTCGCGCAGACGCTGCGGCGCAGCCTGATGCCGGCCGCGCTGCCCACAGTGCCGGGTCTCGACCTCGAGAGCTACTTCCGCCCGATGGGTGCAGGCAACGAAGTCGGAGGCGACTTCTACGACGTCTTCGCCGACCGTGACGGCTGCTGGCTGGTGGTCGGCGACGTCTGCGGCAAGGGCGCCGACGCGGCCGTGATGACAGCGTTCCTGCGCCACACGGCCGCCGCCTACGCGCGCGACGGCAACAGTCCGGCGACAGTCCTCCGGCGAGTCAACCGCGCGATGCTCGAACAGGACTTCGACGGGCGCTTTGCGACCGCGATCCTGGCCCGCCTCGACTTCGACGCCGGCGCGATCGCGCTGACGGTGGCCGCCGCCGGGCACCCCCCCGCGCTCGTCACACGTGCGGGCGGCGCGACCGAAGAGTTCGGCACCGGCGGCACGCTGCTCGGGATCTTCCCGGACGCCCGCATCGGCGAGGCCTCGACGGTGCTCGGCGTCGGCGACTCGCTGGCGCTCTACACCGACGGCCTCGCCGAGGCGCACGCTCCGGCTCACCTACTCAGCGCCAGGGAGATGATCAGCGCGCTCTCGCAATCCCCGCCGGAGTCCGCCGAGCAGGCGATCGCCTCGCTGCTGGGCCTGCTCGACCTGACGCGAGGAGCGCGGGACGACATCGCGATCCTCGCTGTCCGCGTCAGCTCCGCCCAGGCCCGCGGGGTGCGCGCCGCCTGACGGGAAGGAGCCGCCGAGCAGCACGACGCCCCACGTCCCGACGTCCCCGTTGCTCTGGCCGGGCGCAGCGCCGGAGGCGAACGGCTAGGCGCGCTCGAGCGCGCGGCGCAGACCTGCGTAGCTCTGCTCGGGCGGCATCGCCTGCTCGTAGGTGGCGGCGATCTCGCCACTCGCCGCGGCTGCGACACGCGCCCGCGCGGCGGCCGCGAAGCTGCCCGCCTCGAGCGTCGCCGCGAGCCCCTCGACCTCCCCGAGGTAGCGACGCAGCTCCTCCAGTTGCGCCGCGACGTCGCGATGCGCCCCGAAGTGCGTAATCGCCAGGGCCGACGGCTGCCAGCCTTCGATCAGCTCGAGCGAGTCGCGCCAGGCTTTCAGGTCGATGTCCGGCGGCGGCGTCGGCGCCATCGTCGGGCCGCCCGCGATGCGAACGCCGGCGACGTCACCGGTGAAAGCCCACCCGGTCTGCTCGTGCAGGTAGCTGACGTGGTGGGAGGCGTGCCCCGGGGTGTACGCGACGGTCATCCCGGCGAGCGTCTCGCCGCCGCTCAGCACTCTGATCCGCTCGGCGGGCACCGGCAGCACCTCGCCCCACAGCCGGTCCATCTCGGCCCCGTATAGGCGACTGGCGCTGGCCAGCAGCCTGCTCGGATCGGCCAGATGGCGGGCGCCTCGCTCGTGCACCCACACCTCCATGCCCGGGAAGCGGCGTGCGAGCGAGCCGGCGGCGCCGGCGTGGTCGAGGTGGATGTGCGTGAGCGCGAGCGCGCGCGGCACGCGCTCGCCCAGCGCGTCGAGCAGCGCCGGCAGGCACGAGGCGGGGCCGGGATCGACGATCACCTCGCCGAGCAGCCAGGCGCAGATCACGCGCGGGCGCCCGAGGTGAAGCAGGTCGACCGGCTCGGGATCGACCGTCGAGGAGTCGGCGATCGCGGCGCGGTCCGGGCGGCTCACGCGCCCTTCGCGCCGTAGCGCAGGCCGTCCATCAGCAGCTCGAGCATGCGCCGCGAGCGCTCGGTCCAGTCGGGGCCGTCGGAGACGAGCCAGATCGCGCTCATCACGCGCAACACGTCGTCGGGCTCGACATCGGAGCGGATCGCTCCGTCCTGCTCGGCGGCCTCGATCAGCATCGTGATCGCGGCGGCCATCCGTCCGCGCGCGACGACGTACAGCGTTGGGTCGCTGGAGGCGATCACCGACTGCAGCATCCCTGCCATGCTCCGCTTCGCCGCCACGTAGGTCACGAAGCGGTCCATCCACTCTGCCAGCGCCTCGCCTGGGGGACACTCGGCGAGCAGCTCACCGGCGGCGTCGCACAGCCGCTGAACCTCGTTGCGGTAGGCCGCCTCTGCAAGAGCCTCGCGCGTCGGGAAATGGCGGTAGAGCGTGCCGATCCCGACGCCGGCGCGCTCGGCGATGCTCTCGAGCGGCGCGTCCTGCCCGACGTTCGCGAACAGCTCGACCGCGGCCGCGAGCAGCTTCTCGCGGTTGCGTCGCGCGTCGGCGCGCATCACCGGCGCGCCCTGCTCTGTCTCGATGCTCGACATGTCAAGGGAGGGCGCCTCCGGCGGTGCCGGCGCGCCCGTTGCGGAGGCCTCCTCCGCTTCCTCTGACTTTATCGCGGCGGGGTCCCGCGGCTCATGCACCGGCTGCGGCTGACCCGCCCGCCGCGGCCATTCGCCGTCGTGGCGGCTGCTCAGAAGGCGTGTCGGCCGCGCATCACGGACGCCACGTTGGCGGCCTTCGACGCAAGCGAGCTCGAGCTGAGCTGCCGGGCTTCCCCGTCGCGTGTTTCGCTGTCCGGGTTGAACAGCGACGAGGCCACCAGCGGAACGGGCTGGTTGCGCTCGGCG
>JAOPZS010000004.1 GCA_025963965.1 Solirubrobacterales bacterium
GACCACAGCTCGTTGAACGCATGCCGGGCGAAGCTGGAGGAGCCGCCCGCCTCCGGGTACATCGCCGTCGCCTCGGCGTAGGTCGCGGCGGTCAGGTAGAAGATGAACCCGGTGATGATGAAGACGATCGGCGTCAGGCCGAGCGCGAAGGAGGCGACGAGGCCGAGGGCGTAGTAGATCGAGGACCCGACGTTCCCATAGGCGGTCGAGAACAGGGCGCTCGTGCCGAGCACCCGGCGCAGGCCGTGTTGTGTCAGCCGAGCCACGGCCGCAGCGTACCGGCGCGGCCGAACGGGCGATCCGACTGACGGTCGCCGCGAGAGGCGCGAAACGGGTCGATCACCCCGGAATCAGTGCAACATCCCATGCACCACAGTCGCTGCGGCAGGAACCAGCCGTATGATCCCGACGAGGGGCGCAGTTCCGACCGATCTACCCTGTATGGAAACCGCTCGACGCGAAAACTACGACTCCGGAGAGGACTTCGTCCTCGAATACGGAGAGCTCCGCTTCACGTTCAACGAGGCGGACTTCTCGCAGCGCTGTGAGCAGGCCGCGCTGAAGCTCGGGTTCGTAGGCGGGCGCCTCGGCCAGGAGGAGCTCGAAGACCTCGTCAACCTCGCAGTCAACGGCGAGATCCTCGATCCCGCCTCCGCTCTCGGCGAACACGTCAACGACTGCTGGCCCGAGCTGGTCGGCCCCGCCGAGCGCTCGCTGGTGCACTGGCTCCGGCGCCTCGTGTTCCGCGGCGCCTGGCTCGACCAGCGCGTCAAGGAGGGGGAGCTGAACGTCGAGTTCGACGAGCGCACCGGCACCTTCTCCTACGTCCAGCCGAACCCCACCGGGACAACCGGCCCAGGCGAGCCGATCGAGCTGGCGCCCGAGCCCTCCTGGGGCCGCGTCGCCTACCGCGGCTAGCCGGCGCACCGAAAGCCCTGCGCGACGCGGCGCCTCCGGCTAGCGGCTCTCCAACGCCTTCTTCCGGGCCTTCGCGATCGCCTCGGCGTCCTTCTCGCCGACGATCACCTCGACGCGCAGCGTCGAGCTGTGCGCCAGGTCGAGGATCGGCTCGCTGCCGGCGGAGGCCAGCTCCGGGTCGAGCGCGATCAGGGTCGTCTCGCCGCCGACGGGCTCGGAGGCGGTCGCCACGATCGTCAGCGAGCCGGCCTCGCGCAGGTTGCGTGCAGCGGCCATCACGCGGCGCGCCGCCTGCGGCTGCAGGCCGTCGAGGCCGTCGACGAACACGAGCGCGTCGCCGCCGCGCGCGGCCACGCGACGAGCGGCGTCGAGAGCCCGCTCGATCGCCTGTGCCTGCGCGTCGGCAGAGACGGCGAAGCTGAGCGATGCCAGCGGCGCGGGTGTCTGGGCCTGCCAGTCGGCAATCTCCTCGGGACGGACACCGGCCAGCACGACGCTGACCTCGAGCCCCTCCTTGTCCTTCAGTGCCTCGTAGATGCGGCGCAGCGTCTCGGACTTGCCGGCTCCGCGCGGGCCGACGATCGTCGCGCGCGAGCCCTTCCCGAGCGGCGTCAACCACTCGATCGCCTCGAGCGTCTTGTCCTCGGAACCGAGCTCCAGGCGCTCTGACGGCCATGCGACGGGCAGATCCTCGTAGCGGGCGCCATCGGCGACCGAATCCGCGGCAGCGTCGTTGATCGTGTCGATCCGGACCAATGACGGGTAGCGCTCGGAGCGGCGCGGCGTGCGCACCGGACCGGCGACGCGGTCGCCGGAGACGAGCTCGCAGCGGCGCACCTGCGCGGCGGAGATGTAGACGTCGTCATCGGAGGGCTCCGGCGGGTCGACGCGCAGGAATGCCGAGCCGTTGCCGAGCACCTCGACGACGCCCTCGGCGACACGGCCGTCACCGTCGCGCTCCTCGCCACCGCGTGCGCCGCCGCCCTCTCCCCTGCCGCCACGTTCGCCCCTGCCGCCGCCGTCGCCCCTGCCGCCGCTCTCGCTCCTGCCTCCGCTCTCGCCCCTGCCGCTGCCTCCGCGGGAGCGACTGCGGCGAGCTGGACGCTCGCGAGCGGGAGCGCTGGCGCGATCGTCATCCTTGGCGCGCGGCGCCTCGCGGTCCTCGTCGGCGCCGCTGTCAGGCTCCTCGGAGGCCCCCTTGTCGGCCTCGTCCTCGTCGTCTCGGGGGCGGCGCAGGCGCGGCGAGCGGCGCCTGCGTGCTTTGGGCTCCTCGCCGGCCGAGCTGTCGGCGCCTGAGTCCTCGGTGGCGGAGGCGTCCCCGGAGGGAGCCTCGCCGAGGATCGCGTCGATCAGGTCGGCCTTGCGGAGCCGGCGGAACCCGTCGAGGCCGATCTGGTCGGCGATCGCGTGCAGGTCGGCCAGAGGGCTTGCCTCCAGCTCGGAGCGGTCAAGTACTGCCATGGAATCCTCGTTTCTTTGAAGGGCGGTTGGCGTCCCCCCGCGTTGGTCAGCGGCGGGCACCCGTAGATGCGGTCAGCCTAGCGATCGGGCCCGCTGGTAGCGGATCTCCTCCGTCAGCGCCAGCCCCTCGCCGGGGGTCTGCTCTCCCCGGAGAGCCGCCCGGACGGCGAGGAAGTCGGCCGCCGCGGCGACGTCGTGCACGCGGAAGATGTGCGCGCCGGCGTCGAGCCCGTGGGCAAGCGCGGCGAGCGTGCCGCCGAGGCGCTCGCGGGGCGGGCGGCCCGTCAGCGCGCCAATGAAGTCCTTGCGCGAGATCGCCATCAGGATGGGGCGTTCGAGCTCTGCCAGCCGCGAGGACGCCGCCAGCAGCCGAATCGTCTGCGCCGGCGTCTTGGCGAAGTCAGGGCCCGGGTCGACGATCAGCTGCTCGCGTTCCATGCCGTGCTCGAGCGCCAGCTCGATCCGCTCGCGCAGGAAGGTGAGGACCTCCTCGGCGACGTCGCCGTACAGCGCCGGGTCCTGGCGCCGCTCGCGCGGCGCAGCCGCCGTGTGCATCAACACGAGCCCCGCCCCCGTCTCGGCACAGATGTCCGCCAGCGCCGGATCGCGCAGGCCGCTCACGTCGTTGACGAGCTTCGCGCCCGCCGCGATCGCGGCGCGCGCGACCTGCGGCTTGTAGGTGTCGACGGACACGACGGCGCCGAGCTCGCCCGTGATGCGCTCGATCAACGGCGCGACGCGCTCGATCTCCTCCTGAGGCGCCACGGGAGGACGTCCCGTCGAGGCCGACTCGCCACCGACGTCGAGGATCGACGCGCCATCTGCGAGCAGCTGCTCGGCGAGGCGCAGCTGGGCGTCGAGGCCGGCGTGCAGGCCGCCGTCGCTGAACGAGTCCGGCGAGGCGTTGACGATCCCCATCAGCCACGGGCGCGGCCCGATCTCGACGTCAAGGCCGCCGGCCCGCAGGCGCTGCGGCCTGGCGGGCACAGGCGGCGCGCCGGTCACGGCCCGCCCTCGCCGGC
>JAOPZS010000012.1 GCA_025963965.1 Solirubrobacterales bacterium
AGGAGACCGCGTCAGGCGAGCAGGCGGGCAAGGAGGAGCAGCAGTGAGCACCGCAGAGATCTCAGCCAAGGACGTGAAGGCCCTGCGCGACCGGACCGGCGCGGGCATGATGGACTGCAAGAAGGCCCTGACGGAGGCGGGCGGCGACGTCGAGAAGGCGATCGAGATCCTGCGCGTCAGGCAGGGCAAGAAGATCCAGGACCTCGGCGAGCGCGCGGCGACGGAGGGGACGGTGCAGTCCTACGTCCACGCCGGCAACAAGGTAGGCGTGCTGATCGAGGTCGACTGCAATACCGACTTCGTCGCCAAGAACGACGACTTCGTCGGCTTCGCGCGGGAGGTGGCGATGCAGATCGCCGCCACGCCGACGGTCCGCTACGTCACGCGCGAGGAGGTCCCTGAGGATGCGCGCGAGGCTGAGTCCCGCATCTACGAGCAGGAAGCGGCGGACAAGCCCGAGAACGTCAGGGAGAAAATCGTCGCCGGCAAGCTCGACTCGTGGCTGGCGACGATCGTGCTGCTCGACCAGGAGATGCACAACCCGAAGCACGAGGGCAAGACCGTCCAGCAGCTCCGCGACGAGCTGACGGCCACGACCGGTGAGAACGTCGTCATACGCCGGTTCGTGCGCTTCGCCGTGGGCCAGTAGGGCGTGGACCGGCGCTGGCCGATCTCGGATCGGTCGGCGTCCTCCTGGTCCACCCGCTCCTGACTCCCGTGCATGGATAGTCTCTCCACGCCGATGGCCCCTGCCTTCAAACGGATCCTGCTGAAGCTCTCGGGCGAGGCCCTGATGGGCGAGCTCGACTACGGCACCGACCCGGAGCGGGTGCGCGCCGTCGCGCGCCAGGTGACGGACGTCCGCGACCAGGGAGTCGAGGTCGCGATCGTCGTCGGCGCCGGCAACATCTACCGCGGGATGATCGGCGCCGCGGCCGGGATGGACCGCGCGACTGCCGACTACATGGGGATGGTTGCGACCGTCCTGAACGCCCTGCCCCTGCAGGACGCCCTGGAGCACATGGGAACCGACACCCGCGTGCAGTCGGCGCTCGGCATCTCCGAGGTCGCCGAGCCGTACATCCGCCGCCGCGCGATGCGCCATCTCGAGAAGGGTCGCGTCGTGATCTTCGCGGCCGGCACGGGCAACCCGTTCTTCACCACCGACACCGCAGCCGCGCTTCGCGCCGCCGAGATCCACGCGGAGATCATCCTGATGGCCAAGAACGGGGTGGAGGGCGTCTACACGGCCGATCCCGCGCTCGACCCCAACGCCACGTTCATCCCCGAAATCACGCACATGGAGGCGATCGAGCGGCGGCTGCGCGTGATGGACTCGACCGCTCTGGCGCTGTGTATGGAGAACGGCATGCCGCTGAACGTCTTCAACATGGACGACGACACGAGCCTGCCACGGATAATCTCGGGCGTGCGCGTCGGCACGCTGGTAACGACCTCTGGAGGAGAGCAGGATGGCTGAGAACGTGATCGACGAACTGCTCGAGGACGCCAAGGAACGGATGCACAAATCCGTCGAGTCCGCGCAGCAGGAGTTCTCCACCGTGCGCACCGGCCGCGCCAGCCCATCCCTGCTGGACCGCATCGTCGTCGACTACTACGGCGCGATGACGCCACTCAACCAGCTGTCCACGATCTCCGCCCCCGAGGCCCGCCTGCTCAGCGTGCAGCCGTATGACAAGTCCTCGATCAAGGCGATCGAGAAGGCGATCAACGAGTCCGACATCGGTCTCACGCCGTCGAACGACGGCAACGTCGTGCGGCTCGTCGTGCCGGAACTGACCGAAGAGCGCCGCAAGGATCTCGTCAAGGTCGTCCGCAACCTCGCCGAGGAGGGCCGCGTGGCGATCCGCAACGTGCGGCGGGACACGATGCAGCACCTGCGCGAGCTGAAGTCCGAAGGGGAAGCCTCCTCGGACGACGAGCACCGCGCCGAGGTGGAGCTGCAGAAGCTCACCGACAGCCGCGTGGGCGAGCTCGACGGGGTGCTGAAGATCAAGGAAGAGGAGATCCTGGCGGTCTGATGGAGCTCGCTGGGCAACCGTCCTCGGCGGCCGATCACGGCGCGTCCGAGACGGCCGAGACGGCCCGCGCGGGGGGGCCGGGCTCCCAGGCGCGCTACGTGGCGATCATCACCGACGGCAACGGCCGCTGGGCGACCGCTCGCGGCCTCCCGGTCAACGAGGGCCACAGCGCCGGCGCCGACACCGTCAAGGCGCGCCTGCGCGATGCCGCCGAGCTCGGCGTCGAGGAGTTCACGGTGTACTCGTTCTCGACCGAGAACTGGTCGCGCCCGGCTGCCGAGGTGACCGGCCTGATGGCGATGTTCTCCCAGCGGATCGCCAACGAGACACCGGAGCTCCACGACGAAGGGGTGCGGATGCGCTTCATCGGGCGCCGCGAGGGCGTCGCAGCCTCGCTGATCGAGCAGATGGAGTGGGCCGAAGGAGTGACGGCCGCCAACGCCCGGATCACGCTGTTCGTCGCGTTCAACTACGGAGGGCGCGCCGAGATCCTCGACGCCGCGCGGCTCTACTCCGGGGGCGGGGAGGAGGAGTTCAGGGCGTGCCTGTACGCGCCCGAGATGCACGACCCGGACCTGATCATCCGCACGAGTGGCGAGCGGCGGCTGT
The DNA here is from genome assembly GCA_025963965.1 of Solirubrobacterales bacterium. Taxonomy (GTDB): domain Bacteria; phylum Actinomycetota; class Thermoleophilia; order Solirubrobacterales; family Solirubrobacteraceae; genus Palsa-744. The sequence continues at coordinate 2,652 of JAOPZS010000012.1, forward strand.
CGAACTACCTGCTCTGGCAGTCCGCCTACTCGGAGCTCGTGTTCCGCGAGGAGCTGTGGCCGGACTTCGACCGCCGCGCGCTCGAGGAGTCCCTCGCCGAGTACGCCGCGCGCAGGCGCCGGTTCGGCGGCCGGTGAGATTCGGCTGATGGCCCGAGCAGAGCCTCCGAGGGGGACGCGTTCGCGCGGCGGGCGAACCCGTCCGGCGACAGCCGCCGCGCGCTCGGAGCGGGGGCGTGAACGGGCTACGCGGGCTGCGCGCAAACGGCGCCGCAAGCCACGCTCGGAGCTGAGCGCCCGCGTGCTGACGGCGATCCCCGCGATCGCCGTGGCGTTGTTCCTGGTGATCGAAGGCGGCCTCGTGTTCGCGCTCGGCCTGTTCGTGCTCGGCGCCGTCTGCCTGCACGAGCTGTTCGCGATGTACGCACGGGCCCACCCGGTGCGGCTGGCCGGCTTCATCGCCCTGGCCGGATTGCTGGGCGCCGCCGCCTACGGCGACCAGTACCAGCTGCTGCTCGTCATGGTGCTCGCGCTGCCGCTCCTGTTCGGGCTGAGCCTGGCCTCGCCGCGGCCGAGCGTCGGCGGGATGGCTGCGACGCTGCTCGGCATCTACTGGATCGGCCTGGCGCTCGCCCACGCGGTGCTGCTGCGCCGGCTCCCGCATGGCGACGCGATCGTGATCGACGTGCTCGTCGGCACCTTCCTCGGCGACACCGGCGCCTACCTCGGCGGCCGCATGTTCGGGCGGCGCCCCCTGGCTCCCTCGATCTCGCCGAACAAGACGGTCGAGGGCCTCGCGATCGGCATGGTCTGCGCCGTGCTGGGCGTGTGGATCGCCGGGCGCTATCAGGAGTGGCTGCCGGGCACCCACGCGATCGTGCTCGGCCTCGGCGTGGCGCTCGCCGCCCCGCTCGGCGACCTGTTCGAGTCGTTCGTCAAGCGAGAGGCCGACACGAAGGACTCCGGCGGCCTGTTCGGGCCGCACGGCGGCGCGCTCGACCGGCTCGACGCCGTGCTGTTCACCGCTGTGGCCGGGTATTACATCTGGGCCGGCTACGTGCACTGACGGCAGGCTTTGGCTTTGCAGAGCCGAGATTGAGGACGCACAGAAGCAAGCCGACCCTGAAGCCTTTGGACCGCTGAAATCTGATCGCTAGAGTCGCCGTTATGTCCCACACGGCAACCTGCGATCTAGATGGACCCCACGTTCATGAACATGAGCACGGTCATCACGGTCACGATCACGGTCATTCGCATGGCCTGATCGATCCGTCGATCAAACGGTCGCGAGAGGGCGTCCGCGTCGTACTGATCTCCTTGGCGCTGCTCGGTGTCACGGCGATAGCCCAGGCGGCGATCTATGTCGCCACCAATAGCGTTGCGCTGCTCGCGGACCTGATCCACAACGCGGGGGACGCTCTCACTGCGATACCGCTCGGCGCGGCTTTCCTCATGCGGTCCGCGAACGCTGAGCGTAAGGCGGGGCTCGCGGTTGTTATGACCATCTTCGCGAGCGCGCTCGCGGCCGGAACCTTCGCCGTGCTGCGGATCATCCATCCCCTCGCGCCTACCCATCTGCTTGCGCTCGCCGCAGCTGGTGTAATTGGGGTCATCGGCAACGCCATCGCGGCGCGTGTCCGGCTCGGTGGCGGTCGCCGGCTTGGCAGCGCCGCGCTGATCGCCGATGGCGAACACGCCCGCAGCGACGCCATCGTCAGCGTCGGCGTGATCGGTAGCGCGATTGCCGTGAGTGTCGGCGCGCCCGTCGTCGACCCGCTTCTTGGTCTGCTTATCACCGGCCTGATCCTGAAAATTACGTGGGAGAGCTGGCACACGGTGCGCGGACACGATCACGAGCATTAGGCTCGTCCGCTGCGACCGCAGTGCGCCGTGGATCGTGCGGGAGGCTGTCTAGCACCGCGAGCCCGTCCGGCAGACGGCGCGCCGGCTGCTAGCCCGTCAGCCCCACGGCTCCTAGGGCCCGTTGCTGGTCGTTGTAGTAGGTGAGTGCGACGATCTTCCGGCAGCGAACCCGGCAGACAATGGCGTCTCCTCGGGCGATCTCGATACCGCTCCCCCTACCGGTGGCCACCATCCGGAACAGCCCGACTGCGTGCTCCTCACCCGCAGGAAGGACCTCGATGTCCTCCACCCTCCAGCTCTCCCAGCTCTCGCTCCACCGCGCCACCCATTTGACGAAGCCGTCGTGGCCCCAGGAGTGCTCGGCATCCGGAATGTCAGTGTCCTCGATCTCGATCTCTTGGGCGAGCATGGTGGTTGCCGCCTCCAAGTCAGCCGCCTGCACCGCCGTGATCAGTCGACGAACAGCGTCCACGTTCTCCTCGGACATCGTCACTGAGTATCACCCCTGCCGACTCAGACCGCCAGGCGCGAGCCCTTCAGAACACCGCGGGGAGCTCAGTGCCACCGCCGCGGCGCGGTTAAATCAAGGCGCGATAGCATCGAGACAGCGAGGTCTTCCAACGAGGGGGAAGGAATGCTCGGCTCCAAGCAGGTATTGCGATCGGCGGCGCTGACAGGATCGGTGCTGGCGGTGGCGCTCAGCGGCTCCGCGCAGGCCAGCGCAAGGAGCCCGAAGATCAAAGCTCGCCCGCATTCGGTGATGGTCAACACGACGACCAACCTGAAGGGCGCCGGCTTCCCGGCGAACACGACGATCCAGTTGCGGGAGTGCGGGCGCACGTTCTGGATGGCTCCCGCGTACCCGTGCCTGGAAGACAACGGCGTGTCTGTGCTGACCGATGCCAAGGGAAGGTTCCAGACCGCCTTCAACGCCGAGCTGTGCCCGGAAGGCGAACCGAGGCACAAGCCGACGCAGCGCGTCTGCTACATCGGTGAGCTCGTCAGCGGCGAAGACACCGGCAGCCTTCTCGGCGCCGCCCGCATCATCGTCACCTATCCGTAGTTCGCCCGCGCCGGTGCTCAGACCGGATGCGAGCCGGTGTATGTTTTGCCACCAGCCAACGCAGACAGCACGGGGGGTGCGAGATGTACGTACGTGTCGTGAGGTTCACCGACGTGAGCGCCGAGCGGATGGAGTCGATGCTGACCCGCATCTCAGAGTCGGGCGGGCCGCCGCCCGGGGTCTCCGCGACCGGCTTGAAGGTGCTGTTCGACGAGGACCGCGGCACGGCCGTCGTCCTGCAGGAGTTCGCCACCGAGCAGGACATGAGCGCTGCCGCGGAGGTGTTCAGCGCGATGGACGCCTCCGAAACGCCCGGCAAGAGAGCGTCTGTCGACATGTGCGAGCTGAAGCTCGACCTCGAGCCCTGACGCAAAGGAGCGGCCGCCTAGTAGGTCTCCGCCAGCGGCCTGCCAGCGGGGTGCCTGTCGATCTCGAACCAGACTCGTGCGAAGTCCTCGCCGGTCTCGAGCTCCCAGCGATCTGACAGCTGATCGAGCAGCAGTGCCGCGTAGTCGGCGTGGTCTCTGTGCGCCTTGGAGAGGCTGTGGGGCGAGCCCAGCAGCTCGACACGGACGACGTCCTCGGGCATCCACACCCGGACTTCGATCGAGTCGCCCTCGGAGCGCTCGACCGCCTGGGTGACGAGCTCGCTGCACAGCAGCATGACGGCGTCGCGCAGATCCGGCGAGGGGTGATCGACCTGTCCGACACAATGGCGGGCGGAGCGCGGCGTGTGGGGGTCCAGCGGCATCACGACCGCGAGGTCGGGCCGGCGCAGGTCGTACGTCATCGCCAGAGGTCTGCCCTGTTCGTCAGGTTCCGAATCATCTGCAGGCGAACGGCCCAGGAGGGATGGCGCGCCCGTCGGCGGCTGCTGTTGAGTGCCCGCGGCCCGGCAGGCCAACCGCGGAGCATCCTCGCCGTGTACCGCCTACGATCTGCGGACAAGCCCCGGGAGAGGGGGGTCACCGGAGATGGAGGGAACCATGAGACGCACATTTCGGGCAGCGCTTGGCTGCGCGGTCATCGCGGTCTGCCTAGCGAGCGCCAGCTCTGCGCTGGCGATGGGCAAGACCGTGTGCCCCAGCGGCTGCGCTTTCACGAGCATCAACGCGGCGATCGCCGCCGCCTCTGAAGGCGCCACGATCACGATCGGAAAAGGCACGTATGTCGAGAACGTGGTCGTAAACAAGCCCGTGACCCTGAAGGGCTCAGGCAAAAACACTGTGATCGAGCCCGCGGTCTCGAACCCGATCTGCGCAGGCGGGTCGCTGTGCGGAGGAACCGCCAGCAACATCGTCCTGGTCGAAGCCAGCAACGTGTCGATCGTGAACCTGCGCCTGGAGGGCGACAACCCGTCGCTGAGCAGCGGCGTGGTGGTCGGCGGCAAGGACATCGACGCCCGCAACGGCATCATCACCAACCACCTGGCGGGCACGTACAACAACCTCACGGTCTCCAAGGTCACCGTCGCCGACGTGTACCTGCGCGGCATCTACGCATCCTCAGGCGGCACGTTCAACCTGAACAACGACACCGTCCAGAACGTGCAGGCCGAAGAAGCGTCGATCGGCATGTTCGCCTTCGAAGGCAGCGGCTCGATGAACGACAACACGGTCACCGAAGCCAACGACGCGATCTCTGCGAACTGGTCGCAGGGGACCGAATTCGCCCGCAACAAGATCACGAAATCTGGCAGCGGCGTGCACAGCGACAACAACGGCGGCTCCGGCGGCGTTGCCGACGTGATCACTGAAAACAAGGTCTCTGCCTGCAAGAAAGACGGCTACGGGATCTGGGTGTTCGTGCCTTACGTCTCGGCGTCCGTCGTGGGTAACCGCGTGACCGGCTGCGCCGTCGGCCTGGCCACGTTCGGCAGTGCCGTGTCCGGTCAGGGCCCGGTGTTCAAAAACAACAGGGTCGACGGCACGGGCGCGACGACGAGCGACCCGGCGGGCACCTACGGTGCCTACCTGACGACCGACCAGCTCGGCTTCGCCTTCGGCGATGTGACGGCGACGCTGACGAGCAACACGATCCAGAACACGGGGACGAGCCTGCTCGTCACGCAGGCCAGCGGCGGCCAGGCCACCGTTACGGCCCACGGAAACTCGTTCAAGAGCAACCCCGGAGGGGCGAAGGGCGAACCGGGAACGGTCGTGAACGCCAAAGAAAACTGGTGGGGCTGCAAGCAGGGTCCGAACAACAACCCGAAATGCGATCCCGCGAGCGGGACCGTGGACTACACGCCCTGGCTGGTGGTGAAACCGTAGTAGCCGGCGTGCGCTGCACGCGATGCAGGGGGGCCGTCCGCGCGGCGGTCCCCCTCGCGTGCCGCGATCCGGTCAGCGCGTGAAGCGGACCGGCAGGCCGCCACGGCGAGCGCCGCGACGGCCAGCCAGGCCACCGGGATGAGGATCAGGATCAGAGCGAGGAGCACTTCTGTCGCACAGTCTCCCCGCGGACTCTCAACCGGCCCTGAGCAGGGCCTGAAAATGAGCTAAATCCTCGCTTGCCGGCGTCGGCGAGGACATTCCCGCGGCGCCCGCCCCGAGAGTTCGCGGTGGACACGGGGCGGCGGCCGATGTACCGTTGCCAGCGCCCGAAGGGACATCGGCATGGGAGGAACGATGAGAGGGACATCGAGGGAGGTCCGTCGCATGGCGCTGCGCGCGCTCGTGGCTGCGGCGCTGCTGCTGGGGATCGGCGCGCAGGGAGCCTCGGCGCTGATAGTCGAACCGACAGCCGGCAAGGCCCTCAGCTATCAGCCGCTGCGCGGCTCAGCCGCCGCCGCCAACGCCCTCGCGTTCGACAAATTCTTCTCAAACCTCGACTACAACGGGGGCCCCGTGATGCCCTCCAACGCCAACTACACGTTCTACTGGGCGCCCTCCGGCTCCCCTGCCTACCCGAGCGGCTACCAGTCAGGAGTCGACACCTACCTGCAGGATCTCGCCCACGACAGCGGGGGCACGCAGAACGTCGACTCGATCGCGGCCCAGTACAACGACGCGGCGGGCCACTTCGCCGCCTACCAGTCGAGCTTCGCCGGCGCGATCGTCGATACCAACCCGTATCCCGCCAACGGCTGCACCCGCGCCCCGATCTGCCTGACCGACGCGCAGATCCAGAACGAGCTGGTCAGCTACATCACGGCGCACGGCCTCCCGAAGGACATCGTGCACGAGTACTTCGTGCTGACCCCGCCGGAAGTCGAAAGCTGCTTCACGGCCGGCGGCAGCGAATGCTCGGCCGGATCGAGCAGGCCCGTCTACTGCGCGTATCACGGCAGCATCCCGCTCTCGGCGGGCCAGCAGATCGTCTACTCAAACGACCCGTTCGTGACGGGCAACGAAGGATGCGACGACGGGCAGCACCCCAACGGCTCCTCCGACGGAGTCCTGCAGGGCGGCCTCAGCCACGAGCACAACGAGTCGATCACCGATCCCGAACCGAACAACGCCTGGACCGACATCGGCGGCAGCGGCGGGGAGAACGGCGACAAGTGCGGCAACAACATGGGCCCCGCGCTCGGCAAAGCGCCGAATGGCGCCAAATACAACCAGGTGGTCAACGGCCACCTCTACTGGTACCAGATGGAGTGGAGCAACCATCTCCACAACTGCCTGCAGCGCCTGAGCTTCAGCGGCGAAACGCCGACGGGCACCTTCAGCTCCGCCCCGGCCGGTGGGAACAAAGTCACATTCGACGCCGGCGGCTCGACCGCCCCGGGCGGCGTCTCGCGCTACAACTGGCAGTTCAACGACGGTCCCGGCCTGAGCACGCCCACGGAGACGACCGGGCCCACCGTCACGCACACGTTCCCGTCGGGCGGGAGCTACCTCGTCGCCTTGACCGTGTTCGCCTCCGACGGCACGAGCATCGGCGCCGCCCACACGATCCTCGCAGGCACCCCGCCGGCGCCGGTGGTCGCGAAGATCACACCGAAGAAGGGCGAAGCGGCCGGCGGCACAGCGGTGACGATCACCGGGTCGGGCTTCACGGGCGTCACATCGGTGCACTTCGGCGCGAACCCGGCGGCGAGCTACGAAGTGGTCTCATCGACGACGATCACGGCGATCTCACCGCCGGGAACGGCGGGCGCGGCCGACGTCACCGTCACGAACCCCACCGGCACCTCGGCGACGGGCAAAGGCGACGTCTTCAAGTACGGCAAGCCGTCCGTCAGCGCCGTCAGCCCCGCGACCGGTCCACTGGCCGGAGCTCAGAGCGTGACCGTCACCGGCAGCGGCTTCGCGCCCGGCGGCGCGACGACGCTGAAGTTCGGCAAAGCGCTGGCCAGCGGCGTCAACTGCACCTCGACGACGTCCTGCACCGCGATCACGCCCGCCGCCGTGAAGCCGGGTCCGGTCGACGTGATTGCGGCGGTCGGCAAACTGAAGTCGAAGAAGACCCCGCCGGGCGACACGTACACGTACTCGTGACGGGGCCGGGCGGCCACGAAGGGTGCCGCCCGACCACCACCGCGAGCCGTGTCTAGTTTCCGAACCTCGGGTCGACGTACAGGCCGAAGACGTGGAAGTCGGCCCTGCGGCTGCCGCCTGCGGAGTACACGAAGCGGGCGCTGCGAACGCCTTCTTCGCTGCCGGCGAGCTGCGGCTCGAGGTTGAACGGCTGAGAGAGGTTCCACCCGGAACCACCCCTGCCCGAGATCGAGCCGACGTTGAGCGCCGCCCCGCCCTGCTTGCCCGTGCCCGCGCCGTATACGACGGAGGCCGTGACCGAGCCGCTGCTCTGCAGCGCTTCGACCCACGTGCGGGCGGTCGGGTACTGCAGCGTGACGCACACCGGCGGGCTGATCGCCACCGCGCCGCTGGGCAGGTCCAGGACGCCGCCCTGGCTGCCGTCGGGGCGGGGTCCTTCGACGATCCTGGCGCCGGCGAGCAGCGTCCAGCCTTCGCCGGGCCGATCGAACGTGCTGCCTTCGACCAGCGTGTAGTAGGCGCTGTCGCCCAGCGCCGCGAAGGGCTGGGAGAACGTCTGCCCGGGGCAGACCGCGAGTTCCGCGTTGACCTGCGCCGGGGCCTGGTTTGCTTCCGCTTCGGGCGCGACGTCCGTGGACGCCATCGCCGTCGAGGAGCCGGCAAGGGTTGCAAGCCCCGCGACGAGCGCGGCTGCGAGCAGGTTCCTCAATGTGCTTGCCGTGTGGCGAGACGAAGATACGAACATCGTGTCCTCCGTGACGTCCACTGGCGACCGAGCTATCTCACCGTGTGAGACCTCTGGCTTTGCGTCCCCGCCTCACGACGGGTTTGCCGTTTTTCAGTGACTGGTTGTTGTTTTGACTGACAGGCACCCATCGGGAGCGCACGGCCGGAAGTTGAGGGGGCGCGGCGCCCGCTGGACGTACCGGCGGCGCGAGCCGTCCATGCGTATCGACCTGCAGCTAAGGCGCCGAGGCTCCAGGTCGATACAGAATCAAGATGTCGTTCGACCCGAACCTCGAGGAGCAGGATCTGCTCGCCGACACGCTCGCCCAGCAGCACCGGGCGATGAGCGCCCGCGAGACGCTCGCCACCGCGCTGCTCGGCTTCGCCCTGCTCGCGGCCGTTGCTGGGCTGTGGGCGGCGCAGCCGCCCGCGCCGGTCGCGCTCGCGCCGGCCGTGCTGGCCGTGCTCGTGCTCGCGCTCGCGAGCCGCGTCTCGTTCGACACGCCATTCGGCTTCACAGGTCTGACGCAGCTGGCGTTCGTGCCGCTGCTGTTCGCGATGCCCCTCGCGCTCGTCCCGCTGGCCGTCGCCGGCGGGCTCGTGCTCGGGATGCTGCCGGACGTGGCTCGCGGGCGACGGCCGGTCGTGCGTCTGCTCTCGTGCCTGGCAAACGCCTGGTTCGCGGTCGGGCCGGCGGCGGTGCTGATCGCTGCCGGGACCTCCCCGCAGCGGGCCGGCGCCGGGCTCCTGCTCGCGGCCCTGGCGGCCCAGTTCCTGGCGGACTTCGCCGCTTCGAGCATCCGCTTCCGGCTGTCACGCAAAGCGACGCTCTCGGCGCAGCTGCGCGACACGTGGGTGTACGCGATCGACGCGGCGCTGTCGGGCGTGGCGCTGGTCCTTGCGCGGCACGTCCAGTCAGAACCGGCGGTCGTGCTCGCCATGGTGCCGCTGCTCGGCCTGTTCGCCGTGCTCTCGCGGGAGCGCCACCAGCGCCTGGAGAGCCTGATCGAGCTCGGCAACGCCTACCGGGGCACGGCGCTGGTGCTGGGTGACGTGGTCGAGGCCGACGACGGCTACACGGGCAAGCACTGCAAGAGCGTCCTCGCCCTCGCCCTGGAGGTCGCCGACCGGCTTCGCCTCGACTCGGTGCGTCGCCGCAACCTGGAGTTCGCGGCGCTGCTGCACGACGTCGGCAAGATCTCGGTGCCGAAGGAGATCATCCACAAGCCCGGTCCGCTGGACGCGGCCGAGTGGGCGGTGATGCAGCGCCACACGATCGAGGGCCAGCGGATGCTCGAGCAGGTCGGCGGCTTCATGAAGGACGTCGGAGCGGTCGTGCGCTCCCATCACGAGCGCTGGGACGGCAGCGGCTATCCGGACGGCCGGGCGGGCACGGAGATCTCGCTGGAGGCGCGGATCGTCTCCTGCTGTGACATGTGGAACGCGATGCGCACTGACCGCCCGTATCGCCCGGCGCTCTCGCATCGGGCCGCGATGGCCGAGCTTCGCGCGTGCTCGGGTAGCCAGCTCGACCCTGAGATCGTGAGCGTGCTGATCGACGTGGTGGCAAGCGACGAGCTCGAGGTGGCGGCGCCGTCTGCCCGCCCCGAGCCCCGCTCGAGCCTGCTGGCGACCACCGGCAGCGCCTCCGTGGCCTGAGCCAGGCGCGGCGCGCCGGGTGGGCGAGACGCGCTCGCTAGGCTTGGCGGGCCCGTGTCCGACCGCAAGCGCCTGCTGATCCTCGGTTCGACCGGCTCGATCGGCCGGCAGGCGCTCGACGTCTGCGAGCGCTCGCAGGAGCTCGAGCTCGTCGGCCTCTCCGCTGAGAGCTCGTGGGAGCCGCTGGTCGAGCAGGCACGTGCCTACGGCGTCGAGCGGATCGCCCTGGCCGACGGGGACGCGGCGGCGCGCGCGGCGGAGAGCTGGACCGACGGGCGGGTGCTGGCCGGCGCCGAGGGGCTCGTGCGGCTGGTCGTCGAGTCCGGCGCGGACCTCGTCCTGAACTCGCTCGTGGGCTCGGCCGGGCTGGCGCCGACCGTGGCGACGCTCGGCGAGGGGATCGATCTGGCGCTGGCCAACAAGGAGTCCCTCGTCGTCGGCGGCGAGCTCGTGACGGCCCTGGCGGAAGCCACGGGCGCACAGATCGTTCCGGTCGACTCCGAGCACACGGCGCTGCATCAGCTGATCGCCGGGCAGCCGGCGGGCGCGGTGCAGGGCCTGACGATCACCGCCAGCGGCGGACCGTTCCGCGGACGCAGCCGCGCCGAGCTCGGCGAGGTGACCGTCGAGGAGGCGCTGGACCACCCCACGTGGGCGATGGGCGGCAAGATCACGATCGACTCGGCGACGCTGATGAACAAGGGGCTCGAGGTGATGGAGGCCCACCACCTGTTCGGGACGCCCTATGAGCGGATCGACGTCGTGGTGCACCCGCAGTCGCTGATCCACGGGCTCGTGACGCTGGCCGACGGGGCGATGCTCGCGCACATGGGCCCGCCGGACATGCGCATCGCGATCTCCTACGCGCTGCACGGCGGCGACAGCGTGCCGCTGCCGATCGAGCCCCTGGACCTGGCGGCTCTCGGACGCCTGGAGTTCGAGCCGGTCGACGTCGAGGCGTTCCCGTGCCTGCGCCTGGCCCGCGAAGCGGCCCTGGCGGGCGGCACGGCGCCGTGCGTGCTGAACGCGGCGAACGAGATCGCCGTGCACGCGTTCCTCGCCGGCGGGCTGCGCTTCCTGGAGATCGCCGAGGTGATCGAACGCACCCTCGCTGGGCTCGGCGGCGCGCCGGTGACGGGCTTCGAGTCGCTCTACGAAGCGGATCGCCTCGCCCGGGAGCTGGCCGGCGAAGCGGTCGCTGCGCTGCGCTGAGCCCAGCGGCGCGCGGGCGGCCCGGGCGCCGGCAGCTGTCCGAGCGCCACGGCCGGCCTGCCACACTGACCCGGTGAGCTGGCTGTTGACGATCCTCGGGATCCTGGCGCTGATCGTGCTGCACGAGCTGGGCCACTTCGCCGCGGCGAAGGCCGTCGGCATGCGCGTCGAGCGCTTCTCGCTGTTCTTCCCGCCGAAGCTGATCGGCATCAAACGCGGTGAGACCGAGTACTCGATCGGCGCGATCCCGGCGGGGGGCTACGTGAAGATCACGGGCATGAGCCCGATCGAACTCCAGCAGCTCGACCTGCGCGTCGCCGACCGTGCGTACTACATGCAGCGCCCGTGGAAGCGGATCGTCGTGATCCTCGCGGGGCCGGCCGTGAACCTGGCGATCGCCTTCTTCATCTTCTGGGGCATCCTGCTGGCAGGCTCGCCGAGCGGCTCGATCGTGCTCGAGAACCTCAACCCGTCGGTGCACACGACGAGGCCGAGCACCTCCGTGCTGGCGGTCGAACCGAAGGCGCCGGCGTCGGGCAAGCTGCGCGTGGGCGACCGGATCGTGGCGATCGACGGGCAGCCGGTCACGATCGAATCGGCGCGTGCGCGGATCGCCGTCCACGGTTGCGCCGGCGCTCAGAGCAACGGCTGCCGGGCGGCGACGCCGGTCGCGGTGACGGTGCTGCGCGACGGCAGGCGCCTGACGTTGAGCATCTACCCCCGCTACAGCGCCGTCGCGAAGCGCATGCTGATCGGCTTCGGCTTCGGCACGCCGCGCGCCTTCGGCCCGGTGAGCGCGGCCGGCGCGGCGCTCAGCGAGATGTGGCACACGACGACCGGCACGGTCACCGGCTTCGGGCGGGCGCTGACGCAGCCGAAGGTCCGCCACGAAGTCTCGAGCATCGTCGGCATCACGGCCGACGCGCACGAAACGGTCAACGAGGGGGCGGGCCGGGCGCTCGTATTCCTCGGCTTCCTTTCGCTGGTGCTCGCCGTCATCAACCTGTTCCCGTTCCTGCCCCTCGACGGCGGGCACCTGCTGTGGTCGGTGCTCGAGAAGCTGCGCGGCAGGCGCGTCTCGCTTGCGGCGATGTACCGCTACAGCTCCGTCGGGATCGTGCTGCTGCTGTTCCTCGTCGTGAACGGCGTCAGCAACGACATCAGCCGCCTGGCCGGCTGAGGCTCAGGCGAGCCGCGCGGGCAGCCGCACGCTCACCCAGCTCTTTGCGAGCGGCCCGAGCCGCTCCGCGCGGGCGGGGCCGAACAGCGCCTCGAGCTCGCGGCGGCGAAGCAGCGAGATGTCCTCCCAGCCACCGGCGGCCCCGAGTCGCCAATATGCTCGCCGCAGCCCGACGGGCAGCCAGTGCGCGCCGGGCAGCAGCGCGTGGGGCTCGATCGGGAAGGAGCGGGCAGGGGTCTGCACCATCCACCCGCGCCCGACCCGCCGCAGCTCCGCCGCGAAGGCCGCACGGCGGGCGGGGGGGACGTGCTCGATCACGCTCGAGCAGTAGACGAAGTCGAACTCGTCGTCACCGAACGGCAGCCCGCGGCCGGCGTCGGCCTGCACGAACGGGCCCGGGTAGGAGGGCTGCGGGGCGATGTCGGTGCCGGTGATGTCGAGGCCCGGCTCGAGCCCGCGCAGGCCCAGCACGCCGCAGCCGACATCGAGGATCCGCGCCTCCGCAGGCAGCTCGTCGCGGGGAAAGAACGCGGTGTGACGGCGTCTGCGGGAGCGTTCGGCCAGCGGGCCTGCGAGGCGCGCGAGCGGGCCGCGTGCGGTGGCGTAGACCCCGGGCATCTAGAATCCAGCCTATGGCCTCACAGCGGCAGATACTCGTCGGCATGGTCCCCGTCGGCGGCGGTGCGCCCGTCGCCGTGCAGACGATGACGAAGACCGAGACGGCGAACCTGCAGGCGACGATGGAGCAGATCCGCACCGTCGCCGAGGCCGGAGCGGACATCGTGCGCGTCGCGGTGCCCCGCGAGCAGGACGCCGAGGCGCTGAAGACGATCGTCGCCCAGTCGCCGATCCCGATCATCGCGGACATCCACTTCAACCACACGCTCGCGCTCAAGGCGATCGAAGCCGGAGCCCATTGCGTGCGCCTGAACCCCGGCAACATCGGCGGCCCTGAGAAGGTCGCCGAGGTGACCGCCCTGGCCGAGCGTCACGGCACGCCGCTGCGCGTCGGCGTCAACTCGGGCTCGCTGCCCAAGCACCTGCGCGACCTCGAGTACGAGAACCCCGTCGAGGCGCTCGTGACGGCCGCGATCGAGACCGTCGAGCTGATGGAGCGCCTGGACTTCAGGAACTTCAAGGTCTCGATGAAGTCGACCTCCGTGCCCAACACGATCGCCTCCAACCGCATGCTCTCCGAGCGGATCCCGTACCCGCTGCACCTCGGCGTCACCGAGGCCGGCACGAAGTGGTCGGGCTCGCTGAAGTCGGCCGTCGGCCTGGGGACGCTGCTCGCCGACGGCATCGGCGACACGATCCGCATCTCGCTGTCGACCTTCCACGCCGAGGAAGAGGTCAAGGTCGCCTGGGAGATCTTGAAGGCTCTGAAGCTGCGCGAGAAGGGCCCGGTGCTGATCGCCTGCCCGACGTGCGGGCGGCTGCAGTTCGACATGGACAGCGTCGTCGCGGAGGTCGAGCAGCGCCTGGAAGCCTACGAGGACCCGATCGAGGTGTCCGTGCTGGGCTGCGCCGTCAACGGCATCGGCGAGGCGCGCCACGCGGACTTCGGCATCACGGGCGCGAAAGACATGGGGATGATCTACTCCAAGGGCGAGCCGCTCAAGAAGGTACCGACAGGGCAGCTCGTCGAGGAGCTCTTCAAGGAGATCGACCGCTACTACGCCGCCGGCAAGACCGTCGAGCGCGACGAGCTCGCCGCCGCCGAGGCACGCGCGTGGCTGGCCGAGAACGAGGACGACACGGCGATGACCCCCGAGCGGATCGCAGCCCTCGAGGCCGCAGCGGCCGAGAACGACGAGCTCGCCGGCGACGTGCTCGAGTCGATGCTCGAGCCGGCCGGCGCCGTGGAGGCAGGCGGCAACGGGTCCGCCGTCGCGCTCGACGAGGCCGTCTCGCCCGTCGCCGGGCGACGCTTCAGCCGCGGCTGAACCTCGGTCAGCCCGGCGCTGCGCCTGTCAGCTTCCTGACAGGAAAGCGGGACACGTAGGGTCAAGTCGCGGCCCGAACCGGTCGAAGACCTCGGTGTGCTGCCTGCCTCACGGCCCGTCAAGGGCACCGTCGCTGCTCTGCTCGGCGCACTCCTTTCGCTGACGTTCGCGCTCCCGGCGCTTGCGGAACCCGGCTGGCAGCTGCCCTCCTCGCAGCTCGCGCCGACCCTTCGCGAGCCCGAATCGTACGGGCCGCCCGTGGCCGCCGTGGGTGCAAGCGGCGAAACGTCTGCAGTGCTTGTCAGCTGGCATCCGCCCGGGGCGAACCTCATCTCGATCGAGCGCCCCGCAGGCGGGGGATGGCAGGCGCCGATCGACATCCCCGGCGGTGCCGAGGCCCTAGCGCCGGCGCTGGCGATGTCAGCCGGCGGCGAGCAGACGGTGGCATGGCTGGACGGCGCCAGCATGGGCGACCCGCGCACAGTCTGGGTCGCCGACCGCGCTGGCGGCGAAGCCTGGCGAGACGTCCGGCAACTTCCGATGTACGAACCCGAAGGCGAGGTTGCTCAGGGGCCGTCGGTGGCCGTCGACGCGGCCGGAAACGCGGTCGTGGTGTGGACCGAGGCTGATCCCGGCTACACCTCCGCGTGGCTCGTCGCAAGCGAACGGCGCGCGGGCACGTGGAGCGCCCCGCAGCGGATCTCGGCACCCACGGAAGCCGTCCTGCTGGCCGAACACGCAGTCGTGGCATCCGGCGCCGGCAGCTTCGTGGCCGCCTGGGCCGATTATTCCGCGGGCCTGGGCTCGATCGAGGCGCAGACTCTCAGCGGCGGCGTCTGGACGGGCGAGCAGACCATCGACACCCAGCCCGGCGTGCTGTACGGAGCTTCGCCCGCCGCGAACGGCTCCGGCCAGGCCGCGATGCTGTGGAGCGGCACGGCCGACGAAGTCGTGCACGCGGCCAGCCTGCAGCACGGCTCCTGGACTCTGTCGAATCCGCCCGGGACTCATATCCAGGTCGTTTGCTTCGAGCATCAGCCGAGCCTCGCGATCGACGGCGCCGGCAACGCCCAGGCGCTGTGGCTCGAAGCCACCGGTGAGCTGACGAGCGAGACGATGGCAGCGGGCGGCACCTGGCTCGGGGACCGCCGGACCCTCACGACGGTGCCGGAAAGCGCCTACCTGCTGGACATGCGGATCGGTGTCGATCGCGAAGGCGACGCCCTGGCCGGATGGAGCGTGCTCGACGAACCTTCGCCGCCGGCCTCACGGGTGCTGGGCGCGGCCAAGCCCGCCGGCGGCTCATGGCAGGCGCCCGTGACCCTCGCCTCGGGTGGACGCACCTGGCGCAGCTACGTCTCGCTCGCCGAGGGTGAAGACGGCTCAGGCGTCGCGAGCTGGCTCGACGAAATGGAACCGGGCACGTCGTGGGAAGAAAACGAATTCATGCCGCGTGCAGCGCTGTTCGTAGGGGCCGCGACCCCCGCGGCGCCCGCGGAGGCGTCCGTACCCGACGCCGGCGAACCTGCGCCGCACACGGCTCCGCGCCTTGGCCCCGTCTACCTGCTCGCTCCCAAGAGCCACCTGTGGCTCGCCCACGGCAGGCAACGCCTCACGGTGCCGATCCGCAACACCAACCCGTTCCCGGTCAGCGGCACGGTGCGCCTCTACGAGTACCTCGTCCCGGCCAACGGTCGTGGCCATGCCGCCGCCCTGGCGGTGAGCGCATCCGTCGCCTACCGCCTCGCTGCGCACCAGACCACCAGTCTGCGTCTGCGCGTCAACCGCCGCGCGCTGCGGCGCCTGCGCGCCTACGTGCCCGACCGCGGCCACATCCTCGTGAACGCCAGGCTGGCGATCCGGGGCGCAGGCCAGTCGGCGGCCAGCTCCGTCGTGCTCGCGCTCGACCAGCGGATGCGTCGTCACCCGCGGCACAAGCCGCACGTGCCGGCCGGCTATCCCGCGCCGGTCAACCCGTGGGCCCAGAAGTCCTGCTGAGGTCGAGACCCCCCCGGGCCGCCGCAGGCTAGCGGGCGACGCGCGCGTCCAGCTGCGCACCCATGACCTCAATCAGCCGCTGCCGTGGTGCACCTACACGCTGCCTCACAAGATCACCGCGGGCGAATTCTCCTTCACGGAAATGTTCACGACGGTCACTTCGACGCTCGACAAGGCGGCAAGCTTCGGAAGCTGTGCCCCAACGCGAGAAATGACGATCGGCGTCCTCGCGGAACAGCTCTCAGAACAATTCCCCTACGCGGCAGAAGTCGTCGGCTGACTCCGCCGATTGACGGCAAGCTGCGTATGGCAAGATCCGTCAGATGGAATCGAGGGGGCGACGCACGACGCGTCTGCTGGCTGGAGGGGGCTGGGTGGCGCTCGTTGCGCTGCTCGGCCTCGTCGAGCTCGCGGCCTTGATCGAGAGCATCCTCGAAGGGAGCTATGACGCCCACCTGAACCGTGCTCCCGCGGGGCGGATCGTAATCGCCGCGCTCGGCCTGCTCGTCGCGCTCGGCGCGCTCGAGGCAGCCGTCGGCGAGCTGCGCGGGCGCCGCAGCCGAGTGGGCCGCGGCAAGGGACTCGTCCTCACGAGCCTTACGATCCCGATGATCCTCCTCTACATGATCGTGGCACTGGCGAGCGGACCGCTGTGACCATGCGCCCCCGCGCGCCCCTCGCACGGGTGCGAGGGGCTCCGCAGGACGAATCCCGAGGAGGGCGGCGCGGCGTGCGCTAGGAGGCGGCCGAGAAGCGCTCGGCGATCCTGCCCCAGTCGACGACGTTCCACCACGCGTCGATGTAGTCGGGGCGCTTGTTCTGGTACTTCAGGTAGTAGGCGTGCTCCCAGACGTCGACGCCGACGAGCGGCGTCTTGCCGTCGGAGAGCGGCGTGTCCTGATTGGCCGAGCCGACGATCGCGAGGCCGGACCCGTCGTGCACGAGCCACGACCACCCGGAGCCGAACTGGTTGACGCCGGTTTCCTTGAGCTTGGCCTGGAAGTCCGAGAACGAGCCGAAGGTCGAGGCGATCGCATCCGCGAGCGCTCCGCCGGGCTCGCCGCCGCCGTCCGGGCTCATGCTCTCCCAGAACAGGCTGTGGTTGTAGTGCCCGCCGCCGTTGTTTTTGACGGGTCCCTTCTTGTCGCCGAGGCTGTCGAGGTTCTGCAGCACCTCCTCGATCGGCTTGTCGGCCCACTCGGTGCCCTCGAGCGCCGCATTGGCCTTGTCCACGTAAGCCTGGTGGTGCTTGTCGTGGTGGAATTCCATCGTCGCCTTGTCGATGTGCGGCTCGAGCGCGTCGTAGGCGTACGGAAGCGGTGGGACTGTGTATGCCATGTTGCTCCCTTCGCGGGGGTGTACCGGGTCGACGTTCTTTCCTGCGCGCTGTTCTATCAGAGGCAACTCGCCCGCCATCCCCGGGCGCGCCGGCTCACGGGCGGTGCGCTACGGGACTAGGCTCCAGGGATGCCGGGAGCACAGCCGCCCGTCGCACCGGGCCGACCTGGCCGTCCCGCCGCGGCGACACGCGAGGCCGCGCTGGCGCTCGCGCGGACCCGATACCTGGCGGGCGAACGGATCGACGTGCAGGCGATCGCGCGCGAGCTCGGCCTCGCCAGGGCGACGATGCATCGCTGGTTTCGAACCCGCGAGCTGCTGCTCGGCGAGCTGCTCGCCGAGCTGGGGGAGGAGCGGCTGAACGTGCTGCGGGCCCGGGTCGGCGGCCGCGGCGCGAAGGCCCTGCTCGACTGCTTCGACGCCTTCAACCGCGAGCTGGCCGCATCGGATGCCCTGCGCGCGCTGCTCGTCTCCGAGCCCGAGCTGGGGCTGCGCGTGCTGACCTCGGCGTCCGGCGTCGTGCAGCCGCGGCTGGTCGCCGCCGTGCAGGCGCTGATCGACGACGAGGTCGCCTGCGGCTACCGTCCCTCGCTCGCGCCCGACCTGCTCGCCTACGCGATCGTCCGCCTCGCCGAGGCGTTCCTGTACAGCGACGCCGCCATCGGCGTGAGGAGCGACGAGGCGCGGCTGCGCCAGATCGAGGCGGCGCTGCTGGGCCTCGATCCGGGCGCGCCTCAGATTTGAGTCTTCAGCGTCACGGTGACTAGAATGGGCGGGCAATCGCGGCGGGAAGCCGCGGGGCACGAACGGAGGGGATGAGGGGATGAGCAAGCACTTGAGGGCTGCACGCCCGGCGTGGTCGCAGCGAGGCGTCGCGCTGGGGCTGATCGTCGCTGTCGCGTCGCTGCTCGCGCTGGCCGGCACGGCCTCGGCGAAGAGCAGCACGGTGTGGCTGTGCAAGCCGGGCAAGAAGCCGAACCCGTGCATGGCCGACCGCACGACGACGGCCGTCACCTACACCGGCGTCTCCGAACGCCACGAAACGCTGCAGAAGCCCGTCAAGGCCGGCAAAGCGCCGATCGACTGCTTCTACGTCTACCCGACCGTCTCCACACAGGAAGGCCCCAACGCCAACCTCGAAATCGAACCGCAGGAGACGCAGATCGCGATCGACCAGGCGTCGCGCTTCTCCCAGACCTGCAAGGTGTACGCGCCGATGTATCCCCAGCTCACGCTGAACGCGATCAAAGGCGTCGTGACCCCGGAAAACGCCCTTAAGGCCTACTCGGGCGTGCTCGCCGCCTTCCTCGAATACATGCACAAGTTCAACAAGGGCCACGGCATCGTCCTGATCGGCCACTCTCAGGGCGCGCTGATGCTCGAGAACCTGATCAAACAGCAGTTCGACGGCAACGCGGCGCTGCGCAAACAGCTCGTCTCGGCGATCCTGCTCGGCGGCAACGTGCTCGTACCCGAAGGCCAGCTCGAGGGCGTCACCTTCCAGCACGTGCCGCTGTGCACGGCCGCGACCGACACCGGCTGCGTGATCGCATACTCGACGTTCCTGAAGGAACCGCCCGAAAACGCCTTCTTCGGGCGTCCGGGCAGCCTGCTGCTGGAAGGCGGAACGGTGCCGCCCGGATCGGAAGTCGCGTGCGTGAACCCGACGCTGCTCAAACAGCAGGCCGGCGCGGCGGGGAACCTGCTCCCGCTCGCACCCACGACGCCGTTCCCGGGCACGCTCGGCGAAGGGACGCCGGTGCCCAGCGCGCCGACGCCCTGGGTCGAGACGTTGGGTGCCTACCAGGCCAGGTGCATGCACGAAAACGGCGCCACCTGGCTGCAACCCGAGCAGAGCCCTTCGATCAGCGAAGCAGCCTTCGAAGATCTCGCCACGCATAACGAAACGGCCGTCGAACTGATCGGCGCCGAATGGGGCCTTCACCTCTATGACGTGAACGTCGCGCTCGGCAACCTCGTGCACACGGTCGCCGTCGAGACGCAGGCCTACGGGTTCGAAGCCTGACCCGCCAGACGCGGGTCTGACTGACCACCCCTCGGGGTGCCCGGCATTCTTCCCGGGCATCTCGAGGATGGTCCGCCCGCGCTGATCCGTATACGCTCGCTGCGCCTCGCTGCCCGCCGGCCGCGAAGCCGACCACAGCCGCCATGACACGCCTGAGCGAATACCTGCTGCCGACCGAGAAGGAGGCCCCGGCCGACGCCGAGGCGATCTCGCACAAGCTGATGGTCCGCGCCGGGCTGATCCGCCAGATGGGCGCCGGGATCTGGACGTGGCTGCCGGCCGGCTGGCGCGTGCACCAGCGCGCCGTCGCGATCATCCGAGAGGAGATCGACGCGATCGGCGGCCAGGAGATGCTGATGCCCGTCCTGCAGCCGGCCGAGCCGTGGCGCAAGACCGGGCGCTACGCGATCGACGCGCTGTTCAAGCTGACCGATCGCAAAGGCGCGGAGCTCGTCCTGGCGATGACCCACGAGGAGGCCGTCACGACACACGTCGCGCAGGTCGTGCGCTCCTACCGCGACCTGCCGATGACGCTCTACCACTTCCAGGTCAAGGAGCGCGACGAGGCGCGGCCGCGCGCCGGCGTGCTGCGCACGCGCGAGTTCATCATGAAGGACTCCTACACGTTCGACCGCGACCTCGCCGGGCTGGAGCGCAGCTACGACGCGCATGCCGGCGCCTACGAGCGCATCATGCAGCGCAGCGGGCTGCGCTACTACCGCGTCGAGGCGGACGTCGGGATGATGGGCGGGTCCGGCGCGCACGAGTACATGGCGCCGTGTCCGGCGGGGGAGAACGAGGTCGCGCTGGCGGGCGACTACGCCGCCAACCTCGAGGTCGCCAGCGCCGACCCCGTTCCGGTCACGCTGCCGGAGGCTCCCGACGCGCCCGAGGCGGTCGCGACGCCGGGACTGACCACCGTCCGGGACGTCGCCGCCGAGCTCGGCCTTCCCGAGGGGGCGCTGCTGAAGGCCTACCCGGTGGTCGTCGACGGCGACGGCGAGGAGCGCCTCGTGCTCGTGCTGGTGCGCGGTGACCACCAGGTGAACGAGATCAAGCTCGCCCTCGCGCTCAGCGCCGATAGCCGCCCGGCGCAGGCCGCCGAGATCGAGGCGAAGCTCGGCCCGCCCGGGTTCATCGGCCCGGTGCAGGCGCCTGGCGAGATCGAGGTGCTACTCGACAGGGCCGTAGCCGCCGCAGCGCCCGGTGGCTACGTGACCGGCGCCAACCGGGTCGACGAGCACCTCCGCGGTGTCGTCCCCGGCCGCGACTTCGCCTTCCGCGAGGTCGATGTGCGCAACGTCCTCGCGGGCGACACCGTCGGCGGCGTCACGGTCGAGATCGAGCCGGCGATCGAGGTCGGCAACATCTTCAAGCTCGGCACCCGCTACTCGGAAGCGCTCGGCGCCTCATACCTCGACGAGGACGGTCGCGAGCAGCCGATCTGGATGGGCTCCTACGGGATCGGCCCGGCGCGGATCGCGGCGGCGGCCGTCGAGCAGAACGCCGACGAGCACGGCATCTCCTGGCCGCGCTCGCTCGCGCCGTTCGACGTGCACCTCGTCTCCCTCGGGAAGGCCGGCACGCCCGAGCGCGACGCCGCGGACGCCGTCTACGAACTGCTCGCCGGCAGCGCCCTCGATGTTGTCTACGACGACCGAGAAATCGGCACCGGCGAGAAGTTCGCCGACGCCGAGCTGCTCGGCTGCCCCCTGCGCCTGACCGTCGGCCGGCGCTCACTGGAGTCCGGCGAGATCGAGGTGCAGATCCGCCGCGGTCGCGAGCAGGCGCCACCGCTCGCGCTCGACGGCGAGCCCGACGCGCTGCTCGGCGCACTGCACGAGCTGTGGCGGAGCCTCCCCTAGAGCCCCCGCCGCCCGAGGCCTCTCGCCCCGGGGGATCGCGATCGCGCGATCGGGGAGCGGCGCCGCGCGCCCGCTGGCGTCCGCCACGCCTCACCTTCACACGCCTCTTCGGCCTGGACCGCTCCGGCCCGCCGCCGCCGCAGACGCAGTCGGGGGCGCCGCTGAACCCGTGGACGATCCCCAATGCGATCGGCTTCGCCCGCCTCGCCCTGATCCCGGTCTTCCTGGTCGTGGCTCTGTCCAGCCGCGACGGGCGCGACGCGCTCGCCGCGACGCTGTTCGCCGTGATCGGCTGGGGCGACTACGCCGATGGGATCGCAGCGCGCGTGACGCGCCAGTACAGCCGCCTCGGGGCGCTGATGGACCCCGTCACCGACCGTCTGCTGGTCGTCTGCGGGGTGGTCGTCGACTGGCGTTTCTCGCTGCTGCCGCGCTGGGCGCTGGCCGTGCTCGCCGTCCGTGAGCTGGCGATGCTCGCGCTCGGGCGATACGCCCTGCGCCGCGGCGTCGAGCTGCGCATCAACTGGCCCGGGAGGCTCGCGGTCGCGCCCGTGATGGGCGCCCTGTTCTTCCCGATGACCGGCCTGAAGACGCTCGGCGAGGTGCTGCTGTACATCGGCCTGGCGCTGGCCCTGCTAGCGACAGGCCTATACGCACGCAGTGGGCGCAACCAGCTACGCGAACGTGCGGCGGGCCGGCACGCAGAGTGAAGGGCGATCCGCGCCCCCGGAGGGTCGCGCGGTGCGCTGTTACGGCAGAGCGAAGCCCTCTGGATCGGGACGGACGGCGCCGCCAGGCGCCCTACGTCCCGACTCGAGAGGGCGCAGCGACTCTAAAGCTCAGCCTGACCCTATGGTCTATACTGGCGCCTCCGGCCGCCCCGCCCTCCCGCCGGGAGACGCGGCCCGGCCACAAGGGCGCGAGGAGACAGAGACCACATGGACGAGACGTTTCCCGACCTCGGCACGCTGACGGACGTCGAACTGAAAGACGTGATCCGCCAGCTGACGGAGGAGGAGACAGAGATCTCCTACAAGCGGCGGATCCTGCACGGCAAGATCGACATCCTGCGCGCGGAGCTCGTCAACCGGCTGCGCAAGCAGCACGACGGCGGCGAGATCTCGATCACCGGAGACGACGTGCAGAAGCTGACCGACATCCTCGCCCATCGCCAGCCCAACGGCGCTGAGTGAGGGATCGCCCGTGTCCGGAGCGGCAGCGATAGAGACGCGGCGCGCCCGGCGCCGCCGGCCGGACTAGAGCGGCGATGGCGATGCACTGCACCGAGTGCGGCTTCCTCAACACCGAGGGCGCCAACTACTGCCAGCGCTGCGGCGCGCTGCTCGAGCGGCCCTCCGAGGGCGCCGGCGACCCGGTCACGGCGACCTACCGGATCGACGAGACCGGTGAGCTCGTGCCGGTCGAGATCGGTGAGGTCACGGCCTCGGGCCCGGCGCTCGTGATCCGCGCCGGCGGCGGGCGCGAGGGTGAGAGCTTCCCGGCCGACGGCGAGCGCATGTCGATCGGCCGCCGGCCCGACGCCGAGGTGTTCCTCGACGACGTCACCGTCTCGCGCGACCACGCCCTGCTGATCCGCCGCGGCGACGACTGGTACCTCGACGACTGCGGCTCGCTGAACGGCACGTACGTGAACCGCGAGCGGATCGAGTCGCGTCGACTCGGCGAGGGCGACGAGCTGCAGATCGGCAAGTACAAGCTGACGTTCCACGCGCGCTGATGGCCCTCCAGGCGACACCTACCGACGCAGAGCAGCTCGAAGTGGAGCTGGACGCGCAGGCGCCCGATCCGGCCAAGCGCCAGAAGTCGCTGACGATCGGCGCCGTCTGCAAGGCGCTCGCTCAGGAGTTCCCCGACATCTCGATCTCCAAGATCCGCTACCTCGAGGACCAGAAGCTCCTGACGCCGCGACGCACACCCGGCGGCTACCGCCTCTACACGCCCGGCGACGTCGCGCGGCTGCGCACGATCCTGCGCATGCAGCGCGACGAGTTCCTGCCGCTTCGCGTCATCCGTCAGGAGCTCGCTGCCGGGCGCAGCGGCGACAGCGCCCCCGTGCCAGGACGCTCCGCCCGCGAGACGCCCCGCACGTGGCGCCCCAGCGTCAGTGTGCGCGAATCCACCGGCGCGCTCTACTCGATCGAGGACGTCCTCGAGGAGACCAAGGCGGAGGCGAAGCTCGTCAAGGAGCTCGAAGAGTACGGCGTCGTCAAGGGTGAGCTGCGCGGGGGCGTGCGGTACTTCGACGAGACCGAGCGCGAGATCATCGCCGCGGTCGCGGAGCTGGCGCGATACGGGGTCGGCGGGCGCAACCTGCGGGTGTTCCGATCCTCGGCCGACCGCGAGGCGAACCTGCTGCAGCAGATCCTCGCTCCGGCGCTGCGCTCGCGCAACCCCGAACGGCGCAAGGAGGCCGTCGACGCGCTCGAGAACCTCGCCGCCGTCGCCACGCACCTCAAGCACCTGCTGCTGATCAGGGATCTGCGCAAGATCGTCCGGTGAGCGACGCCGGCGAGAGCGACCTCGCGGGCCTGCGGGCGCTGATCCGCGACATCCCCGACTTTCCCAGCGCCGGCATCGTCTTCAAGGACCTGACGCCGCTGATCGCCGACGCCGGTGCGCTGCGCGAGGCGGTGCGAGGGCTCGCGGCGTTCGCGCGGCCACTGCAGGTCGACTTCGTCGTCGCCGCCGAGGCGCGCGGCTTCCTGCTCGGCCCGGCGCTGGCCCTCGAGCTCGGAGCCGGCTTCGTGCTGGCCCGCAAGCCCGGCAAGCTCCCGTATGAGACCGTCAGCGCCGAGTACCTGCTCGAGTACGGCGCCTCGCAGCTGGAGATCCACGCCGATGCCCTCGCCGGCGACGCGCGCGTTCTCGTGCACGACGACCTGCTCGCGACGGGCGGCACGGCACGGGCGCTGTGCGATCTCGTCGAGCTCCTGGGTGGAGAGGTGGCCGGCTGCAGCTTCCTGATCGAGCTCGCCTTCCTGCACGGCCGCGAGCAGCTCGCCGGACGCGAGGTCCACTCGCTGCTCACATACGAGCAGTAGGACGGCTTAGGATTGCGGCGATGCCGACCGCCCGCGTGTCCCGCACGATCGCCGCGCCGTGCGAGCAGCTGTGGCAGATCGTCAGCGACCCCTACCACCTGCCTCGCTGGTGGCCTCGCGTGACCCGCGTGGAGGACGTCGCCGATGGTGCCTTCACGGAGGTCATGAAGACCAGGGCGGGCAAGACCGTGCGGGCCGACTTCGACGTCGTGCGCGCCGACGAGCAGAGCGGCACCGTCGTCTGGGAGCAGCGCCTGGACGGGACCCCCTTCGCCTGCGTGCTGTCGAGCTCGGAGACCGAGCTGCGCGTCGCCCCCGCGGCGGGCGTTCAGGGCGGCGGCCTCGCCGCCCCGGCCGACGCCGCCAGCGACGTGACGATCGAGATGCGCCAGGAGCTGAGCGGGCAGGCGGCCCCGCGGATCGGCGGCCGCGCGCTGCTCCCGAGCATGGGCCGGCGGATGGTCCGCCGCGCGGCCACGAAGATGATCGAGGAGGCCCTCGACGGGCTGGAGCGGATCAGTGCCTGAGCCCTCACCGCCGACGATGCGCTGGTGGGGCTGGGGGGAGGACGCCCACGCGGGCGGGCTGCCCGCGCACGCCCGCGAGTTCCTCGACGAGCACGTCGGCACGGCCTCCGCGCCGCGCCCGCCCGTCTCGCTCGAGCAGGTCGCGATCGAGCCCTCGGCGCTTGCGGAGGCCGAGCGCGCGGAACTGGCGGCGATCCTCGGCGACGAGAACGTGCGCGAGGACCACCCCGAACGCGTCCTGCACGCCGCCGGCAAGGGCTATCCGGACCTCGTCACGCTGCGCGCCGGCGCTCCCGAGGGCGCGCCCGACGCGGTGCTCCACCCCGACGGGCACGAGCAGATCCAGGCGGTGCTCGAGCTGTGCGCGGCCCGCTCCCTGGCGGTCGTCCCGTTCGGCGGCGGCACGAGCGTCGTCGGCGGCGTGGCGCCGCTGCGCGGCTCCCACCAGGCGGTGCTGGCGCTCGACACGAGGCGGCTCGGCGCGATCAAGTCGCTCGACACGGAATCTGCGACGGTCACGGTCGGAGCCGGGATGCGGGGCCCGGCGCTCGAGCGCGAGCTGGCCTCGCACGGGCTGACGCTCGGCCATTTCCCCCAGTCCTACGAGTACGTCTCACTCGGCGGCTGCGCCGCGACGCGCTCAGCCGGGCAGGCGTCGACCGGCTACGGCGCGATCGAGAAGATGGTGCTCGGGCTGCGCCTGGCCGCGCCGGGCGGCGAGATCGCGCTGCCGCCGCTGCCGGCCAGCGCCGCCGGCCCGGGCCTGCGACAGCTGCTGGTCGGCTCGGAGGGAACGCTCGGCGTGATCAGCGAGGTTTCGCTGCGCGTGCGGCCGGCCCCGGCGCGCCAGGCCTACGAGGGGGTCTTCTTCGAGGACTTCGACAGCGGCTGGCAGGCGTTCCGGACGCTCGCCCGCGAGCACGCCCTTCCCGATGTGGCCCGCCTCTCCGACGAGGCCGAGACGAGGATGTCGATGGCGCTGGCCGGCGAGGGCGGCCTGAAGGGCCGCCTCGGCAGGCGCTACCTGGGCGTGCGCGGGTACGGGCAGGGCTGCCTGGCGATCGTCGGCTTCGACGGAAGCGAGGCGGAGGTCGCGGCGAGGCGGCGTCGCACCGTTCACATGCTGCGGCGCGCAGGCGGACTGCCCATCGGCTCCTCGCCGGGCCGCGCCTGGCGCGCGGGCCGCTTCGCCGCCCCGTACCTGCGCGACGAGCTGCTCGGGCTCGGCGTCATGGTCGAGACACTCGAGACGGCCACGCAATGGTCGAACCTCGCCCGTCTGCACGATGAGGTCGCGCATGCGATCGAGCAGTCGCTCGCATCGCAGGGAACGCCCGGGCTCGTCATGTGCCACGTATCCCACGTCTACGAGACCGGCGCGTCGCTGTACTTCACGTTCCTCGCCCGCCAGCGCGAGGGCGCCGAGATCGAGCAGTGGCAGGCGGCCAAGCGCGCCGCCTCGGAGGCGATCTCCGCCGGGGGCGGCACGATCACCCATCATCACGCCGTGGGGCGCGATCACGCGCCGTGGATGGAGCGCGAGATCGGCGCCGAGGGGCTCGAGCTGCTGCGAGCCGTCAAGGCCGAGCTCGACCCGGCCGGCGTGATGAACCCCGGCAAGCTGCTGGAGGGCCAGGCGATCGGAAGCGGTCTCAGCCCGTCAGTTTGAACGTGCCACGCAGGACCACGTGCCCGGGGTGCTTGGGGCGGGTGCTGGTCTCGCGGGTGAGCAGGATTTCGCGGTAGCTGCCTGCGTTGCTCGGCAGCAGCGCGGCTCCCGCGAGCCTGTGGTTGGTGCCGACCGGCGGGCTCTTGCTCAGAGGCAAGGCGCTGGTCGGCGAGTTGTAGAGCCAGACGGCGTAGAAGAAGTGGTTGCTCGCCGGGATGTGTTCCGCCTGGATGTAGAAGGCCCGCTTGCCGCCTTCGGTGAGGATCGCGACGGTTCCCTTGCTGGCGCTGCCGCTCGGCGCGTGCAGCGCGAAGTGTCCTTCTTCCTTCGGGCCGGCGCCCGTTTTCGAGGAGGCCGCCGTGCCTGACGCGCCGCTCGTGCCTGGTTTCTTCTTGGAGGAGCCGCCCGTCGTGATCAGGATGATCGCGACGATCGCGGCGACCGCCAGCACCGCAAGCAGCACGGCGCCGCCGCGCCGCGAGCTGGAGGCGGCGGACGTGGCGCCTGTTCCCGGCGCAGCGGGCGTGCCCCCGACGCCGGCCGCCGGCGAGACGGGATGGGCTGCCCGCTCGGGCGCGTCGGGGCCCGCGGGCGCTCCGCCCTCGAGGGGCGGGATCTCCGGCAGCGCGCCGTCGGCGAGCGCGCCGAGCTCGGAGGCGACGGCGCGCGCCCAGGCGTTCTCCGCCTGCGAGCCGCCCAGAAGCGTCCCTGTCCGCAGCCGCTCGCCGACCGGCTGCTGGCCGAGCAGGTAGTCGCCGATCTCTCGGCGGCGCTCGGAGTCCAGCTCGCGGGCCTCGCGGGGGGCGAGGATCGCCAGCGCCGCGTGCGCGCGGTCGTGCACGGCCCGCTCGGGGATCGCCAGCATGCCGGCGACCTCCGAATAGGTCTTGCGCTGGCGCAGCAGCAGTGACAGCGCCGCGCGCTGGTCTGCTGGAAGCTCGTCGACTCGGCTCATGATGGGTGGCGCTCCCCGCCGGCCGGGCGGACATCGGGCTGCGCGGAGGAACGTAGGCTATCGTGGCGGCGCGATGGGGACGCCGAGTGTCGAGCAGCTCAGGGACGCCGTTCGCGGGTTCGATCGCCTCTACGGCCTCGAGCTGCTGTCGTTCTCCGAGACGGAGGTCACCGGACGGGTGAGCGTGCGCGAGGAGATCAAGCAGCCCGCTGGGCTCGTCCACGGCGGCGTCTACGCCTCGGTCGCAGAGTCGCTTGCCTCGCTGGCCACGCATGTCGCAGTCGCAGCGCAGGGCGAGATGGCGATGGGGCTGTCCAACAGCACCAGCTTCCTGCGCCCGGTCACCGAGGGCACGGTGCACGCGCGCGGGGTGCGGCTTCACCGCGGCCGCACGACCTGGGTCTGGGACGTGACGTTCACCGACGACCACGACCGCGTCTGCGCGGTGACGCGCATGACGATCGCGGTCCGTCCGATGCCCTCGCCCGCCGGCTAGCCGAGCGGACGCCCCGGCGTGGGCAGCTGCGAGGGCAGCGGCGCGGCGCCGAAGCCGGTGTCGGGCAGCCGCGCCGGGAGTGGCTGGCCGGGGCTGAGCGGCCGATTGATCGCAGCGATTCCGCGGGCTGCCGAGCGCGCGGTCGCGGCGTCCGTGGCGAAGATGTTCACGACCACACCGCCCGTGGGGATCGCGATCGTGCGTCCCGCCGAGGTCAGCAGAGCCTGAACGCCCCTGACGGGCGAGGCTTCGCTGTGCGTGTCGCCGGCGGGCAGGAAGCTGTTGTCCGGTGAGGTCACGATCCGCAGCGGCGGCGTGCAGGTCCCCTGCCCGCCCTGCAGGCAGTCCCCGTACTGGAGGCTGAACGCGCCGGAGACGTCGTGGCTGGCTTCGGTGATCGAGAGCTTGCCGAACCGTTCGCCGAGCCAGTACACCGGGAACGGCGCGAGGATCATCGTCTCGAGCAGGTTGTGCGGGATCGGCTTGTCCTGGAGCGTGTCCCCGCAGCCCGTCAGCATCGGCGCGCACAGCGCGATCGCCGCGCACAGCGCGATCGTGCGGCGCCGCCGCGGGGAGCGGGCTGCTCGGACGGCGGCGCGCCCGCCGCGCGAGCGGGGGAGGGGGGTGGTGGCGGGCATCAGCCCCGGTAGCGGTTCGTGATCGGCATGCGCCGGTCGCGACCGAAGGCGCGGGCGCTGATCTTGATCCCGGGCGGCGCCTGGCGGCGCTTGTACTCGGCAAGGTCGACGAGGCGGATCGCGCGGTCCACGTCGTGCTCGGGCAGCCCCTGCGCGATCAGCTGCTCGCGGCTCTGGTCGAGCTCGACGTAGCCCTCGAGGATCCTGTCGAGCACGCCGTACACCGGTAGCGAGTCCTCGTCGCGCTGCTCGTGGCGCAGCTCGGCCGACGGCGCCCGGGCGATCACCGACGGGGGGATCGGTGCACGCGCTCGCTCCGGCCACCCCGGGAGCGCCACCTCGCCGGCCGGCGAGTTGCGCCACTCGCAGAGCCGGTAGACGAGCGTCTTCGGCACGTCCTTGATCACCGCGAAGCCGCCGGCCAGATCGCCGTACAGCGTCGTGTAGCCAACCGACATCTCGGACTTGTTGCCCGTCGCCAGCACGAGCCAGCCGAACTTGTTCGACAGCGCCATCAGCAGGTTTCCGCGGATCCGCGCCTGCAGGTTCTCCTCGGTGATGTCCGGCTGGCTCCCGGCGAAGGGCGCGGCCAGGATCTGCTCGTAGGAGGCCATGACCTCGGCGATCGGCAGCTCCTGTACCCCGACACCGAGCGTGGCGGCGAGCGAGCGCGCGTCCTCTTGCGTGGAGTGCGAGGAGTAGGGGGAGGGCATGATCGTCACGCTGACGCGCTCAGAGCCGAGCGCGTCAGCTGCCAGGCAGGCGACGAGGGCCGAGTCGATGCCGCCGGAGAGGCCGAGCACGACGTGCCCGAAGCCGTTCTTCTCGACGTAGTCGCGCAGGCCCAGCGACAGCGCCGCATAGACCTCCGCCTCGACCGGCTCGAGCAGGGGCGCCGCCCCCGGCACCGGCGGCGCGGCGATGCCATCCTCGCGCTCGACGCTCGGCGGCAGTGGCGCCAGCGTGCGGACCGCGGCCGTGGCTGCGGCGCGTCGCGCCGCCGGACGATGGCCGGCGTCACGCAGCCGCGCCGCGCCGGCGGCCGCGAGATCGACGTCGCAGATCACGAGCTCCTCACGGAACTGCGCGCCGCGCGCGATCGTCGTGCCGGTGTGGTCGATCACAACCGAGTGGCCGTCGAAGACCAGCTCGTCCTGGCCGCCGACGAGCCCGCAGAAGGCGACGCAGGCGAGGTTGTCGCGGGCCCGCTGTGCCAGCATCCGCTCGCGCTCGGCGCCCTTGCCGGCGTGGTAGGGCGAGGCGGAGATGTTGACGAGCAGCGTGGCGCCGGCGAGCGCCTCCTCACTGGCCGGCGGCCCCGGCTCCCAGATGTCCTCGCAGACGCTGATCCCGAGCAGCTCGCCGTCCAGCTCGGCGACCGCGCCACCGGGCCCGGCCTGGAAGTAGCGCTGCTCGTCGAACACGCCGTAGTTGGGGAGGTAGACCTTCCTGTAGATCGCGTGCACGCTCCCGCCCGCGAGCACGGCCGCAGCGTTGTAGACGTCCTCGGCGCGCTCCGGGAAGCCGACGACGGCGGTCAGGCCGACGGCCTGCTCGGCGAGCCGCTCGAGCTCGCGACGCGAATCGGCCAGGAAGTGCTCCTTCAGCAGCAGGTCCTCCGGCGGGTAGCCGGTCAGCGACAGCTCCGGGAACAGCACGAGGCCTGCGCCGGCCTCGCGCGCCGCCGAGATGCCCGCGGCGATCTTCCGCGAGTTGCCCGCGATGTCGCCGACGGTGGCGTTGATCTGGGAGAGCGCGAGCCGCACTCAGCCGGCGCTGGCGGGCTTGCGCGCCGCCGTGCCGCGGCGGGACGCCTGCGCACGCTGGCCGGCGGCGGCTTTGCGCTTGCCCCGCGCGCCCGCCGGAGCGAGGCCGGCGGCGCGGTACAGCGAGGCGATCGCCCATTTCAGGTCGTCGGCGATCGCGTCCAGCTCGGGCAGCGCGTCATAGTCGCCCAG
Source organism: Solirubrobacterales bacterium (assembly GCA_025963965.1). GTDB lineage: Bacteria > Actinomycetota > Thermoleophilia > Solirubrobacterales > Solirubrobacteraceae > Palsa-744. The sequence goes on from JAOPZS010000012.1 coordinate 33,277, forward strand.
CAGCCCGAAGCCGAGGTGGCCGTTGTAGCTCATCACCGCGATCCCCAGCGCCTGCCGTGCGGCCAGCGGCACGACCGGGTACAGCCCCTGCAGTTCGTGGCCGAGCAGGTACAGCGGGAACTGTGGCCCGGGGACGTTGGTGACGACGAGGTTGAAGAACTGCTGGCGGGCCTGCAGGCGAGCGGCCTGGCTGAGGATCGTCGGCGGCGCGAAGCCTGCGAGGTTCGTCAGCACCTGGGCTCCGACGGCCTGGCCTGAGTTCTTCAGGTTCTCCATCGCCGCGGCGACCGCGCCCAGGGCCTCGGCCGGCGCCTGAACGCCGACGGGCAGCGGCGCCCACATCGCCGCGACCTGGTTGCCGAGCGCGCCCCGCTGGGACTTCGCTCGCACCGACACCGGCACCATCGCCTTCAGGACCAGCCCGTCTGTGTCGATCCCGCTGCGGCGCAGGTAACGCCCGAGCGCGAGCGTCACCGACGTCAGCACCGCGTCGTTGAGCGTGCCGCCGAGTGAGTCCTTGATCGCTTTGAAACGCCCCAGGTCGGCGTCGATGTACGTGTAGCGCCGGTGCGGCCCGATCTCGACGTTGAACGGGCTCGGCGGCGCCGGCGAGCGCACCCCGGCGATCGTCGTGGCGCCGACGTTGACGAGGCCCTCGCGCACCTGCGCGACGGCCTTGCGCGGCGCGCGCAGCAGCGCGCGGGCGCCGCGCAGCATCTCGTTCGGCACGGTCGAGCGCTCGATCAGCGCCTCGCCGAGGAGCTTCGCCGGACCGGGAAGCGGCTTGGCGCTCCACGGCGACGCGGGCGCGGTCGGCGCCGGCTCGCGGGCGGTGTCGAACAGCACCGTCGTGATGTCCACGCCGGAGATCCCGTCGACCAGCGCATGATGGGTCTTGGCGACGAGCGCGAAGCGACCGGCGGAGAGGTTCTGCACAAGCCAGATCTCCCACAGCGGCTTTGAGCGGTCGAGCCGCTGGGAGAACAGCCGCCCGGCGAGCCGCTTCAGCTCGTTCTCATCGGCCGGCTTCGGCAGCGCGGTGTGGCGGATGTGGTAGTAGGGGTTGAAGTGCGGGTCATCCGCCCACACCGGACGGCCCTGGCCGAGCGGCACGTGTGCGAGACGCTGGCGATACCGCGGCACGAGATGCAGCCGCGACTCGACGTGCTCGACGAGCTCGCGGTGGCTCGGAGCCCTCCCCTCGAAGACCATCACCGAGGCGACGTGCATGTGCGCGGCGGAGTGGTCCTCCAGGTGCAGGAAGGTCGAGTCGAGGGCGCTCAGACGGTCCGGGTTCGCCATCACCCCGATTGTTGCTCATTCGGGCGCGGCGCGGCGTGCCCGTCGCGGCGCCGTGCGCTCAGCTGCCGAGTTCCATGCGCAGCGCCTGAAGCAGCAGACCGATGCGGATGTGCGGGCGGCGGTCGCTGCTGCGCACACGGACCGTGGACTCATCCGGGCAGAGCACCTCGACGATCACGCAGACGTCGCCGATTTCGCACTCTTCGCCGTGGTCTTCTTCGATCGCCTCCATCTGTTCGGCCACAACCTGCCCGAGCTTGCTCTGGTCCATCGTCATCGCTGGTCTCCTCTTGATCTGGCGGCGCCCGCACGGCCGCGCTGAGGCATCACCGTAACGACCCTCCAGCACGACGGCGAGCGTCCACGCCGGCCGTGCCGACCGATCGCCGCCTCACGGCCGGGCTCGGCGGCCAGCCCGACGCGGTGGCGGGCGTCCCGAGCCGGTCGCCTCGTCGGATAGACGAGTGGGAGCCGGCTCCTCGCGGCTCCTCGCGGCGCGCGACGGCGCCGGAAAAGCCCTGCAAATCGAGGCTCTTGTGGCTTATGCAACTACACCGGTTGTGTGATCAACCTCACACAGGCGGCCCGCTTCGACCGCCTAGCCTGCGAACAACTGTTCGACTCGCCGAGTCGCCTCCGTGGATGGGGGCGAACGGGGGAACCACCGCCGGCGCCGCGATGTAAAGCGGGGCCGGATGGGGCGAATCCCGCGCTGATGCGCAGGTAACGCCCGGCTCACACGCGTCCGTTCGCGTGAGGCCGGCCGTGAGCCCGACAGCTAACCCCGTAGGCGCCCACAAGGAGGTCTCACCCTAAATGCTCGTCCCCGCGACGCCCGTTCAGACTGCGCCCGCATTGGCGCCGGTCGGCGTCGTCTCCGCGGCCCCGGCGACACTCGCCACGCCGCTCGCAACAACCCTGAAGGTGCGCACCGAGCAGCTGAACGTGCTCGCGAACCACCACTCCACGGTGGCCGGAACGCTGCTCGAAGGCCACCGGCCCGGCTCCGCCGGGCGCGCCGTCGCGCTGCAGGCGCTGGTCGGCCGCGGCTGGAAGACGATCGCGACCGCTCACACGGGCTCGCGCGGGCGGTTCCGCATCTCATACCGCCCGCTGCGGGTCGGCAGCCGCCTGCTGAGGCTGCGCTTTCGCGGAGACGCGACAGCGAACGCGACACGACGCCGGCTCGGCCGGCTCAACGTGTACCGGCTGGCCGGAGCCTCCTGGTACGGGGGCGGCGGTGGCACGGCCTGCGGGCAGCAGCTGACGAGCTCCACGCTCGGCGTCGCCAACAAGACGCTGCCGTGCGGCACTCTGGTCACGCTGCACTACGGCAGCCGCACGATCCGGGTACCCGTGATCGACCGTGGCCCGTTCGTCGCCGGGCGCGAATTCGACCTCACCGAAGCGACCAAGCGGGCCCTCGGCTTCGGCGACACGGGCAACGTCTGGAGCACCGGCTGAGCGCCTGACACGCGGGGCTGGGCGCCTTCGTGCAGGGGTTGGGTTTCCGCGGCGCTGGCCGTTCAATCATCTGGATGTCCCCCGGCGTGAGAACCCCGCGTAGCCAAGTGTGGCTCGACAGCCTCGGCGAGTGGACCTGGCCCGGTCAGCTCGCCACGGCCGAGGTCGCGCCGCCCTCATGGGTCCCGGCACTGCCTCCCGCGGCTGCGCGGTCCTCGGCTCCGGCTCTGCCGGAGCCCTGGCAGCGCGGTCGCAGGGTGCTCATCGGGGTGCTGCTGGGCGCGCTTGCAGCCGTTTGCGCGGCGTTGGCGCTGCGCGGCCAGCTGGGGCTCGGAGGTCCGGCGCAGACGCTCCCCGCCGCGCACCGCCTCGTCGCGGCGCCGGCGCTCCAGCCGCTCCCAGCGCTCGAGAAGGTCAGCACCGACCATGCCGGGAGCACGATCGCGCAGGCGTCCTATCACTCGGTGGCGCTGCGCCACCAGGGCTCCTTCTACGTCTACGAGCCGCCGGGCCTGCGCGCTGCGAGTAGCTCGGGAGCCCGCTCAGGCGAGCGCTACCCGGTGCTCTACCTGCTGCACGGCAACAGCCAATCGGCGCGCGCGTTCCTGCAGATGGGCGTGCAGGGCGAGCTCGACGCGCTGATCGCCAGGCACGCGATCCCGCCGGTGATCGCCGTGATGATCCAGGGCGGGCCGGGCGCCAACAACTGGCGCAACATCGGCGCCTTCCGCTACGAAAGCTATGTCCTGGAAGTGCAGGAGCTCGTCGATCGCATGCTGCCGACGGTGCCACAGCGTGGCGGGCGCGCGATCGCCGGCCTTTCGATGGGCGGCTATGGGGCGATGGCGCTGACGCTCAACAACCCGTCCCGCTTCGGTGTCGTCGAGAGCTGGCTGGGCTTCTTCAACGGCCTCCAAGACGAGCTGCGCCTGGACAGCCGCGCGATCAAGGCGCTCGGCCTGCACGCGTTCCTGTACGGCGGACAGGCCGACAAGATCGCCGACCCCAGCGAGAACGCGCCGTTCGCCGAACAGCTGCGGGCAGCCGGAGCGCACGCGGTGAGCGCGGTCTATCCCGGCGAACACAATCTCGAAACGGTCCACGCTCATCTGCCGGCGATGCTGACGTTCGCCGGGCACGCGATGGCCGCGGCCGTCGCGCCTGCCGGCGGCCATGCTGCGCGCTGAGCACCGCCGCGGCACCTCGCGGCGCGCCGGCGTGGTCGGATTGGGCGCTGCCGGCGCCTCAGCCGGCGGTGCCTTCGCCGCGGGCGCGCTGGCCGGGGGAGCGGTTGCGATCGGAGCGATGGCGATCGGCCGGCTTGCCGTCGGACGGCTCACCGTCGGACGCCTTTCGCTGAAGCGGGCGCGAGCCGGGGAGATCGTGCTCGACTCGCTCGAGGTCGGCCGCCTGACGGTCGGCGGCCAAGACTGGCCAGCCGGCCAGTAATATCTGGACGGGGTACGGAGAGACCGACAAGGGGAGGTCCCGATGGCGTCCGTCGAGAGCGACATCCGCAGTGTCGAAGTGGCCGATGAGGAGTTCTGGCGGGACGGGCCGCCGCACGAGGTGTTCAAGGAGATGCGGGGCAAGTGCCCGGTCCACTGGACGCAGGAGATTCCCGAATTCCCGGAGGAGGCCGGCTTCTGGTCGGTGACGACCGCCGATGACGTGCACGCGGTCAGCCGCGACTTCCGCACGTACTCATCCGAACTGGGCGGCATCACCGCCGCGGGCGTGCTCCCGCTGGAGCTGACACGGGCGATGTTCATCGGCATGGACCCCCCCAAGCACGACCGCGTCAAGGCGCTGTTCCAGGTCGGCTTCACACCGAAGCGGATCGCCGACCACGAGCAGCGGATCCGCGAGATCGTCGCGCGCGTGCTCGATGGGCTCGAGGGCCGGGAGCGGTGCGACCTCGTGACCGACGTGGCCCAGCCGGTCGTCTCGCGCGTGATCGGCAGCTTCATGGGGATCTCCGAAGCCGAAGACGAGATGTGGGCGCGGCTCATGAACCAGACGCTCGGCGCGGGCGACGAGGACGTCAATCCCGATGGGATCGACTCCGTGATGGCAAAGCTGATCCCCGAGATCTTCGCGCGCTGCAACGAGCTGATCGCCGCACGGCGCGAGGCGCCGACCGAGGACCTGACGAGCGTGCTCGTGCACGCCGACGTCGACGG
>JAOPZS010000027.1 GCA_025963965.1 Solirubrobacterales bacterium
GCGCCCGCCCGAGCGGGACACGACGAGGATCAACGAGCGTATCCGCGTGCCCGAGGTCCGCGTGATCGACGAGGAGGGCCAGCAGATCGGCGTCATGAAGACCGACGAGGCGCTCCGCTACGCCCAGCAGCGCGATCTCGACCTGGTCGAGGTCGCTCCCGAGGCGCGCCCGCCCGTCTGCCGGGTGCTCGACTACTCCAAGTACAAGTACGAGCAGGCCCAGAAGCAGAAGGCCGCGCGCAAGCACCAGCAGCAGATCAACGTCCGCGAGATCAAGTTCCGGCCGAAGATCGCCGAGCACGACTACGCCACCAAGAAGGGCCACGTCGAGCGCTTCCTCAAGCACAAGGACAAGGTCAAGGTCACGATCATGTTCCGTGGCCGCGAGGTGACCCACCCCGAGCGCGGCACGGCGATTCTCGACCGGCTCGCCGAGGAACTGCAGGAGCTTGGCGTCGTCGAGCAGCGCCCGATGCAGGAAGGGCGCAACATGACGATGATGATGGCCCCCTCGAAAGCGGTCCTGACCGGACGCCTCGAGAGCGATGGGGAGGGCACCGCAGCGGCCTCCGCCGCCGGTGAGGCCTCAAACGGTGAGGCGCCCGCCGCTGGCGCTCCGGCCGAGTCCGCACCGGCGACCGTGGAGGGCGAGACCGCAGCGGGCGCCGAGTCCCCACCCGAGGCCGAGCCACCTGCCGCAGCCGACGCCGAGCCACCTTCCGCGGCCGAGGCCGGGCCTGCAGCCGAGGCCGAGCCCGTCGCCGATACCGAGACGGACACGGCGGAGGCCGCGGCGACACCGCCTCAGCCCAGCGGCGAGCCGGCCTCAGCCGCCTGAGCGGACCCTCGCTCCCGCCGCCGCGTCGCCGCTCCGGGCTCCGCACGCGGTCCATGCCATAATCATCGGCTCGCGATGCCCAAGATGAAGACACACTCCGGCGCCAAGAAGCGCTTCAAAGTGACAGCCAAAGGCAAGGTCCGCGGCCGCCACCCCTTCACGAGCCACATTCTCGAGAAGAAGTCGCCGAAAAAGAAGCGCGCCCTCGGTCGCCCTGCGATCGTCCACGAGGACGACGTTCCGCGCATCAAGCGGATGCTCGGAGTGGGCAAGTGACCCGCGTCAAGCGCTCCGTCAGCGCCCGCAAGAAGCGTCGCTCGGTCCTCGAGCAGACCAAGGGGTTCCGCGGCGAGGCGAACTCCAACTACAAGCGCGCCAAGGAGGCTCTGCTCAAGGCAGACGCCTACGCCTACCGCGACCGGCGCAACCGCAAGCGCGACTTCCGCCGCCTGTGGATCACGCGCATCAACGCCGCCGCCCGCCAGAACGGCATGAGCTACTCGCAGATGATGCACGGCCTGAAACTGGCCGGTGTCGAGCTCGACCGGAAGGTGCTGGCCGATATCGCCGTGCGCGACGCCGAGTCCTTCCGACGTTTTGCCGAGGTCGCCCGCGAGGCGTCGGCTGCCTGACTCCTGACGGCAGACGACACAGACAGCCTCCCGGGCGTCGCTCCTGACAAGGACGGCGCCCTTTTTTGTTGCCCGAGCGAGAACCGAGACCGAGACGATGACCGAGATCAGATCCCTACAGAACCCCCGCCTGAAGGCGCTGCGAAAGCTCCACACCAAGCGGGGCCGGGCGAGCTCGCGACGCTTCCTCGCCGAGGGCGAGGATCTGGTGGCCGCGGCGGCGCGGGCGGGACGCGATCCCGTCGAGGGATACCGGCTGGGCGGGACCGAGCTCGGTCCCAGCGGGTTCCTCGACGTCGAGGCGGCAGCGCTCGGCGACGTCTCGAGCCTCGGCTCGGGCACGCGCGTGATCGGGGTCTACGAGCAGCGCTGGGGCAGCCCGCACGGGCCCCTCTGCGTGTACCTGCACGGCGTTGGCGATCCCGGCAACGTGGGGACCGTGCTGCGCTCGGCGCAGGCCTTCGGCGCCTCGTGCGTGGTGCTCGGGCCGGGCTGCGCCGATCCCCACTCGCCGAAGGCCGTGCGGGCGAGCATGGGCGCGGTCTTCGCCGTGGAGCTGGCCCGCGCCGGCTCCGTCGCCGAGCTGCCGGGCCGGCGGATCGCGCTGTCGGCAGACGCGCCGGAGCCGCTGCGCGGCCCGGTCGGCCCCGGCGAGGAGGACGTCACGCTGCTGATCGGAGCCGAGCGAGGAGGTCTCCCGGCGGAGGTGGTGGCGGCCTGCGAGCAACATGCCCGGATCCCGATCGACGCCGAGTCGCTGAACGCGGCGATGGCGGCCACGGTGGCGCTGTACGAGATGACGCGCACAAGGCAGGCCCTGCGTAGCGCTAGGGTCCCGGCGTCATGACCGAACGGATCGAGCAGCTGCGGGGTGAGGCCGAGGCGGCGATCTCGAGCGCCGCGGACACGGCCACGCTCGAGGAGCTGCGGGTCCGCTACCTCGGGCGCAAGGCGGAGCTGCCGCGGCTCCTGCGCGAGGTCGCCTCGCTGCCAGCCGAGCAACGGGCCGCCGTCGGCAAGGCCGCCAACCAGGCGCGCCAGGCGCTCGAGGCGCTGATCGAGGCGCGCGGCGGCGAGCTCTCCGGCGCCGAGCTCCAGGCCCAGCTCGGGGAGGACCGCATCGATGTCACCCTTCCGGGCGCGCCGCCGCAGCCGATCGGCGGCCTGCACGTTCTCTCCGCCACGCGGCGTGAGCTCGAAGACATCTTCCTCGGGCTCGGCTTCACCGTGATGGAGGGCCCTGAGATCGAGACGGTCCACTACAACTTCGACGCGCTGAACCACGGTCCGACGCATCCCGCGCGGGCGCGCACCGACACCTTCTACGTCGCCGAGGAGACCGTGCTGCGGACGCACACCTCGCCGATGCAGGTGCGGGCGATGGAGCAGCACCCGCCGCCGCTGTACATCGTGATCCCCGGTCGCGTCTACCGGCGCGACCTCGACGCCACCCACACGCCTCAGTTCCACCAGATCGAGGGCCTGGCCGTGGACGAGGACATCACGCTCGCGGACCTGAAGGGCACGCTGCTGCACTTCGCTCGCGCCGTCTTCGGCGATCAGCGCGACGTGCGCCTGCGCCCGCACTTCTTCCCCTTCACCGAGCCCTCCGTCGAGGTCGACGTGTCGTGCTTCAACTGCTCGGGCAAGGGCTACCTGCCCGACGGCTCGCGCTGCCACCTGTGCAAGGGCGAGGGCTGGCTGGAGATCCTCGGCGCCGGCGAGGTCGACCCGAACGTCTACTCCCACGTCGCCACCACAGATGCCAACGCACCCGGCTATGACCCCGAGAAGGTGCAGGGCTTCGCCTGGGGCCTCGGCGTCGAGAGGATCGCGATGCTCAAGCACGGGATCCCTGATCTGCGGCTGATGTACGAAAACGACCTGAGGTTCCTGGAGCAATGCTGATGGGCCTTCCGACCATGCCGAGAGCGCTTCGGGTCATACCGTCGAGACGTCGTGCTGACGTAGGCCGTCTCGACGGCCTGACCCTCCGCTGCGCCAAGGAGCGGAGGTCATGAGGGTTCCGCTGCCGTGGCTGCGTGAGTTCTGCGACCCGCCGCTCGACGTCGCGCAGATCGAGGAGCGGCTGACGATGACCGGGACGAAGGTCGAGGCGATCCACCGCCAAGGTGCGCCGTCGGCCGAGAACTTCGTGGTCGGGCGGGTGCTGAGCGCCGAGAAGCACCCGGATGCCGACCGCCTGAAGGTCTGCACGGTCGACCTCGGCGAGGAGCAGCCGGCGACGATCGTCTGCGGCGCGCCGAACGTCGAGGCGGGGCAGACGGTCGCGGTCGCGCGGCCCGGGGCGGTGATGCCGGACGGGACGAAGCTCGGCAGCGCGAAGCTCCGGGGGATCGTCTCGGAGGGGATGATCCTCTCGGCCTCCGAGCTGGACCTCGAGCCGGCCGGCGAGAGCAGTGCCGGGATCATGGTGCTCGACGACATGACACCCGACGCGGAGTTCGCCGCCGGCGCGCCGCTGGCCGAAGTGCTGCCGGTCTCGAGCGAGGTCCTCGAGCTGGAGATCACACCGAACCGGCCCGACTGCCTCGGGATCTACGGAGTGGCGCGTGAGCTGCACGCGGCGACCGGCGCCGCGCTGGCGCCGGCACCGTGGGTCGAGGACGCGGGCGTGCCCGGAGACCCACCCGGCGTGCGGGTCCGCGTCGAGTGCCCTGACCTGTGCCCGCGCTTCACCGCGCGGGTCTTCGAGGACGTCACGGTCGCCCCGTCGCCGCTGTGGCTGAGGGCGCGCCTGCTCGCCGCCGGGCAGCGGCCGATCAACAACGTCGTCGACATCACCAACTACGCGATGCTGCTCAGCGGCCAGCCGCTGCACGCCTTCGACCTCGACCGTGTCGCCGGCGGCGAGCTGGTCGTCCGGCGCGCCGGCGAGGGCGAGCAGGTGCAGACGCTCGACGGCCAGACGCGCACGCTCGATGCCGAGATGGTCGTGATCGAGGACGGCGCCGGGCCGACTTCGATCGCCGGCGTGATGGGCGGCGCCCGCTCGGAGGTCGAGGCAGGCACGACGCGCGTGCTGCTCGAGGTCGCCACGTGGAACGGCCCGAACATCCACCGCACCTCGTGGGCGCTGGGGCTGCGAAGCGAGGCCTCCTCGCGCTTCGAGAAGGGCCTGCAGCCGGAGCAGTGCATGCACGCGCAGGCACTCGCCACGACCCTGATGCTCGAGCTGTGCGGCGCGCGGATCGTGCCGGGCACGATCGACATCGGTGGCGACGGGCCGCCGTTGCAGACGCTGCGCCTGCGCGAGCGGCGCGTCGAGGCGATCCTCGGCGTCCCTGTCGCCCTCGGGCGCCAGGCCGAGATCCTGCGCGCGCTCGACCTCGTCAACGCGCCCGCCGCCGACGGGCTGGACGTGACCGTGCCGGCGCTGCGTCGCGAGGACGTCACCAGGGAGATCGACCTGATTGAGGAGGTCGCCCGCGTCGACGGCGTCGAGCGGCTGCCCGCGACGCTGCCGGCCCGCCGCGGCGCGGCCGGGCGCCTGACGCACGCTCAGCGCGTGCAGCGTGCGGCCGAGGACGCGATCGTCGGGCGCGGGCTGCGGGAGATCGTCGGCTGGAGCTTCGCCGACCCCGGGCTGCTGGACCGCCTGCGCCTGCCGGAGGAGCACCCTCTGCGCTCGGTCGTGATGGTCGAGAACCCGCTGTCGGAGGACCAGGCGATGATGCGCCCGACGCTGCTCGGCTCGTTGCTCGACGCGGCCCGCCACAACGTCTCCCGGGGGCTCCCCGATGTCGCGATCTTCGAGTCCGGCGGCGTGTACCGGGCCCGCATCGGCGACGACGCTCCGGGCGACTCGCCGGCGCAGGAGCACCACGCGCTCGGCGCGCTGCTGTGCGGAGGCCTCGGGCCGCGCTCCTGGCGCGGCGAGCGGCCGGAGGCGGACTTCTTCACCGCCAAGGCGCTGCTCGGCGGCATGCTGGAGCGCTTCAAGGTGGCCTGGGAGGTGAGGGCCGCCGCGCCCGAGCGCTGGCCGTTCCTGCACCCGGGGCGCAGCGCCGAGGTGCTCGCCGGCGACGGCGCAGGCGAGCCTGCGCTGCTCGGCTTCCTCGGCGAGGTCCACCCGCTCGTCGCAGGTCAGTGGGACGTGCCGCGCACCGCAGTGTTCGCCGTCGATCTCGCCAAGCTCGCCTCCGCCGTCCCGGAGGGGACGACGTTCGAGGCGTTCGGGGCGTTCCCCGTGCTGCGCCAGGACATCGCCGTGACGCTGCCCGAGTCCGTGCCGGCCCGCGAGGTCACCGACGCCGTGCGCCAGGCCGGCGGCGGGACTCTGGACACGGTCGAGATCTTCGACGTCTACAGCGGCGAGCAGGTCGGCGAGGGCCGCCGCTCGCTCGCGCTGGCGCTGGCTTTCCGCTCGCTCGAGGGGACGCTGACCGACGAGGACGTCGCGCCCGTGCGCGAGCGGATCGTCGCCGAGCTCGAGCGGATCGGGGGCGAGCTTCGTGGCTGACTCGAGCGCACAGCCGGGGGCAGGCGGCAGGCGCGTGATCGTCGCAGGCGCGACGGGCTTCGCCGGCGCGCTCGCCGCGCACCTGCTCTGGCGCCACCCGGACTTCGAGCTGGTCGCTGTCACCGGTCGCTCGGACGTGGGGCGCCCGCTGCAGGAGCTCTACCCGCGCTACCGCGTCCCGCTGGCGATCACCGAGCTCGATCCCGGCTCGCTCGAGGCGATCGACGCCGCCGTCGTCGCATACCCGCACGCCGCCGCCGCGCCCACCGTCGGGACGCTGCTGGACTCCGGCGCGCGCGTCGTGGACCTCAGCGCCGACTTCCGCCTCGGCGCGCTCGAGACGTATGAGCGCTGGTACGGCCCGCACCCGCGGCCCGAGCTGATCGCCCGGGCGGCCTACGGCCTGACCGAGCTGCACCGCGAGGCGATCGCCGGCGCCGCGATCGTCGCCAACCCCGGCTGCTACCCGACGGCGACGGTGCTCGCGCTCGCCCCGCTCGCCCGTGCCGGGCTGATCGCCGACGTCGTCGTCGACGCGAAGCAGGGGATCTCCGGGGCGGGGCGCGCCTTCGACGAGCAGACGCACCTGTCGATGGCCGGCGAGAACATCCTCCCGTACAAGGTCGCCTCCCATCGCCACACGCCGGAGATCGAGGAGCAGCTCGCGCAGCTCGGCTGCGACGTGCGGGTCCAGTTCCAGGCGTCGCTCGTGCCGCTCGATCAGGGCGAGATGGCCAGCTGCTACGTGACCCCGACGCGCCCGGTCGGCGAGCAGGAGCTGCACGAGCTGTTCGCCGACGCGTACGCCGCCGAGCCGTTCGTCGAGGTCGCCGGGACCGTGCCCGGCACGCGCGAGGTGCTCGCCACGAACTACTGCCGCCTGTTCGCCGCCGCCGACGGCCACACGGGCAAGGTGCTCGTGTTCTCGGCGATAGACAACCTCTGGAAGGGCACCTCCTCGCAGGCCGTGCAGAACCTCAACGTGATGTTCGGGCTGCCCGAGACCCGGGGGCTGGCATGAGTGCGCACGCGCGGCCTTCGTGCGAGGGACGGTCATGACAGCCCAGCCTTTCTTCCGCTCGCGCTGGGTCCCGGCGCCCGGGCACGTGACCGAGCTGCGCGGCGATGCCGGCCTGCCGGGCGGGTTCCGCGCGGCAGGCGTCGCCGCCCAGATCAAGCCGAGCGGGCGGCCCGACGTGGGGCTGCTCGTCAACGACGGCGCCGAGCCGGTCAGCGCGGCGCGCTTCACGGCCTCCGGCGCGGCCGCGGCGCCGGTGCTGGTCAACCGGCAGCGCTGCACGCTCGGAGCCCTGCGCGCTGTGCTCGTGAACTCGGGGTGCGCCAACGCGGCGACCGGCGGGCGCGGCCTCGACGACGCCGCAAAGACGCAGGGCGCGGCGGCGCTGGCCACCGGCGCCGATCCGGCCGAGGTCGCCCTGGCCTCGACCGGCGGCATCAGCCAGTACCTGCCGGTCGAGAACGTCCTGAAGGGGATCCTCGCTGCTCGCGAGCGCCTCGCCCAGTCCGGAGACGTCGACTTCCAGGCGGCGATTCAGACGACCGACGCGTTCGAGAAGCGCGCCAACCTGTCGGTCGAGCTGCCCTCGGGAACGGTGCGCCTATGCGCGCAGTGCAAGGGCGCCGGGATGATCTCGCCGCGCTTCGCGACGATGCTCTGCTTCGTCGAGACCGACGCCGCACTGCCGGCGGAGACCGCCGACCTGCTGCTCGGCGTGTGCGTGAAGCGCTCGTTCGACCGTGCGACGGTCGACGGTCAGCTGTCGACCAACGACACGGCGATCCTGATGTCCTCAGGGGCCTCCGGCGTGCGGGTCGCGCCCGAGAGCGAGGACGAGCTGCGCTTCGGCGAGGCGCTCGACGCGCTGCTGCGCCAGCTCGCCGTGATGATGGTCGTCGACGGCGAGGGCGCTGCGCGCGCCGCACGGGTCATCGTCCGCGGCGGCCATCAGGACGGGGTCGAGGCAGCCGCGCGCGCCGTGGCCAACTCGCCGCTGGTGAAGGCCGCGCTGCACGGCGGCGACCCCAACTGGGGCCGGATCGTGCAGGCCGTCGGCGGTGCGCTCACCGGCACGGCGCCGCTGCCCGTCGACGTCACGATCGAGGGCATGCAGGTCTGCTCGGAAGGCGCCGCGATCCGCTACGACGAGGCGGAGCTCGACCGGCTCGTGCAGCGCGAGGAGGTCGAGTACGAGGTGGGCCTGCCCGGCGAGGGCGCCGAGACCGAGGTTTTCTTCTCGGACCTCTCGAAGCAGTACGTGACGGTCAACGCGGAGTACACAACCTGATGCTCGGGGTCGCCCTTTGCACTCAGGTGCTTCGCACGTCGTGCAAAGGGCGACCCCTGCGCTCAGGACCGAAAGGACAAACAAACCATGCGTGATGTAGGGACGCTTCTCGAGGCACTGCCTTACATCCGGGAGTTCCACGGCAAGACGGTGGTGATCAAGTACGGGGGCGCGGCGATGGAGGATCCGGCGTTGCGCGAGGAGTTCGCGCGCGACGTGGTGCTGCTCAAGTACGTGGGGCTGAACCCGATCGTCGTGCACGGCGGCGGTCCGGAGATCACCGCCTACATGCAGCGGCTCGGCCTGCCCGTCGAGTTCGTCGCGGGCCTGCGCGTCTCCAGTGAGGAGACCGTCGAGGTGGCGAAGATGGTGCTCGTCGGCAAGGTCAACAAGGAGATCGTGCTGCGCCTGCAGCGCCATGGCCAGCCCGCCGTGGGCCTCTGCGGAGATGACGGCTCGCTGTTTCGCGTCGCTCGCCGCTCCGCGCCGGACGGAGCGGACATCGGCTTCGTCGGGCGCATCGAGCGCGTCAACGTCGGCGTGATCGAGCACGTCGCCAGCGACTACATCCCGGTGATCGCCTCCGTCGGCGCCGACCGCGAGGGGCACTCCTACAACGTCAACGCCGACGAGGCGGCCGGTGCCGTCGCTGGCGCCCTGGGCGCCTACAAGGTCGTGTTCCTGACCGACGTCCCGGGCTGGCTGGCCGACCCGGCCGACCAGAGCAGCCTGATCTCTCACGCCGGCGCCGGTGAGGTGCGCGATTCACTCGGCTCGCTCGACGGCGGCATGCGCCCCAAGCTGGAGGCTTGCCTCGAGGCGATCGAGGCGGGCGTCAGCGCCGCGCACATCCTCGACGGCCGCACGCCTCACTCTTTGCTGCTCGAGCTGTTCACCGATGCGGGGATCGGCACGAAGATCGAGGAAGCATCGTGAGCGCGTACGCGGGCTACGCGTCCACGACCGGCGCGGTCGGTCCGAGATGAGCCTGGCCGAGCTGCAACGAATCGAGGCCGAGCGCGTGATCGGCTCCTACGCCCGCCAGCCCGTCGAGTTCGTCAGGGGCGAGGGCACGCTGCTGTGGGACGCCGAGGGCAATGAGTACCTCGACTTCCTGTGCGGCATCTCCGTGACCAGCCTCGGTCACTGCCACCCGGCGATCGTCGCCGCCGTGCGCGAGCAGGCGGGGCGTCTGATGCACACCAGCAATCTCTTCTACACGGAGCCCGCGATGCGTCTCGCCGAGCGGCTCTCCGCCGGCAGCCTCGGCGGGAAGGTGTTCTTCTGCAACTCCGGCACGGAGGCCAACGAGGCGGCGCTGAAGCTCGCGCGCAAGGCCCGCCGGGGCGGGGACATCGTGGTCGTGGAGGGGGCCTTCCACGGGCGTACCTACGGATCGCTGTCGGCGACGCCCCAGGAGGCCAAGCAGGCGCCGTTCGCGCCGCTCGTGCCCGGCTTCCGGGCCGTCGCGCCCGAGCCGGACGCGCTGCGTGCGGCGGTCGACGAGCGGACGGCGGCGGTGCTGCTCGAGCCGATCCAGGGAGAGTCCGGCGTGCACGTCCTGTCCGATGAGCTGCTGATGAGCGCCCGCGAGGCGTGCGACGAGCACGGGGCGTCGTTGATCTTCGACGAGATTCAGACGGGCATGGGCCGCACGGGCACCCTGTGGGCCTACCAGCGCAGCGGAGTCGTGCCCGATGCGATGACCGTCGCCAAGGCGCTCGGCGGCGGCGTGCCGATCGGCGCGCTGATCACGGGCAAGCGCCTGGCGGACGTGTTCGCTCCGGGGGACCACGGCTCGACGTTCGCCGGAGGTCCGCTCGTGGCCGCGGCGGCGCTGAAGGCGCTCGAGCTGACCGACGACCCGGCGCTGCTCGCGCGCGTCGAGCAGTTGGGCGTAGAGCTGCGCGAGTCGCTGGCTGCGCTGCCACACGTGGTCGAGGTGCGCGGGCGCGGATTGATGCTCGCCTGCCGCCTGGATGTATCCGCGCCCGAGGTCGCCGCGCGGGCGCTGCGCGAGCAGCGCCTCGTGCTCAACGCGACCGGCCCCGACACACTACGGCTGCTGCCGCCTTTGACCATCTCCGACGAGCAGGCGCGCGAGGGGATGGCGCGGTTGGAGGAGGCGCTTGCGGGCGGATGATCAGGCGGCTGCCCGGAGGCTATGAGCTCGACGACGACCCGGCGCGGCTCGACATCGACGCGATCCACCATTTCATCAGCGAGCTTTCCTACTGGGGGCGCGGGCGCACCCGGGAGCGGGTCGTCGCGACGATCGAAGGCTCCCATCGCGTCGTCGGGCTGTACCGCGCCGCCGAGCAGGTCGGCTTCGCGCGCGGCGTCTCCGACGGCGTAACCGTCGCCTACCTGGCCGACGTGTACGTGCTCGAGGCCCACCGCGGCCGCGGCCTGGGCCTCGAGCTGGTCCGTGAGGCGCTGGAAGGCGACGGGGCGCCGGACGTCCACTGGCTGCTGCACACCGCAGATGCGGAGGGTCTCTACGAACGTTTCGGCTTCCGGCGCGGCCCGACGCGCTACCCGCTGATGGAACGCATGCGCCCGAACGCAGAGGCGCCACCGGCCTCCGCCGGATAGATTGGCCGCCGTGAGCAGCCCCGAGCAGATCCACCAGCCCCGCACCGCCTCCTACGAGGCCGACCCGGCGCAGGTCCACCGCGTGCTGCTGCTGTACTCCGGCGGCCTCGACACGAGCGTGATGCTGAAGTGGATCCAGGACTCCTACGGCGCCGAGGTCGTGTGCCTGACGGTCAACCTCGGCCAGCCCGGCGAGGACTACGAGGTGATCGAGGGCAAGGCGCGGATGCTCGGCGCTGCCGAGACGCACGTGATCGACGCCCGCGAGGAGTTCGCCCGCGAGTACCTGGTCCCGGCGATCAAGGCGAACGCCGTCTACGGCGACGGCTACCCGCTGTTCACCTCGCTCGGCCGCCCGCTGATCGCCAAGCTCGCCGTCGAGCGTGCCCGCGAGAGCGGCTGCGACACGATCGCCCACGGCTGCACCGGCAAGGGCAACGACCAGGTGCGGATCGAGGCGACGATCGCGACGCTCGCGCCGGAGCTGAAGGTGATCGCGCCGGTGCGCTCCTGGCAGATGGGCCGCGAGGAGGAGATCGCCTACGCCCGCGAGCACGGCATCCCCGTCAAGGGCGGGACCGAGGCCGCCCCGTACTCGATAGACGACAACCTCTGGGGGCGCTCCTCGGAGGGACGCTGGATCGAGGATCTCGCTCACGCCCCCGACGACGACGTCTTCCAGCTCGTCACGCGTCCCGAGGAGGCTCCCGACGAGGCCGAGACGATCGAGCTGGGCTTCGAGCGCGGCGTGCCGGCTTCGCTGAACGGCCGGCGCCTCGGGCTCGTCGAGCTGATCGAAGCCACCGCAGAGATCGCCGCACGCCACGGTGTCGGCATCCTCGACCACATCGAGGACCGGATCGTCGGCCTGAAGGTCCGCGACATCTACGAGGCGCCCGCCGCGACCGTGATCCTGGCCGCGCACAAGGAGCTCGAGCGGCTCGTCTGCACGATCCACCAGAACCAGTTCAAGGGCGAGCTCGACCGCCAGTGGGCGTATCTGGTCTACGCCGGACTGTGGTGGGAGCCGCTGCGCGAGGATCTCGACGCCTACATGGATCACGTCAACGCCCACGTCACCGGCACGATCGGGCTGAAGCTGTACAAGGGCCACGTCCGCGTCCTCACGCGCTCCTCGCCGAACGCCGTCTACGACGCAGCGCTGGCCTCCTTCTCGGAGTCGGGCGGCTTGTTCTCGCAGAGCGCCTCGCCGGGCTTCATCGAGCTGTTCTCGCTGCAGTCGCGGATGGCGTGGCGGCTGCACCATGAACCCCGGCCGGAGGTAGAGTGAGCGCATGAGCGCCACCGGCTACAGGCTCCTCGGCATCGCCGTCTGGAACGGCGGCAAGTGGTACCTGCGCCGGCGCGTGGCCGTACGCCGCCTCGCGCTGAAGGGAGCCCTGGGCGCCGGCGCCCTGGCCGGCGCGGCGGTGCTCGTCAGGCGCCTGGCCGGCTAGAGGTCCCGCCCGCTACAGAGGGCTGAGCATCACAGCCTGCTCGGTGCGGATCGTCTGGCGCTCCTCGGCGCCGAGCCCGGCCGCGAACTCGTCGAGCTTGCGCCTCGGGCCGGTCACCGTGAACGCGACCTGCGAGCTCAGCAGGTGGGGGTGCTCCACGATCTCGCAACGCAGCCCGAGCTGATCGGCCCAGCCGCGCATCGACTGCTCGAATTCCTCGCGGATCATCCTGCCGACGGTCGCCACGATCGTGCGTGTCTGCTGCGTGCTCGGGCCCGCTACGGCGGCTGCGCCGGAGCCCGCCGTGGGCGCGTCGGGATCGACCCACTCGTCGAGGTCACCGGAGAAATGGCTCAGCGCGAGCGTCGCACGCAGCGCGTCTCGCGCCAGCACGGCCTCGATCGTCACGCGAGCCCGCTCGATCGCGCGGCGGCCCGACGCATAGGCGAACAGGCGGCTGCCGTCGTGGGTGATCACGACATCCTCGGCGACGGCCGCGCGCACATCGCCCAGGACCGACGGGTCGCGGAGGCGCTCGACGAACGAATGCAGGGCGCGGTGCCCCTGCTGGTCGAGCAGCTCGCCCGTCAGGCGCCAGTCTCGATCGTCATCCTCGGGGGCGGAACGAGCCTCCATCGACCGCCACGATAGAGAACGGCGGGCCCCTGCGCGACGGTCTTGGACGTCCGGGCGGCGGTCTAGTTTGCACGCCGATGGTCGAGGAGAGCGAGACACCTGGACAGGGCGGCAGGATGGGGGAGTCCGACTTCCTGGCCGAGCGTCGCGCGCGTCGCGCCACCGAGACCGGTGAGGCGGCGCTGCTGCGTCGCGCCGAGGCCGCCGAAGCGACCGTAAAGACGCTCGAAAGCCACGTCGCGAGCCTGCAGGCGCGCCTGCAGGAGGTCGAGGCCGAGCGCCGCCGCGCGGCGGCGCTGCTCGACGCGGAGCGCACGCACGGCGCCGAGCGCGAGAGCGAGCTGCGCCGCGTCAAGCAGCGCGAGTACGCCGAGCAGCAGCTCCGCGTCGAGGCCGAGGACCGCCTGTCGGGTCTCGAGCGCACCCAGCGGGCCGCCCCCTCCGCAGGCAGCGGCGAGCTGTCGCGCCGGATCGACGCGCTGCAGCGCCAGCTCTCAGAGGCCGAGCAGGCGGCCGGCGCCGAGCGCGCCTCCCTGCGCCGCGCCGAAGACGAGCTTCAGGCGCGCGTCGCCGAGCTCGAGCGCCGCGCCGCCGAGATCCAGCGCGGGCTGCTCGCCGAGCGCAGCGCACGCGAGCGCTCCGAACGCGAGCTGGCGACGATCCGCGAGGGGCACCGCCGCATGGAGGGACTGCTCTCGGAGATCCGCGCTCTGATCTCCCGGCTCGGCGCGATGTTCAGCAGCGCCCGCGCTCGTCCGGAGCCGCCGCCCGAGCCGCAGATGCCAAAGGCGTTCACGGTGGCCGAGACGAGCGCCGCCGCGGCGAGCGCCGCTCAGCAGCGCGGACTGGAGATGGCCGATGCGCTGGCCGCGGCGGTCGAGCGGCTGCGGGCCCGAGCGCAGACGGCTCCGCCGCTGCCCGAGGACCCCGGAGAGCTGGAGGCGCTGCGGCCCGTCACGGCGGCGCCCCCACCCGATCCGGTGGCGCCGATCCCTCCGCCGGCAGAGGCGCCCGCGACGCCGCCCCAGGCCCCCGTCACGTCCCCCCAGCCGCCTGCGACGCCGCTCCGCCAGCCCACGTCCCCGCCGCTGCCGCCTGCGGCCGGCTTGCCGGCTGAGCCTGCCGTGGCGGAGGTGGGCACCGGGCGTGCTCCGCAGCCGCCCACGGCCCCCGCCGCCGCGCCGGACAGCTCCGCGCCGGCCGTAGAGGCGCCCGCCGGCCCAGCCGCGCCCGCTCCGTCGAAGCCGGCCAACAAGCACAGCCAGTCGCTGATCGGGCGCATCCGTAATAGACGCAAACAGCGGCGCGGACGCTGAGCCTCCGCCGCCCGGGCTCCTAGCATTGCGGTACCGGTGAGCAACCACTCCTGCGCCCATCTCCATGTGCACTCCGAGTACTCGCTGCTCGACGGGGCGTGCAAGATCGACGCCCTCGCCGAGCGCGCCGCGAAGTTCGGCCAGCCGGCGCTCGGGCTGACCGATCACGGCGTCATGAACGGCGCCGTCGAGCTCTACAAGGCCGCCAAGAAGCACGGTGTCAAGCCGATCGTGGGCTGTGAGATCTACCTCGTCGACGACCACACGGCGACCGGGCGGACCGAGCGCAACCACCTAACACTGCTCGCCGCCGACGACGAGGGCTACCGCAACCTCGTCAAGCTCTCCTCGGCCGGTTTTCTGGAGGGCCTGCAGCGCGGCAAGCCTACGGTCGACCTCGAGCAGGTCCAGCGCCACGCCGGTGGCGTGATCGCCCTCACCGGCTGCCTGGCCTCGCGCTTCTGCCAGCGGCTGCTGGAGGACCGCTACGACGATGCGCGCGGGCACGCCGACGATCTACTGCGGATCTTCGGGCGGGAGAACGTGTACTTCGAGGTGCAGAAGAACGGCCTCGTGCCACAGGACAAGTGCAACGAGGGGATCGTCCGGATCGCCCGCGAGGTCGGCGGCCCGCTGGTCGGCACGGGCGACGTGCACTACCTGCGCCGCGAGGACTACGTCCACCACTCGGCGCTGCTGTGCGTGCAGACGAAGAGCACGCTCGCCGAACCGAAGATGAAGTTCGAGACGAACGAGTTCTACCTGCGCGACAGCGACGAGATGACGGCCGCCTTCGCCGAGTGGCCCGAGGCGATCGCCTCGACGCTCGAGATCGCCGAGCGCTGCTCGGTGGAGCTCGAGCTGGGGAAGCAGCTGATCCCGAGCTACCCGACGCCGGACGGAGCGGACGAGCACAGCTACCTGCGCGAGCAGGTGGAGCTGGGCCTGCGCCTGCGCTACGGCGACCCGCTGCCGGCGGTCGCCCGCGAGCGGGCCGAGATGGAGCTGTCGGTGATCGACAAGATGGGCTTCAACGCCTACTTCCTGATCGTCTGGGATTTCGTGCGCTACGCCAAGGAGAACGGCATCGCGGTCGGGCCGGGCAGAGGCTCGGCGGCCGGCTCGATCGTCGCCTACTGCCTGGCGATCACCGACGTCGACCCGCTCGAGTACGACCTGCTGTTCGAGCGCTTCCTGAACCCCGAGCGCGTGTCGATGCCGGACATCGACATCGACTTCTCCGTGCGCGGGCGCGAGCGCGTGATGCGATACGTGACCGAGAAGTACGGGCGCGAGTCGGTCGCGCAGATCGTCACCTTCGGCAAGATGTTCCCGCGCGCGGCGACCCGCGACGCGGCCCGCGTGCTCGGTTTCGACTACGGCAGCGGAGACCGCCTCGCGAAGCTGATCCCCGACCCGATCATGGGCCGGGCGCCGTCCTTCGACGAGTGCCTCAAACAGGGGCAGCCGCTGCGCAAGGCCTACGACGAGGAGCCCCAGGCGAGACAGATCGTGGATGTCGCGAAGGGCCTCGAGGGGATCGTCCGCAACTCCTCGATCCACGCCGCGGCGGTCGTGATCGCCGACCGGCCGCTGACCGACATCGTGCCGCTGCAGCTGGCCGACGCCGGCACCGACGAGAGCGGCGAAAAGGTCTACCGGACGGTGACCCAGTTCTCGATGAAGCCGATCGAGGAGATCGGCCTGCTCAAGATGGACTTCCTCGGACTGCGCAACCTCGACGTGATCGAGGACGCGCTCGACATCATCGAGCGCTCGTCGGGGGCCAGGCCGGACATGACGACGCTGCCGCTCGATGACGGGAAGACCTACGAGATGCTCGCCGCGGGCGACTCGACCGGGGTTTTCCAGTTCGAGTCCGAGGGGATGCGCGAGGCGCTCAAGAAGGTGCGCCCGGATGAATTCAACGACCTGGTCGCGCTGAACGCGCTGTACCGCCCGGGCGCGATGGACCAGATCCCCGTGTACGCGAAGGGCAAGCACAACCCCGATGCGATCTCCTACCCGGACGAGCGGCTGCGGCCGATCCTCGAGTCCTCCAAGGGAGTGATCCTCTACCAGGAGCAGGCGATGCAGATCTCCAAGGAGCTCGGCGGCTTCTCGGGGGCCAAGGCCGATGACCTGCGCAAGGCGATCGGCAAGAAGAACCGCGAGGCGATGGGCGCGCTGAAGCCGGAGTTCGTGGAGGGCTGCCGCGCCTCGGGAACGCGCCCCGAGGTGATCGAGTTCCTCTGGCAGACCAACGAAAAGTCGGCCGACTACTCGTTCAACAAGAGCCACGCTGCCTGCTACGGGCTGATCGCCTACCGCACGGCGTGGCTGAAGGCGAACCACCCGGCCGAGTACATGGCCGCGCTGATCTCCTCGGTGATGTCGACCAAGGACAAGGTTCCGTTCTTCGTCGCGCGCTGCGAGGAGATGGGGATCGACATCCTGCCGCCGGACGTGAATCTCTCCGATCACGAGTTCACCGTGGGCCCGGCGACCGTCGAGGGCGGCATCGGGACGATCCGCTTCGGGCTCGACGCAGTCAAGGGCGTCGGCTACCAGGCCGTCGAGGCGATCAAGCGGGCGAGGGAGGAGCGCGAGTTCTCATCGCTGTGGGACTTCTGCGAACGCGTCGACTGCCGCACCGTCAACAAGAAGGCGATCGAGGCGCTTATCAAGTGCGGCGCGTTCGGCTCGACCGGCGCGACCCGCAGCGGCATGATGAACGTCCTCGAAACGGCGCAGTCGCGGGGCCAGCAGGTCCAGCAGGACGCGCAGATCGGCCAGGGGTCGATCTTCGACCTTCAGGAGGACGGCGCCGGCTCGTCGGGCTCGAGCGCTCCGGCTCAGCAGATCCAGCACCCGCCGATCCTCGGCGGGGAGTACGACCAGCCGGACCTGCTCAAGTACGAGAAGGAGGCGATCGGGCTGTTCGTCTCCGAGCACCCGCTGAAGCCGCTCAAAGAGGTGCTGCGGACCCGGGTCGACTGCCGTATCTCCTCGCTGCCAGACCGCCGCGACAAGGATCACGTTACTGTCGGCGGCATCATCACCGAGACCAAGCGGATCCGTACGCGCAACGGCGACCACATGATGTTCGCGACGCTCGACGACCTCGCCGGCGCGGTCGAGCTGCTCGTGTTCGGCAAGGCGCTCGGCGAGCACGAGGCCGCGCTGGTGGCCGACGAGATCGTGCTCGTGAAGGGCCGGGTGGACCACAAGGAAGCCGGCAGCACCTGCCTGGTCGTGCAGAGCGTGCAGCGCTTCGCGCCGACGCCGGAGGAGATCGAGCGCGCCGGGGCGAAGGCCAAGGCGGCGGCCGCCGCGGCGCAGGCCCAGGCGCAGCCCGTGCGCCTGCGGGTCAGCCTGAGTGCCCTGTCGGGCGGCGCGATCGACGGTCTCAAGCAGGCGATCGAGGACTTTCCGGGAGCCGCCGAGGTGCTCGTCGAGATCGACATGGGCAGCGGACCGCCGCGGCGGTTGCGACTCGGCGACGCCTACCGCGTGGCGCACACGCCGACGCTGCTCGCAGAGCTCGAGAGCGCGCTCACCCCGCGGGCGTCGGCGCCGGCTGCGGCGCTCGCAGGCTAGGCCTCAGCGGCCACGGCCGCGGCGGCGGCGGCGCGCCGCCAGCCCGCGCTCGCGGAGCTTCAGTGCCAGCTCGATTTCGCCGCGTCCCGGGCCTTCGCGGTTCTCGCCGGGGGTCTCGAGCACGCAGGCGAGCCGCTGGATGCCGGGTGCGGAGAGGAACGCCGCGCAGCCCGCCTCACCCAGCTCGCCGTCGCCGATGTTGGCGTGGCGGTCGCGGTTGGAGCCGAGCGGAGTCTGGGAGTCGTTGAGGTGAAGCGAGCGGATCCGCCCTGAGCCGAGCTCCCGCCGCGCCTCGCGCAGCACAGCGTCCGCTCCCTTCGGAGTGCGGATGTCATAGCCGGTTGCGAGCAGGTGGCAGGAGTCCAGGCAGACGCCGAGCCGCTCCGAGCCGCCGGCCGCCTCGATCAGGGCGGCGAGCTCGCCGAAGGAGCGGCCGAGCGTGCCGCCCGTGCCGGCCGTGTTCTCCAGGTGCAGCTCGGCGCCGTCGCTGTCGGACAGGGCCGAGGCGATCGTCTCGCCGGCGCGCGCGATCGCCTCGCCGACGTGGCCCTGCTTGGCCGAGCCCGGGTGCAGCACCACTGCGGCCCCGATCTCGTTCGCGATGCGCAGCGAGTTCGTCAGCGAGACCAGCGATTTCGCGCAGATGTCCGCGTCCTCGCTGGCGCAGTTGAGCAGGTACACGGCGTGGATCAGCACCGCCCGGATCGGGCTCGCCGCCCGCGCCTGGCGGAAGGCCGCGAAGTCCTCCTCGCCGTATGCCGTCGGCCGCCACATGCGAGGCGACTGGTTGAAGATCTGGATCGCCGTGCAGCCTCGCTCGACCCCGCGTTCGATCGCCTTGTAGAGCCCGCCGGCGGGGGAGACGTGCGCGCCGATTAGCATGGCGGCGCATTCTAGGGAGCCGGCCGTGCCGCCTCTTGCGAGTCCGCTGGGCCGTCCTGAAGACCCAGGAGTACCGCGAGCGCGCGCCGGAGGCCTTCGAGTTCGAGCGGGAGGTCCTCGGCAATGTCGCCCAGAGCCGCCGGACTGCTGACGGCCCGTTCGAAGGTGTGCAGCACCGCGGGGCTCGTCATGTCACTGAGAGCCTCGACGGTGTCTAGTGCCCACCGGTCCCGTCGCATCTTCCAAAACCGGTGGTCCTCGAGGTCGCCGACCATCGCTGCGGCCTTGAAGAGATCGTCGCCGCGTCGGATTTGAGCGCGTACCGTGTCGTCTTTGCTTGTCGGCACGGGATTAGGTTGTTCCCGGCTGCCATGCCCTCCAAACGGCGTAGACGCGCTCGCAGTCGGGCTGCCGCGAAGCTTTGAGGCCGCGCTGGGCGCAGCGGGCTTGGAGGAAGGCGCAGCTCACGCCGATTACCCTGCACGAGTGCCGATGCACGTTCGCGAGCCTCATCATCGCCGCCGGGCTCAGCCCGAGCCACCCGGAAACGGCGCCGTAGAGCCACGGTGAACGAGCTATGAGGGTTCGCTTCGCACCTTCGCCGACAGGCGCGCTGCACATCGGCGGCGCGCGCACGGCGCTGTTCAACTGGCTCCTGGCCCGCCACGAGGGCGGCGAGCTGGTGCTGCGCATCGAGGACACCGACCGGGAGCGCTCGACGCCCGAGAACGTCGAGCAGATCCTCGACGCGCTGCGCTGGCTGGAACTCGACTGGGACGAGGGCCCGATCCTGCAGACGGAGCGCAGCGCCCGCCACCAGGAGGCGCTGGCGGCGCTGCTCGAGGGCGGGCACGCCTACCGCTCGCAAGCGACCGCCGAGGACGTGAAGGCCTACAAGGAGCTCCACGGGTCCGAGCGGGGCTTCCGCGGCGAGGCGGAGGCGGAGGGCGCCGTGCGGCTGCGCGTGCCCGACGAGGGGGCGACGGTCGTGCAGGACGTCGTGCGCGGCGCGAACCGCTTCGAGCACGTGCACATGGACGATCCGGTGATCGCCCGCGCCGACGGCTCGGTCCTCTACAACTTCGCCGTCGCGATCGATGACCTGGACTCGGCCATCACGCACGTGGTGCGCGGCGAGGACCACGTCTCCAACACGCCCAAGCAGCTGCTCGTGATCGAGGCTGCCCGTGCGGTCGGGCTGACCGACGCCGCCGACCCGCTCTACGCGCACCTGCCGCTGCTGCACGGCCCCGACGGCAAGAAGCTCTCCAAGCGTCACGGCGCTGCGTCGGTGCAGGAGCTGCGCGACGCCGGCTACCTGCCTGAGGCCGTCCGCAACTACCTCGCGCTGCTCGGCTGGGGGGCGGGGGACGACAGCACCGTGCTCTCTACGCAGGAGCTGGTCGATCGCTTCACGCTCGAGCGGATCAGCCGCAACCCGGCGAGGTTCGACGAGACGAAGCTGAAATGGCTGAACGGCGTCTACATCCGAGAGCTCGACGAGGCGGAGCTGACGCGCCGCCTGGAGCAGTACACCGGCCGCGCCGATCTCGCCGAGGCGGCTCGCATCAGCCAGGAGAAGATCCACACCCTCGCCGACTTCATGCCGCTTGCCGGTGCACTGCTCGACGGACCCGGTGACGATCCGGCGGCCCGCGAGCGCTGGCTCGACGAGGACGGGCGCGCCGCCCTCGCGGACGCGCGCGAGGCGCTCGCACAGGCCCCGGACTTCGACCAGGCGTCGATCGAGGCTGCCCTCTCCGGCGTGATCGAGCGCCGCGCGGCCAAACCGCGGCAGGTCTACCAGCCGCTGCGCGTGGCGATCACCGGCACGACGATCTCACCGGGGATATTCGAGAGCCTTGCGCTGCTCGGCCGCGAGGAGACGCTGCGCCGCATCGATGCCGCTCTCGCGCGCAGCTGAGCGCCCCGGGCGGGCAGTCGATGGGGCCTTGGTGATGGCGGAAACCCGCATCGCGATGCGGGTTTCGCAACAGATCTAAGTTTCGCCGGCGTGGATGCCGATAGGGACTCGGAAGCGGACTCGCCGGCTTGGATGGCCGGAGAACCCAAGGAAGGGGAACCAATCGAATGCAGGCAACGGCTGCGGCCAAGAAGGCCAACGGATCCAAGAAGGCGAGCAGCGCCAAGAGCACACGCACGGCCACGGCCGAGAAGCGTGCGAGCGGCGCTGCGCCGGCATCCGGCGAGCGTCATCAGAACGAGGGGCACGGTCGCCGCCTGACGATGGCCTTCGAGGCCCTCGAGGCGTTCCCCGCCCTCGCCGAGTCCCGCAACCGGCTGCTGGCGGTGATCGCGAAGGAGAACGTCGCGACCGCCGACGTGGTCTCCGCGGTCGAGTCCGACGTGGCGCTGATCATCGCGGTGCTGCGACTCGCAAACCGCGCCCAGACCGCCGCCGGCAAGGTCGACACGGCGGTCAGCGCCGTCGAGCTGCTGAGCCCGCAGACGGTGCACGCCGTCGCCAACCGCGTGCGCACCTTCGACTTCTTCGAGCGGGCGAGCGTCTGGGATGCCGCGCCGGAGCGCTTCCGGCTGCACGCCCTCGCGACACAGCACGCGGCCGACCGCCTCGCGACCGAGGTCGGTTACGAGAACCGCGACCGGCTGACCGTCACGAGCCTGCTGCACGACGTCGGCAAGCTCGTCCTTCTCCACGCCTACCCGGGCTACCCCTCTCAGGTGCACCGCGGCGCGCGCACGCCGGAGGAAAGGGTCCACGCCGAGCGCCGCGAGCTCGGCGTCGACCACGCCCTCGTCGGCGGCGTCCTGATCCGCCGCTGGGGGCTTCCCGCCTCGCTGGCCACGCCGATCGAGCGCCACCACAACCCCGACGCCGAGGGCGAGGCCGCGTTCATCCGCCTCGCCGACATGCTCGCCCACTACGAGCAGGGCGGCAGGGTCAGCCCCACGGAGCTGCTGCAGACCGCTCGCGCGATCGGCCTCGGCCCGCAGGAGCTGCGCCGCGTGATGTACGAACTTCCCAACACGACCGTCCAGCGCCAGCGCCATGTCGACCCGTGCCCGCTGTCCGGGCGCGAGCTCGGCGTCCTGCAGCGCCTTGACGAGGGCAAGGTCTACAAGCAGATCGCCCACGAGCTGACGCTCTCGACGAGCACCGTGCGCACCCACCTGCACAACATCTACGGAAAGCTCGGCGCCGTCGACAGGGCACAGGCCGTCCTGATCGCCACCGAGCGCGGCTGGCTCTGAGGCACGCGTCGGCGCTCGGCCGGCACGCGACAGAGCACACCAACACGCGCCGATGCCGAGCCGTGGCCTAGCATCGCGCTGACAGCGCGATGATCTCGATCACCACCAAGTCCCCGTACGCAGTCCTGGCCCTCGTCGAGCTCGGCCGGAGCGGCGGCTCGGAGCCGGTCCCGATCGGGGAGCTCGCACGGCGCCGCGAGGTTCCGGTGCAGTTCCTCGAGCAGCTGTTCGCGGTGCTGCGCCGCGCCGGCGTGATCAGCTCCCAGCGCGGCGTGAAGGGCGGCTACCGCTTCGCCCGCCCGCCGGAGGAGGTCACCGTCCTGGAGATCGTCGAGCTGCTCGACGGACCCCTCGGGCGGGATTCGCAGGGCATCTTCGCCGACGCCGCCGGCGCCGCCAGGCACGTCCTCGAGCAGACCACGATCGCCGACGTGATCGAGCGAGAGATGCGCGAGGCCGGCGCGTCGATGTACCACATCTGAATTGGCGCGCCCGGCCGCGTGTCCTCGACCGGATCGGGTAGTCAAACGAGAACACCTTCGAGGCGAGGAGGACACCGTGTTCGGGAAAGGCAAGCGGCGGACCGGAAGGCCGCCGGAGACCGGTAACGAGGCCGAGGTAGAGAACGCGATCGCCGGCGACGGCGGGGAGGGGGCGCGGAACGCCGAGGCCACTCCGAAACTCAGCTCGGCTGCGCACCCAGGTCAGACCTCTCACCCGGCGCCGCCCGATGACGTCGGTGTTCCCCCCGACGAGGAGATCGGGCGCGAGGAGCGCGAAGCCGAGTAACGCCCGGCGACGAACGGGGCCGTCGCGGTCCGGGCCCGGGGCCGTTGTCGGGCGGCCCAGGGTTTGCTACGGTCGCCGCAATCTGACTCATCGGCCCAGGAGGGAGCAGGGCCGGGTCGGATCAGTGCCGGGGAGGGCCCGGCGCGCAAACGGAGAGAGGGGAACCATGGGAGCGAAACGTCTTTGGCTCGCTTTGACGGGCCTGGTCGTCGCGGCGCTGTGCGCGGTACCGGCGCTCGCCGGCGCCACGTCGTATGTCTCGATCGGAGATTCCTACACGTCCGGGCCGGGGATCACGCCTTACGCACCGACCGCGCCGGCAAACTGCGGGCAGTCCGAACTGAACTATCCGCACCTCGTCGCGAAAGCGCTGAACCTGACGCTGACCGACGTCAGCTGCGGCGGCGCGACCACGTCGGATGAGACCGAATCGCAGTTCGAAGGCCAGCCGCCGCAGGACGACGCGCTGAGCGAATCGACCGAAGTCGTGACGATCGGCATGGGCGGCAACGACAACGGCCTGTTCGGCACGCTGCTCAACGGCTGCACGCAGATCGACGTGATCGAAGGCTCGACGGCCAAGGCGCCCTGCAAGGACAAATACGAAACCTACGTGCAGGAAACCTTCGCGGCCGACAAAGGCCCGCAGGAAGCCGCGCTCGTGCACATCAAAGAACTGGCGCCACATGCCAAGGTGTTCGTCGTCGGCTATCCCGAAATCACGCCGAACCACGGCCATTGTGCTGCGTTCCCGTGGCACGAAGCGGACCTGAAGTGGTTCCGCAACAAGGTCCAGAAGGTCGGCAACAAGTCGATCAAGGAAGGCGCGAAGGCGCACGGCGCGATCTTCGTCGACACCTTCAAGCCGAGTGAAGGCCACAACGCCTGCCAGCCGGTTGGGACGCGGTGGGTCGAACCGCTGATCGGCTCGCTGACCGGCGTGCCGGTGCACCCGAACGCGATCGGTGAGGAACAGGACTCCTACGACGTCGAGCTTGCGATGCTGAAGGCCGGCATCCGCTAGGGAGCTCGCGCAACATCCGCCGTCCGCCCGCCCCGCGGCACCCAGCCTGGGGCGGGCGCTCGGCACCGTCGCATGCCGTCACCGCCGCCTGCGATCCTGGCGCCCGGATGAATCGGACGAGGACTTGACGGGCGTATCGCTGATCGCCTCCGCAGCGCTCGCGCTGGTGGGCGGCGCCGCCCGCGTCGCGCCTTCCGGGCTCGTCTACTCGAGCGCGAGCGCCCGCGCGGTGCAGCCCCAGCCCGCCGCCGGCAGCTGCCATCCGCGAGGCTCCGGGCTCAACCAGCGTCCGGACTCGCGCTGCACTCCCGGCGTCGTGAACCCGGCCGTCACGCAGGCGACGATCGGCTCGACGATCTGCAAGTCCGGCTGGACGAAATCGGTGCGTCCCTCCTCTTCGATCACCGCGACGGAGAAGCTCGGAAGCCTGCGCGCCTACGGCGAGACGCCGCCGTCGCGCTTCGAGTACGACCACCTCGTGCCGCTCGAGCTCGGCGGCGCCGTCAACGACGCGCGCAACCTCTGGCCGGAGCCCGACTACCCGGCGAGGGCCGGCTTCTACCTGAACCCGAAGGACCGACTCGAGACGTCGCTCAAGCGGCGTGTCTGCGACGGGCGCATGACGCTCGCGATCGCGCAGCGCGAAATCGCCTCCAACCGGGTGTCTGCGATGGCACGCTACGGCTGAGCGCGAACGGCCGGTGGCGCAGCGGGCGGCGCTGCGGTCGCGCTCAGGCCGGGCCGGGCGCGAGCTCGTAGTCGTCGAGCGCGTCCTGGCTCGAGATCACGGCGCCGCGGTAGGTCCACGACCAGCCGGCGCGCGGCCGGCGGGGCAGCTGCGAGTCGCTCGCCCACGTCTCCCACCGCCACACGCACAGCCACCGTTCGACGATGCGGCCCGGGCCGCTCGTCCCGCGCGGGGACTCCAGCAGACGCGCCCGGCGGCGGGCGCGGGGCGATCGGGCGGCGGCTGTGGGAGTCGGCATGTCCATGCAGATATGTGGAGCTATGAGTAGCTTTCCCAAAAGGATGTTGACACGCCACCCTTGGAGTCGTGCGCGAATCGGCTGAGCGGGGCGCTCTGGCCCCTCCCGGCGAAACCGATCCTCTGCACAGGATGCACCATCGAGCCCTCGCGCGGTTTTCCCGTCGCGTTTGCCGATGGACATGCTCGGTTAATATTGTCAACTCCCCCCATCCAGCCATGAAACAGGTCATCTCACGTCACAGCAGGTCCGCCGTGCCGCTCGCTCTTGCGGCGGTGGCCGGCGGGGCGCTCCCGGCGACCACCGCCGCCGACTCCGGGCAGCAGGGCTGCGTGGCGCCCGACGTGGTGGGCGTGACCCTGGCGATGGCGCGCCAAGCGCTCAGCGCCTCCGGCTGCGCCGTGCAGGTGCGACAGCTGCCCGCGCACGGCCAGTTCGTGACGCCCGGCAGCCCGGACGGGCGCCAGCTCGTCGCCACGCAGACCCCATCGGCAGGTGGGCACGCCGATGGCGTGACCCTGTCGCTGAAGCCGCTCTGCGCGCAGCCGGCTCAGCCCGGTCCCGACACGCAGGGCCCGGCGAGCAGCCAGGGTCCAACGGAGCTCGTCTCCGGCCTGTTCCTCAGCGGCGGCCCCGTTGTGACCTCGCCACACTGCCGCCACGGGATGCCGTCTAGCGGCGTCCTGACCGTGACCACCGCGACCGGGCAGCCGGTCGCGCGCCGCGCCGTGCGGTCCGGGCGCTTCGGAGTTTTCCCGCTGAAACCCGGCGCGTACCTGCTGGCCGGAACGATCTCCGGTCCGGCCGGCGAACGGCAGCTCGCCGCGCGGCCGGTGAAGATCGTGGCGCACCGGACGACGCGACTGAACCTCGTCGCCGACGTCAAGTAGGGCGGCTCAGCGCCGGCGGCGGCGGACGTTGAGCCGTTGCTCTGCAGGTTGCACGGCGTAGAGCCGCTGCCCGTAGCGCAGCCGGTAGCGTTCGCACAGCGGCACGCGGGCCAGGTCGGGGCGTTCGTACTCGATCGTGTAGGGGGCGGCACCAACGTCGGGGTGGCCCTCGAAATGCCCGTACTCGTGCAGCATCTCCTTGCAGAAGGCCGGGAAGTTCGAGTCCTCGGCCTGCGTCGACGGCCAGATGCCACGGTTGACGTGCACGACGCACTCGCTGAAGCTCGCCGCCGGCTCGGTGAAGAGGTTGCGACCGCCCGGCGTCACCCACGTCGCCCACATCGCCGCGACATGGCCCGGTGCTCCCGGCGCGTTCTGGCCGGCCGCAGGCGCTTCGGAGTTCATGCCGGTGACGACGCTCACGGTCCCCCCGCACGGGCTCCCGCCCCAGTACTCCACGGCACGGCCGACCGCCTCGGCGATCGGGTCGGAGAAGATCAGCTGTGCGGCACGGTGCTGGCGCGTCGCGCCGCTCGCCGCGTGGGGATCGGCCGCTGTGGCGCCGACGGTCAGGGCGACGGCGGTTGCGAGGACCGTCGGGAGCGAGGTTCGCCGACGACGAGGACGGACCATCGGCCGACGCTAACAGCCTGCGTACCGGCCGGCTCCGCCGCTTGCAGCCGACCGGGGGTTGTGTCCCGGCGTCGCGCCCTGTGAGCCTTGCGGCCGTGCGCCGAGCGCCGAGACAGCCCTCTCCTTGCGTTCCCACTCCTTGGGGACCTCCATCCCCGCCGGGAAGTGTAGCTGCCGCACGGACGTATTCCAAAACCCCCCGTTGCGGGCGGCGCCGTGTCATATTGAGCAGGATGTCCGGCTGCGCGCACCTCGACACGATCACTGTCACCGAGCTGCCGCCCGAGGTGGACGGCTGCGAGGACTGCCTGCGCGACGGCGGCGTCTGGCTGCACCTGCGCATCTGCCTGGAGTGCGGGCACGTCGGCTGCTGCGACGACTCTCCCGGCAAACACGCCAGCGGCCATGCCCGAGCTGAGGACCATCCGCTGATCCGCTCGCTCGAGCCCGGCGAGACGTGGTCGTGGTGCTTCGTCGACGAGCTCGGCATGGTGATTCCGCAGATCACCGGCAGCACCCGGATACCACCGTCGCCGATGCTGAGCTGACGATGGCCGAACGGCGGCCCGCGATCCTCGCCGTCGATGACGAGCCGGCCGTCCTCGCTGCGGTCGCGCGGGACCTGCGCCGGCACTTCGGCGAGCGCTACCGCGTGCTGCGCGCCGGCTCCGGCGCGGACGGCCTCGATCTGCTCGGCGAGATGCGCACCCGCGGCGACTCCGTCGCGATGCTCGTCGCCGACCAGCGCATGCCCGGCATGGACGGCACCGACTACCTGCTCAAGGCCCGCGGGATCTACCCGGAGGCCAAGCGTGTGCTGCTCACCGCATACGCCGACACAGCTGCCGCGATCGCGGCGATCAACGAGGTCTCACTCGACTACTACCTGCTGAAGCCGTGGGATCCGCCGGAGGAGCAGCTCTACCCGGTCGTCGAGGACCTGCTCACGACCTGGGAGGCCGGTGCCGCGCTCGAGTCGGGTGGCGTGCGCGTGATCGGCCATCGCTACTCCCGCGAGACTCACGAGCTTCGCGACTTCCTCGCTCGCAACCGTGTCCCGGCACGCTGGCTGGACATCGAGCGCGACGCCGAGGCGCGCGAACTGCTGAGCGCCGCCGGGGTCGGGGAGGATCGCCTGCCCGTGACGCTGCTCGAGGACGGAGCGGTGCTCCAGCGCCCAACCGTGCTGCAGCTGGCCGAGCGGCTCGGCGTCGCCGGGCAGCCGGCCGCCGATCACTACGACCTCGTGATCGTCGGCGGTGGACCCGCCGGCCTCGCCGCTGCCGTCTACGGCGCCTCCGAGGGGCTGCGCACGGTGCTCGTCGAGCGCGAGGCGCCCGGCGGTCAGGCCGGGCAGTCGAGCCGCATCGAGAACTACCTCGGCTTTCCCGCCGGGCTGTCCGGCTCGGATCTCGCGCGGCGGGCCACCGACCAGGCCCGGCGGCTCGGCGCCGAGCTGCTGAGCGTCAGCGACGCAGTCGCGCTGCGCGTCGAGGGCGCCGGGCGCTTCGTCGAGCTGACCGGCGGGGGAGAGCTGAGCGCGAACACGGTGCTCGTCGCCTCCGGAGTCTCCTACCGGATGATGGCCGCTCCCGGCTTCTCCGAGCTGACCGGCGCCGGCGTCTACTACGGCGCGGCCCTGACCGAGGCCCGCTCGTGCGCCGACCAGCACGTCGTCGTGATCGGCGGCGCCAACTCGGCCGGGCAGGCCGCCGTCTACTTCAGCGGCTACGCCAAGCGCGTCTCGATGCTCGTTCGCGGAGACTCGCTCGACAGGTCGATGTCGCACTACCTGATCGAGCAGATCGCGGCCCTGGAGAACGTCGAGGTGCGCACGGGCACCCAGGCGATCGCCGCCCACGGCGAGGACGGCCGGCTGAAGAGCCTCGAGATCCGCGACGCCGAGGGCAACGTCGCTACCGAGGAGGCCGACGCGTGCTTCATCTTCATCGGCGCCGTGCCGCGCACCGACTGGCTCGACGGCGTCCTCGCGCGCGATCAGGCCGGATTCATCCTCGCGGGCCCGGACGTGCGCGAGAACGGCTGGCCGCTGCCCCGTGAGCCCTACCCGCTCGAGACGAGCGTTCCGGGCGTGTTCGTCGCCGGAGACGTGCACTCGCGCTCGATCAAGCGCGTCGCGAGCGCCGTCGGCGAGGGATCGATGGCGGTGTCGCTGATCCACGAGTACCTGGCCAGCGCGTGAGCAACCCTACGATCGACGAGCTGCGCCCGATCGACCTGTTCGACGGCCTCGACGACGAGCACCTCGCCGAGTTCGCGGCCCGCGCCGAGTTGCGCGAGTACAAGGCGGGCGAGATGGTCGCCCGCGAGGGCGAGCGCGAGCCGGCCGTGTACCTGCTGCTCGACGGCATCGCCGAGGCTTTCCGGGACGTCAACGGGCGCCAGGAGCCCTCGGGCGAGCACGCCTCGCCGACCTGGATGGGAGCTATCGCGGCTCTGACCGGCTCGCCGCTGGGCGTCCAGATGCAGGCCAAGACCGACCTGCGCCTCGCGGCGATCGCGCCGGCGGACTTCCTGGACCTGGCCGTCGAGAACCGCTCGATCATGCAGCTCGTGCTCGCGCGCGTGCGCCCCGTCGTCGGGCGGATCACCGCGATCGAGCAGAACCGCGAGCGCCTCGAGTCGCTCGGGACGATGGCGGCGGGCCTCGCGCACGAGCTCAACAACCCGGCAGCCGCCGCCAAGCGCGCCTCCTCGGAGCTGGCCGAGGCGCTCGAGGTGCTCGGCTCCACGATCGGCCTGTTCGTCGAGTCCGGCGTCGAGCGCGGGGAGGCCGAGCAGCTCGTGGCGATACAGCGCCAGGTGCTGGCGGCCTGCAAGGCCCGCGCCTCGATCCCCCAGCTCGAGCTGGCCGACGCTGAGGACGCCCTGGGCGATGTGCTTGACGGCCTCGGCGTGAGCGACGGCTACAGGCTGGTCGAGCCGCTCGCACAGGCGGGCGTCGACGCCGAGCTGCTCGCCCGCGTCGCCGAGCTCGCCGGACCGGCGACGGAGGCAGCGGTCCGCTGGATCGCAGCCTCGCTGCTGGCGCGCGAGCTGGCCGCCGAGCTGGCCGAGTCGACGGAGCGGATGAGCAAGCTCGTCGGCGCCGTGAAGACCTATGCCTACATGGACCGCGGCGGCCTCGTCGAGGTCGACCTGCGCGAGGGGATCGACACGACGCTGACGATCCTCGGGCACAAGCTCAAGCACACGACGATCGAGGTGCGCCGCGAGTTCGACCCGGAGCTGCCGCGCTTCCACGCCTACGGCGCCGAGCTCAACCAGGTGTGGACGAACCTGCTCGACAACGCCATCGACGCGCTCGGCGACTCGGGGACGATCACGATCACGGCGCGCCGCGACGGCGACTGCGCCGAAGTCGAGATCCTCGACGACGGCCCGGGCATCCCGGCCGATGTGCAGGAACGCATCTTCGACCCGTTCTTCACGACCAAGGAGGTCGGGCGCGGCACCGGTCTCGGCCTCGACACCGCGCGCCGGATCGTCGCCGATCGCCACGGCGGCAGTCTCGGCGTCGAGTCGGCGCCCGGGCGGACGCTGTTCCGCGTGCGCCTGCCGATCGACGTCCAGCCGGGGTGAGCGCCGGCGCCGGCGAGATCCGGGTGCTTGCCGTCGACGCCGCGCTCGGGCGCCCGCTTCGGATGGCCGTGCTGCGCCCGGAGGAGCCGGCCGACGGGCAGATGTACCCGCTCGAGGAGCACCCGGCGACGCTGCATTTCGCTGTGCTCGGCGAAGGGCAGGAGGTGCTGTCGGTGGGCAGCGTCATGCCCGAGGCCCACCCGCGTGATCCGCGCGAGCACGACTGGCGGGTCCGGGGGATGGCGACCCGCCCCGATCTGCGCGGGAGCGGGCTCGGCTCGAGGCTGCTCGAGGAGATCGTGCGGGTCACGCGCGAGCGCCACGGTGCACGCCTGTGGTGCAACGCGCGCGCCGGCGCCCGCCAGTTCTACGAGCACGCCGGCTTCCGGATCGAAGGCGAGGAGTACGAGATCGCGGGAATCGGGCCGCACTTCCTGATGAGCAGGGCGCTCGACTGAGCCCGGCAGCCGGCCGCTCGGCCGCTGCACTATTGTCGGGCGATGGCACGAATCCCGATCAACATTGCTGATCTTGTCGGGGAGACGCCGCTGGTGGAGCTGGGAACGCTGCTCGAGCAGGGGGCCGACGGAGCGCGCCTGTTCGCAAAGCTCGAGGCGTTCAACCCCGGCGGAAGCGTCAAGGATCGAATCGGCGTCGCGATGATCGAGGCGGCCGAGGCCGAAGGCCGCATCGAGCCCGGACGCACGACGATCGTCGAGGCCACCAGCGGCAACACCGGCATCGCGCTCGCCTTCGTGTGCGCCGCGAAGGGCTATGACCTGGTGCTGACGCTGCCGCAGGGCATGAGCCGCGAGCGCGAGAGCCTGCTGCGGCTCTACGGCGCGCGGGTCGACATCACCGAGTCACTTGGTGGGATGAGCGAGGCCGTTACAGCCGCTCAGGCGATGGCTCGCAGCGACGACGTGTTCCTGCCCGACCAGTTCTCCAATCCGGCCAATCCCGAGGCGCACCGGCGCACGACCGGACCGGAGATCGCCAGGGCGCTCGACGGCGACGTCGACGTGCTCGTCGCCGGCGTCGGCACGGGCGGCACGATCACGGGCGTCGGCGAGCACCTGCGCGAGCACTGCAACCCCAGCCTGAAGATCGTCGCCGTCGAGCCCGAGGGCTCTGCCGTGCTGTCCGGGGGGCGCCTCGGGCCGCACCGCATCCAGGGAATCGGCGCGGGCTTCGTTCCGCCGGTGCTCAACCGCGAGCTGATCGACGAGGTGATCGCCGTCTCAGACGACGACGCGATCCACGCCGCGTGGCGCTGCGCGCGTGTCGCCGGGCTGCTCGCCGGGATCTCAGGCGGCGCCGCGCTGCATGCCGCGCTGGAGATCGCCGCACGCCCGGAGTCGGCCGGAGCCCGCATCGTCGTCGTGATGCCCGACTCGGGCGAGCGTTACGTCTCGCAGCCGTTCTTCGCACCGTAGGCACCGCAGGCGGGCCGCGGGCCGTGCACGGCCGCGAGCATCGGTTGCGCACGCAAGGATCCCCGCTACGCTCTTGCCATGGCCGGTTTCAGCGCCTTCGCAAGGGTGGCCAGTGAGGTCAGGCGCGACGTGGTCGCGGCACGCGACCGCGATCCGGCCTCGAGCGGCGTTTCCACCGCGGAGATCATCGCCACCTGGCCCGGCATCCACGCGCTGCTCGCCTATCGAGTCGCTCACGCGATGCACGTCTCCGGCGTGCCGCTGCTGCCCCGCCTGATCTCGATGCTGGCACGCATGGTCAGCGGGATCGAGATCCATCCCGCAGCGATCATCGGGCGCGGCCTGTTCATCGACCACGGCAGCGGCGTCGTGGTCGGCGAGACCGCAGAGGTCGGCGACAACGTCACCCTCTACCAGGGCGTCACGCTCGGCGGCACCGGATTCCAGACGGGCAAGCGCCACCCGACCGTCCAGGACAACGTGACGATCGGCTCCGGCGCGAAGCTGCTCGGGCCGATCACGATCGGTCACGGCGCGAAGGTCGGCGCCAACAGCGTCGTGATCACCGACGTGCCACCGAACTCGACGGTCGTCGGCAACCCCGGGCATCCGGTGCGAGTCGACGGCCGCCGTCCCGAGGGTCCCGACGTCGACTGGATCCACCTGCCCGACCCGATCGCCGAGGCGATCCAGGCACTCTCCGGGCGCATAGCGACGCTCGAACGGATGGTCGCCGAGCTCTCCGACGAGCCACA
This sequence comes from Solirubrobacterales bacterium, assembly GCA_025963965.1. GTDB lineage: Bacteria > Actinomycetota > Thermoleophilia > Solirubrobacterales > Solirubrobacteraceae > Palsa-744. The sequence goes on from JAOPZS010000027.1 coordinate 32,096, forward strand.
GCCGGTCGCCGAGGTGCGCCCGCTGCGCACCGTTCGCGGGCCGAACCCGGCCGGCGGTTAGGGTCGCTTCGTCCGTCAGCTGATCACGTTGTGCGCTTCGCGCAGGCCGTGATCAGTTGAAGGACTTCGCTCTGCCAAGGATCAGCCCCCGCGGGAGTCGCGGGGAGTCCCGGCGCGCATCACCTGGCCTCGCTCAGCACTTCCGCAGCCGCATCTATGCTCAGTGGGTGGCCGCGACCAACCCTCATGCAGCGCATCTCCAGGAGCTGCTGGAGGACCTCAACGAGCCCCAGCGCGAGGCTGTCACGCATGGCGAGGGGCCGCTGCTGATCCTCGCCGGCGCCGGCAGCGGCAAGACCCGCGTGCTCGCCCATCGCATCGCGTTCCTGATCTACACCGACCAGGCCCAGGCCGGCGAGATCCTCGCGATCACCTTCACCAACAAGGCCGCCAGCGAGATGCGCGAGCGTGTGGAACGGCTGCTCGGCCACGCGACGCGCGGCATGTGGCTGATGACATTCCACTCGGCCTGTGCGCGGATCCTGCGCGCCGAGGCCGCCCGGCTCGGCTACACGCGCCAGTTCACGATCTACGACCAGGCCGACTCGCGGCGGCTGGCCAAGCGCTCGGCCGACGCCGTGGGGGTCGATCCCAAGCGCTACACGCCGGCCGCCGTGCTGAACCAGATCTCGGCCGCCAAGAACAAGCTGATCGACGCCGACTCCTACCGCCAGGCGGCCGGCTCGCCGTTCGAGGAGATGATCGCCGAGGTCTACGACATCTACGAGCGCGACCTGGTGCGGATGAACGCGATGGACTTCGACGACCTGCTGTTCCGCACCGTCAACCTGCTCGAGCTCTTCGACGAGGTGCGCGAGCGCTACAGCGACACGTTCCGGCACGTGCTCGTCGACGAGTACCAGGACACCAACCACGCCCAGTACCGCCTGCTGCAGCTCCTCGTCGGAGGCGGCCCGCCGCCGAGACGAGGCGGCGAGCGGACGGGCGACCGGCCCTCCTACGCCGGGCCGGTCGGCCACAGGAACCTCGCGGTCGTCGGCGACGACGCCCAGTCGATCTACGGCTTTCGCCAGGCCGACATCCGCAACATCCTCGACTTCCAGGATGACTTCCCCGACGCGCGCGTCGTCAAGCTCGAGCAGAACTACCGCTCGACCGAGACGATCCTGGCGGCCGCCAACGCGGTGATCGCGAACAATCGCGGCCAGATCGCCAAGCGCCTGTGGAGCGAGCTCGGGCAGGGCGAGCAGATCGAGCTGCGGGCGATGAGCGACGAGCATGCCGAGGCGCGCTACGTCGTCGGTGAGATCCAGCGACTCCTCGACGAGGGCGCATCGCGCTCGGAGATCGCTGTGCTCTACCGGACCAATGCGATGTCGCGCGTGATCGAGGACACCCTCGTGCGAAATGAGATCGCATACCAGGTGATCGGCGGCACGAAGTTCTACGAGCGCGCCGAGGTCAAGGACGTGATCGCCTACCTGTCGCTGCTCGCGAACCCGTATGACGTCGTCAGCTTCACGCGCGTGGCGAACTCGCCGCGGCGCGGGATCGGGCAGACCTCCCTGGCCCGGATCACGAACCATGCCGTCGCGACAGACGTCTCGGTGTGGGAGGCCGCCGCCTCGCCCCAGCAGGTGCCGGGGCTCGGCGCGGCGGCCGTCAAGGCGCTCGGTCGCTTCATGTCGACGATGGCCGAGCTGCGGGCGATGACAGGTGCCGAGCCGCTCGGCGGCGAAGGCGACACGGCGCCCGATGAGCTCCCCGGCGTGGCCCCGGGCGCGGCGCGGCGCGCGGCGGCACCGATCGCCGAGCTGCTCGAAGCGGTGCTCGCGCAGAGCGGATACATCGAGGCGCTGGAAGCGGAGAGATCGATCGAGGCGCAGGGACGCATCGAGAACCTCGAGCAGCTCGTCGAGGTCGGGCGCGAGTTCGACGGCGGCGCGGCCGGCGGCGACGGCACGCTCGAGCGTTTCCTGCAGGAGGTCGCGCTCGTCGCCGACGCGGACACGCGCAGCGACGAGGCCGGACTCGTGACGCTGATGACCCTCCACAACGCCAAGGGTCTCGAGTACCCGACGGTTTTCATCACCGGCTGCGAGGACGGCGTGTTCCCGCACTCCCGAGCGATCGACGAGGGCGGCCTCGAGGAGGAGCGCCGCCTGTTCTACGTCGGCGTCACGCGAGCGATGCGCCGCCTGTATCTCACCTACGCCCGACGCCGAGCCGTGTTCGGCGCCCAGAGCTACGGGATGCCGAGCCGCTTCTTGACCGAGATCCCCGGGGAGCTGCTCGACGAGGGCGCCTCCGGCGGCTTCCGCCCGGGGGCGACGCTGACGCCCTCGCTCGCCCGCGCCGGCGCGACCGTCTGGGGCGAGACCGCCGGCGCGCGCGCCGGAGCCGCCCGCACGCAGCCGGCGGGCCAGTCCTTCCGGCTCGGCGAGGACGTCGTCCACGCGGCCTTCGGCGACGGAGTCGTGACGGGAGTCGAGGCGGACGGGGTGATCGTCGTGCGCTTCGCCGGCGACGGCTCCGAACGCAAGCTGATGGCCGAGTACGCCCCCGTCACACGACGCTGAGGCCGCTCCCGCCTTCCACCTCGCCAGGTCATAGCATCTGGCCAATGGCCGCGAAGCTCATCGACGGGAAGGCGATCGCCGCGCGGGTCCGCGCCGAGGTCGCCGACGAGGTGGCCGCCTTCACCGAGCAGCACGGCCGCCCGCCCGGCCTCGCGACGGTGCTCGTCGGCGAGGACCCGGCCTCGGCCGTCTACGTCGGCGGAAAGCAGCGCGCGAGCGAGGAGGTCGGGATCGTGCCGTTCGACCGCCGCCTGCCCGCCGACGCCGGTGCCGAGCTGATCGCCGAGGAGCTCCAATCGCTCAACGACGATCCCGCCGTCAGCGGCATCCTCCTGCAGCTCCCGCTGCCCGCGCACCTCGACGGCCCGTCGCTGACCGCGCTGATCGCGCCGGAGAAGGACGTCGACGGCCTGACGCCGATCAACGCAGGCCTGCTCGCGCTCGGAGCCCCCGGGCTGCGGCCGTGCACGCCCGCCGGCGTGATGGTGCTGCTGGACGACGCCGGGGTCGACCTGGAAGGCGCCGAGGCGGTGATCGTCGGTCGTTCGAACCTGTTCGGCAAGCCGATGGGCCAGCTGCTGCTCGCAGCCAACGCAACCGTCACGACCTGCCACTCCCGCACGCGCGATCTCGCCGCCGTCTGCTCCCGCGCCGACGTCCTCGTCGCGGCGATCGGTCGGCCCCGCACGATCGGCGCCGCGCACGTCAAGCCGGGCGCGGTCGTGATCGACGTCGGCATCAACCGGCTCTCCCCGCAGGAGGCGGGGAACAGGAGCGGGCTCGTCGGCGACGTCGACCACGACGCCGTCTGCGAGCTGGCCTCGGCGATCACCCCAGTGCCGGGCGGGGTCGGCCCGATGACGATCGCGATGCTCCTGCGCAACACGCTGCAGGCAGCCCGCTCGCAGGCCGAGCTGGCGGGAGCGAGGACATGAAGCTGCGCGGGGGAGAGCTGACGGTGCTCGCCGGAATCGGCTGCGTGGTAGCCGCGCTGATCGTCCCGTCGTACGAGACCCCCGTCGGCAACCTCGACATCTGGGACACGTTCGGCGCGGCCGCCGTGCTGCTGCTCGCCACGCTCAGCGCGGCGCTCGCGCTGGTGCTCGCCGCGCTGCTCGAGCAGGAGAGCCCCGCCCTCCCGGTCTCGACGGCGGTCTGGGGCGTGCTGCTCGGCCTGATCGGCACGATCGCGGCATTCGTCCGGGTGCTCGAGCGGCCGGAGCACGCGAGCGGCCTGGCCGCAGGCGCCTGGCTCGGCCTCGGCGGCGCCATGCTGATCCTGCTCGGCGCCTGGCTGACGATCCGCGACGAACGCCCCTCGCGCTACCGGGCCGCTCGTCCCGAGCCGCGGCCGCGGCCCTAGAATCACCCGCTGTGATCGACCGCGAAGAGGTCCTGCACGTCGCCCGCCTGGCCCGCCTGGCGCTGAGCGAGGAGGAGATCGAGCCGATGGCCCGCGAGCTCTCGGCCGTGCTCGACCACGTCGCCGCGATCGCCGAGCTCGATCTCGAGAACGTTGCACCGACGTCGCACGTCGTCGAGGTCACCGGCCGTCTGCGCCCCGACGAGCCTCGCCCGTCGTGGACGCGCGAGGAGATCCTCGCCGCCGCACCCGACGCGAACGAGGACGGGTTTCTCGTGCCCAGCCCGCAGGCATGAAGGCGCTGCGCCGTCATCCGTCGATGCTTGGGGCCGCTGACGCGGCCGGCGAGCATCGACCGATAACGGCTCCGCTCACCGTGGCGTTCAAGCCAGGCGCCGCCGGGTGAGCTCGGATCTGCTCGAGCTCACCGCGGCGCAGGCTGCCGGGCGGATCGCCGCGGGAGAGCTCTCGGCGGCAGCGCTGTTCGCCTTCTACCGTGAGCGCGCCGCGGCTGACCGCGCCGGCGGTGAGGACGGGCTCAACTGCTTCACCTGGGTCGCCGAGGGCGCCGCGGCCGACGCGCCTGCCGGCTCGCTCGGCGGTGTGCCGCTGGCGGTCAAGGACCTCTTCTGCACGCGCGGCGTGCCCAGCCAGTCAGGGTCGCGGATCCTCGAGGGCTATGAGCCGCCGTACACCGCGACGGCCGTCGAGCGCCTGCGCGAAGCGGGCGCGCCGCTGCTGGCGAAGACCAACCAGGACGAGTTCGCGATGGGCTCCTCGAATGAGAACTCCGCGTACGGCCCCGTCCGCAATCCCTGGGACCGCTCTCGTGTGCCCGGCGGCTCCTCCGGGGGCAGCGCGGCGGCTGTGGCGGCGGGTCTCGCGCCGTGGGCCCTCGGCACCGACACCGGTGGCTCGATCCGTCAGCCCGCGGCGCTGTGCGGGATCGTCGGTCTGAAACCGACGTACGGCTCCGTCTCCCGCTACGGGATGATCGCCTTCGCCTCCTCGCTCGACCAGGCCGGCCCCCTGACGCGTGACGTGCGCGACGCCGCGCTGATGCTCGCGCAGATGGTCGGCCAGGACAGCTGCGACGCGACGTCGCTGCAGTTCCCAGGGGAGATCGGCGTGCCGTCCGCCGAGCGCCTGGACGGCGTCAGGCTGGGCGTTCCCGCCGAGCTGAGCGGCGAGGGGATCGAAGCGGGTGTGAAGGAGGCATTCGACCGCTCACTCGAGCAGGCGGCCGCGCTCGGCGCCGAGCTCCTGGACGTCTCGCTGCCGCACGCCCCGCATGCGCTGTCGGCCTACTACGTGCTCGCGCCGGCCGAGTGCTCCTCGAACCTCGCCCGCTTCGACGGGGTCCGCTACGGGATCCGCGCCGAGGGTGCCGCCGACCTGCTCGACATGTACACGCGCACCCGCCACGACGGCTTCGGCCCGGAGGTCAAGCGGCGCATCATGCTCGGAACGTACGCGCTGTCCTCCGGCTATTACGACGCCTACTACGGTCGCGCGCAGCGCGTCAGGACGAAGATCGCCGAGGACTTCGCAGCCGCCTTCGAGCAGGTCGACTTCATCCTCACGCCGACCGCCCCGACCGTCGCCTTCGCGCTCGGCGAGAAGACGGGGGACCCCCTGGCGATGTACCTGAACGACTACTGCACCGTGCCGATGTCCCTCGCGGGGATCCCGGCGATCTCGATCCCCTGCGGGCTGAGCGGCGGGCTGCCCGTCGGCCTGCAGCTCGCCGGGGCGGCGTTCAGCGAGAACAAGCTGCTCGACGCCGCCCACGCGCTCGAGCGGGCGCTGGCGTTCGACGGGAGCCCGGCCCATGTCTGAGCAGGGCGGCGAGCTGGAGGCGGTGATCGGCCTGGAGATCCACATCCAGCTGGCGACCGCCACCAAGATGTTCTGCTCGTGCGCGCTGTCCTTCGGCGATCCCCCGAACACCCACACGTGCCCCGTCTGCCTCGGCCTGCCGGGCAGCCTCCCCGTCGCCAATGCACGCGCTGTGCACTTCGGGTTGATGATCGGGCTCGCGCTCGGCTCCGAGCTCGCGCCACGCTCGATCTTCCATCGCAAGAACTACTTCTATCCGGACCTGCCCAAGGGCTACCAGATCTCCCAGTACGACGAGCCGCTGTGCCGCGGCGGGCACCTCGGCGAGGTGCGCATCCACCGCGTGCACCTCGAGGAGGACGCCGCCAAGCTGACCCACCTCGGCGCCAGCGGGCGGATCCACGGCTCCGACGCGAGCATCGTCGACTTCAACCGCGGCGGCACACCGCTCGCGGAGATCGTGACCGAGCCCGACCTGCGCTCCGCCGAGCAGGCAGGGGAGTGGCTGAAGCTGCTGCGAACGACGATGCGCCGCCTCGGCGTCAGCGACGTGAACATGGAGGAGGGCTCGCTGCGATGCGACGCCAACATCTCGCTGCGGGCGGCCGGCAGCGAGCAGCTGGGCGTGAAGACGGAGCTCAAGAACATGAACTCCTTCCGCTTCATCGAACGCGGCATCCGCGCCGAGATCGCCCGCCAGCAGAAGCTGATCGCCGGCGGCGGCACAGTCACGCAGGAGACGCTCCACTTCGACCCCGCCTCCGGCGCGATCACCTCGCTGCGCTCCAAGGAGGAGGCGCACGACTAGCGCTACTTCCCCGAGCCCGATCTCGGGCCCGTCGCGATCGACGAGCAGATGCGCTCGGCAGCCCGCGCGGAGATGTCCGAGCTCCCCGCCGACCGCGCCGCCCGGCTCGAACGCGAGACCGGCCTCAGCACCGAGACCGCGCAGCTGCTGGCCTTTCGCGGCGAGCTCGGCGACTACTTCGAGGCGGCCCTGGCCAGCGGCGCGGATCCCGCCCCGGCGCCCCAGCAGCTCGCCAACTGGGTCTCCGCTGAGCTCCTCGGCCGGCTCGACGATGTCGATGACCCGGCGCAGTCACTCGTCACCCCGGCCGCGCTCGCCGCGCTCGTCGGGCTCCTCACGGCCAGGCAGGTGACCGCCGCTGCCGGGCGCACGGTGCTCGAGCGGCTGATCGCCGAGGGCGGCGAGCCGCAGGCGATCATCGAGGCCGAGGGCCTGGGGACGATGGACGGCGGGGACGAGCTGGCCGGGATCGTCGCCGCTGCGCTCGAGGCCAATCCAGACGCCGCCCAGCGTGTGCGCGAAGGCAACGCCAAGGCGATCGGACCGATCGTCGGTCAGGTGATGCGCGAGACGAAGGGGCGGGCAGACGGCACCGAGGTCTCGCGGCTGATCAACGAGCAGCTCGCAGGCTGAACAGCCGTCTCGCACACATTTTGGACGCCCGGCTAAAGGCAGGAGGGCACCGGCACGCCAATATGCTCGGTATGAACCGGTCAGCAGGCACATCAAGAGCTTCAATCCTTCCTCGGCGGTTCATCCTCCTGCCCGAGGTCGAGGCGGATGTGGGACGGCACGGTCCTCGCATTCGTCGTTATCGCCTGACAAGTGTCGGGCTGGGGGCGGGTCGGCAGCGCTCCGGCCATAGCGGCGCGGACATCGTGACGGCACGGACAGCCCGCGATCTGGGTCCGCTCGGTCGCATGAGCTGAGCCCCTCCCAATGCGACGGGCGCGCGCTTCCCTCGGCGGGCGCCCAAGGCGTGCGGCCGGACAGGGGATTCCCTCTCTGTCCGGCCGCATTGCCGTTAAGCTGTGGTCAGATGAACGACTCGAAGTCACGATCCTTCGGTCGCACCGCCGTCGCGGCGCTGGTGCTGCTCGTCGCCGGGTGGCTGCTGCTCGGGGTGATCATCCACGTGATCTCCTTCCTGTTCAGCACCGTGCTCCTGATCGTCGCGGTGATCGCCGTGATCTGGGCACTGCGCATCCTGCTCTAGGGGCGCGGCCGGAGCATGGCCTACATCGTCATCGCCGTCTGCTTCGGGCTCGCCGGGGGAGCGATCGGCAAGCTCAAGGGCAGCTCGTTCTTCCTCTGGTTCCTGATCTCCGGCCTGGTCCCCTTCTTCGGCTTGCTCGCCGCGATCGTCTACCGGTTCGAGCGCGACGAGCTGCGTCGCCAGTGCCCGCGCTGCGGCAAGGTCACGAAGATCTACGACGCGATCTGCACGCGCTGCGGCCAGGAGTTCGACTATCCCGACGTCGCGATCGCGCCGGAATCCTGGGAGCGGACGCCCGCCTCGCGTCACTAGCGGTTCGGCTGCCCTAACCGGAGTTTGGCCGGCCTAAGCCGGTCCGTCACTTATGTTGTGGGCGATGAGCACGCAAGTGAAGGCAGAGACTCGGCGGGGCGACTCGCTGATCGCGCGGATGATCCACAGGGCCGGCTTCAAGGACGAGCCCGAGTTCGTGCTGCGCGTCGTGCAGCCGGCGCTCGTCGGCATGATCGACGGCACCGTCTCCTCGCTGGCTCCGATCTTCGCCGCGGCGATCGCCTCGAGCTCGCACACGGCGCTGCTCGTCGGATTCTCCACCGCGCTCGGAGCGGGCGTCAGCATGGGCTGGTCGGAGGCGCTGTCGGACACCGGCGAGGAGACGGGACGAGGCTCCGCCGTCGTGCGCGGCTCGATCACGGGCGGCATGACGACGCTCGGCGGCCTGTTCCACACGCTCCCGTTCATCATCTCCGACGTGCACAAGGCGCTGATCGTCGCGGGGGCGGTCGTCGCCGTCGAGCTGTTCGCGATCGCGTGGATCCGCAACCGCTTCCTGAACGTCTCGATGCGCTCCTCGCTGCTCGTCGTCACAGTCGGCGGCGCGATCGTGCTCGCGATCGGCGTCGGCATCGGCAGCGCCTAGGCCTCCGCTACCCACGCCGCGCTTCGTGTCCGCCGCGTGAGAACCTGCGCGTGAGCCCTCAGTCCGCCCGCGAGCGCGTCGCCAGGGCGCTGCGAATCCGGCATTTTGCCCGGAAACCCGCTGGTAGACTGATTTCCCCACGCGGGGAAGCCTCCCCGCAGTTGGTCGTTCTGGACCAGTGAAAGGAGGTCGGTGAGATGCGCGCAGTCGATGCGTTGATGGAATGTCTGAAGGCGGAGGGCGTCGACGTCGTCTTCGGCCTCCCCGGCGGGGCGAACCTGCCGACCTACGACGCGCTCGTCAACGGCGGCATCCGCCACATCCTCGTCCGCCACGAGGCCGGCGGCGGCCACGCCGCCGAGGGCTACGCAAAGGCCACCGGCAAGGTTGGTGTCGCTTTCGCCACGAGCGGCCCCGGCGCGACGAACTTGATCACGCCGATCACCGACGCGATGATGGACTCGGTCCCGTGCGTGTTCGTGACCGGACAGGTGCGCACCGAGCTGCTCGGCACCGACGGCTTCCAGGAGGCCGACACGATCGGCATCACGATGCCGATCGTCAAGCACTCGATCATGATCCAGAGCCCCCAGGAACTGCCCCGCGCGATCCACGAGGCGTTCCACATCGCCCGTACCGGCCGGCCCGGCCCGGTGCTCGTCGACATCCCGATGGACCTGTCGCGAGCGGAGATCGACTACGAGCCGGTCTCCGACGTGCGCCTGCCCGGCTACCAGCCGCGCGTGGAGGGCAACCAGAAGCAGATCCGCCAGGCCGCCAAGGCGCTCGCCGCCGCGCAGCGCCCGGTGATCTACGCGGGCGGCGGTGTCGTCAACGCCGAAGGCTCTGAGGAGCTGATCGAGTTCGCGCGCAGCGATCGCTTCCCCGTCACCTGCACCCTGATGGGCCTCGGCGCCTACCCGGCGCCGGACGCGCAGTGGCTCGGGATGCTCGGCATGCACGGCACGCGGGCGGCCAACTACGCGATGGACGAGGCCGACCTGATCTGCGCGGTCGGCGCACGCTTCGACGACCGCATCACAGGCAAGCTCTCAGAGTTCGCCCCGCGCGCCAAGTTCATCCACATCGACGTCGACCCGGCCGAGATCTCCAAGAACGTGCCCGCGCACATCCCGATCGTCGGCGACGCCAAGCACGTGCTGGCGAAGCTCGTCGTCGAGTACCGCGCGATCGGCGCCGACCCGGGTCGCCTGGAGGCTTGGTGGAGCCGCATCGAAGGCTGGAAAGCGAAGTACCCGCTCTCCTATGAGGACTCTGCCGACAGCGAGATCAAGCCGCAGTTCCTGATCCAGGCGCTGGCGGAGGCGACCGGCGGCGAGGCGATCCTCACCAGCGACGTCGGCCAGCATCAGATGTGGGCTGCCCAGCACTACGACTTCCCGGCGCCCAGGCGCTGGATCAACTCGGGCGGCCTCGGCACGATGGGCTTCGGGCTGCCCGCGGCGATGGGCGCTGCCGTCGGCTGCCCCGATCGGCTCGTCTGCTGCATCGCCGGCGACGGCTCGGTGCAGATGAACGCCCAGGAGCTCGCCACCTGCGCGCAGAACGGCATCCCGATCAAGGTCTTCATCATGAACAACGGCTACCTCGGCATGGTGCGCCAGTGGCAGGAGCTGTTCTGGGATGGCAAATACAGCCAGGTCGACATGGGCGAGTTCCCCGACTTCGTCAAGCTCGCCGAGGCCTACGGCGTCACCGGGCTGCGCTTCGCCGACAAGACGACGCTCGTCGAGGACATCAAGCGCGCGATCGCGATCGACGGGCCCGTGCTGGTCGACGTGCGAGTCACGCGCGAGGAGAACACCTATCCGATGATCCCGGCCGGGCACGCCGCTCGCGAGATGGTGGGGTGAGCCCCGTCATGGGTGAACCGGGCACCAAGGAGCCGCTCAGCCTCGAAGAGCTCGAGGCCGCCACGAACATGCGCACCGGACGCAAGCACGTCCTGTCAATCCTCGTCGAAAACAAGTCGGGCGTGCTGACGCGGATCGCAGGCTTGTTCGCGCGACGCGGCTTCAACATCGCGACGCTCACCGTCGGGCCGACCGAGGACACCGAGATATCGCGTGTGACGCTGACCGTCGACGGGGCCCTGCATCCGATCGACCAGGTCACCAAGCAGCTGCACAAGCTCGTCAACGTCTTGAAGATCCGCGATCTTGAGCCGGGAGACACGGTCGCGCGCGAGCTCGCCCTGTTCAAGGTCACAGCCGACGGAGCGCAGCGCGGCGAGCTGATGCAGATCGCCGAGATCTTCCGTGGCAAGGTCGTCGACGTCACGAAGCGGGCGATCATCATCGAGGTGACCGGGACCACGGACAAGATCGAGGCGTTCGAGACGATGGTCCGGCCGTTCGGCCTGATCGAGATGATGCGGACCGGCGAGATCGCGATCTCGCGCGGGCGGAGCGAGACCTGATCGCTTGAGGACGGCGGCCGCGGCAGACTCTCCCTTCGCGTTGCACGACGCGGAGCGCGAGCGTCTCTCGCGCCGGCTCGCCGGAGCGCTCGCCGCCGCGCGAAGCACCGGACGCGCGCACCTCGCCTCGATCACCGTCGCGCTGCCCTCCGGCGGGGACCCCGCCGCCGTCGTCTGCGCCTCGCGCCGCGCCGGCGAGCCGTGGTTCGTGCTCGAGCAGCCCGAACGGGGCTCGCGAGCGCTCGCCGCGGTCGGCGAGGCGGTCGAGCTGCGCGCGAGCGGGGCGGGTCGCTTCTCCGCGCTGGCCGCTCGCTGGCGCGAGCTGGCGGCGGATGCCTTCGCCGAGCCCTCCGGCGGGAGCCACGCCGCCGGGCCGCTGGCCCTCGGCGGCCTCAGCTTCGCCCCCGACGGCGCGCAGTCCCCTCACTGGCGGGGGTTCGGCCCGGCCAGCCTTGTGGTCCCGGAGCTGAGCCTCGCACGCGGCGAGCGGGGCGGGGAGCTTCTCGCCACGATGACGCTGACCGCCCTCATGCAGCCCGACGACGATCCGGATCGCGTGCTCGAGCGGCTGCTCGAGCGGCTCGAGGGCCTGCGCGCCGAGCCGCTGCCACTGCTCGACCCGTCGCCGACAGGGCGGTTCGAGGTGATCAGCGCGATGCCTCCCGAGCACTACGAGCAGGCCGTCGCCCGTGCCGTCGAGCTGATCAGGGCGGGGCGGATGCGCAAGATCGTGCTCTCGCGGGAGGTCCAGGTCCACGCGCCACGCGCGTATGACCCCGCGGCGATCTTCGGCGTGCTGCGGGACGAGTTCCCCTCCTGCTTCGTGTTCTGCGCCGGACGCGGCGACTCGACTCTGATCGCCGCGAGCCCGGAGCTGCTGCTGCGCCGCGAGGGGCAGCGGGTCTCGACGCTCGCGCTCGCCGCCTCCTCACGGCGAAGCGCCGACCCGGCCGTCGACGCGCACCTCGGCGAGCAGCTGCTGCGCGACCCGAGCTACCGCGAAGAGCACGCGATCGTCGCGCGCCGGATCGAGCGGATGCTGCGCCCTCACTCGGTCTGGGTGGCCTCGGCGCCCGAGCCCGAGCTCGCGCGGATCGCGAACATCCAGCACCTCGCGACGCCGATCCGCGCCCAGCTGGCCGCTCCGATCGAGGCGCTCGAGCTGGCCGGGCTGATGCACCCGACCCCCGCCGTCGGCGGCGAGCCGCTGTCGGCGGCCGCGCCGCTGATCCCGGCGCTCGAGGGCCTGGACCGCGGCTGGTATCTGGGCCCGGTCGGCTGGACGGACACCGCCGGCGACGGCGAGTTCTGCGTGGCGCTTCGCTGCGCGCTGCTGAGCGGTGCCGTTGCCCGCTGCTACGCCGGCGGCGGAATCGTGCGCGACTCGGTGCCCGAGCGCGAGCTCGCCGAGACCGAGGTCAAGCTGGCGGCGCTGCTGCCCCTGCTCGCCGGCTGAGCGCCGTCCCGACGGCCTCCCAGACGCGTCCGTGCAGCCGGACATTCGCCTCGCGTTCGCACGGCACGTGCACGAGCGCCGCGCGTGGCGCGTCGAGCGCGCGCTCGAGCGCCGCGCGGAATCCCGGTCCGTCCTGGACCCGCTCGTAGGCGATCCCGTACAGCGAAGCCGCCTCTCCGAAGTCCAGTCCTGTCGGCGTCGCGATGTGGCGCGTGTACAGATCGGCGCTGCCTGCGGCGCCCGGCTCGTCGATCCTGGCCATCGGCGAGTGCGCGACCGGGAGGAAGTCGAAGATCCCGCCCCCGGCGTTGTCGAGCAGCACGATCGTCAGATCGAGGCCGAGGCGCCCGGCGGCCAGCAGGCCGCCGATATCGTGCGCGAGCGCGACGTCCCCGATCAGCAACAGCGCCGGCCCGTCGCTCGCCGCGGCCGCGCCGAAGGCGCTCGAGACGATCCCGTCGATGCCGTTGGCGCCGCGGTTGCAGAGCACCCGCGGCGGATCCGGCCGGGCCGGCCAGAAGGTCTCGATGTCTCGCACCGGCATCGAGGAGGCGACGAACAGCGTTGCCGCCGCCGGCAGCAGCGCGCCCAGCTCGGCCGCGACGGCCGGCTCGCTCAGCGCCGCCGGGCCGATCACGCCGCCGATCGCCTCTGCGGCCAGCTCATCGGCGGTGCGCCACCCCTCGAGCCACCCCGGATCCCCGGCGGCGAGCTCGAGGGCGAGCCGCTCGCAGGCCCTTGCGGGCTCGATCGCGAGGCTCGCCGAGAGCGTGCTCGCCGGATCCTGCCAGGCACCCTCCGGGTCGAGCGCGACCTGCTGTATTCCCGCCAGCGACGCGAGCCACTCCCGCAACGGCTTTGACACCGGCAGGTCTCCGACGCGCAGGACGAGGTCGGGGGCGAGATCCTCCAGCGCCGCCGGATGGCGCAGGATCGCGTCGTAGTGCGCGATCGCCGACGAGCCGCGTCGAGCGCCCGAGAGCGGATCCGCGAGCAGCGGCCAGCCGGCCGCGCGCGCCAGCTCGGCCGCTGCCGGCCCGAGCGGCTCCTCGCGCTCATGCCGTCCCGCCACGATCACACCGCGGCGCGAGGCGCCGGCCAGCCGGCTGAGCGTCTCGAGGTCGACGTCGGCCGGCGGCGTGCGGTGGCGACGGACGAACGGGCCCCCGTCGGCCCTGCCGCTGGCGTCCGGCGGCGGCTCGTCAGCTCCGACGAGGGGCTCACGCAGGGGGAAGTTCAGGTGCACCGCCCCGGGCCTGCCCTCGTGCGCCGTCGCGTAGGCGCGACACGCGAGCGTGCGGATCCAGCGAAGCTGGGCCGCACCCGCCGCCGGCGGCAGCTCGACCTCGAAGAACCACTTCGCGGCGTCCCCGTAGAGCTTCAGCTGGTCGATCGCCTGGCCGGCGCCGTTCTCGCGCAGCTCGGCCGGCCGGTCGGCCGTCAGCAGCAGCAACGGCACGCGTGCCTCGCGCGCCTCGACTGCCGGGGCGAGCAGCTGTGCGGCGGCGGTGCCCGACGTGCAGGCGACCGCGACGGGACGGCCCGACGCCTTGGCCATGCCGAGCGCGAAGAACCCGGCGCAGCGCTCGTCGATGTGCGAGAAGCAGCGCAGGCGCGGCTCGCGCGCGAGCGACAGCACGAGCGGCGCGCTGCGCGAGCCGGGCGAGGTGCAGGCTGCCCGCATCCCGCAGCGCGCCAGCTCGTCGACGAAGGCCCGGAGCAGCAGATGGGTGTCGGTTGTGCTCGTCATAGGATGCGGCCGTGCCAGAGACGCTCGTCCTGCTCCACGGCTTCAGCGGGACGCACCGAGCATGGGACGGCGTCGTCGGGCGCCTGGACCCCGAACGCTACCGCCCGCTCGCCATCGACCTCCCGGGGCACGGCGTCGCCTCCGATCATCCATGGCCGATCCGCTTCGAGGACTGCACGCGGGCTGTGCTCGCGGCGGCGCCGGAGCGCTTCGCGCTGTGCGGCTACTCGCTGGGAGGCAGGGTGGCGCTGCACGTGGCGCTTGCCGCGCCCGAGCGCGTCACTCGCCTGTATCTGATCGCGGCGAACCCGGGCATCGAGGACGGCGGGGAGCGGGCTGCGCGGCTCGCCGCCGACGAGCGGCTCGCCCAGCGCCTGGAAGGCGAGCCGTTCGAGCAGTTCATCGAGTCGTGGCGGACCCAGCCGCTGTTCGCCGCCGATCCGCCCGCGGTCGGCGAGCTGGCGCGCGCCGACCAGCGGCGCAACGAGCCGCTCGCGCTGGCGGCCGTGATGCGCGGCCTCAGCACCGGCGCGATGACCCCCCTGTGGACGCGCCTCGGCGAGCTCGAGATACCCGTCGCGCTGATCGCTGGCGAGCGCGACGAGAAGTTCGTGGCGCTCGCGCGCCGCACGCTGGCACTGTTGCGAGACGGGTCGCTGAGCGTGCTGGCGGGCGGTCATGGCCTGCCGCTCGAGGATCCCGGCGGCGTCGCGGCGGTCCTAGAAGCCCGCGACCCCGAGCCCCGGGGCTGAGGGCAGCTCGATCGCGCCTTCCCGCGGCGCCAGCGGGTCCTCCAGGTCCTCGAACAGCCCGAGTGTCGCCAGCCCGCAATGCGGAAGCGGGCCACGAGAAGCCAGCGCGGCAGCCGCCTGCAGCGCCGCGGCGACGCCGAGGGGGCCGTCGAGGGTCGAGGCGAGGTAGATCTCGGCTCCCGTGGCGCGGACCAGCGCGGCCGCCGCGAGCAGCGGGCCGATCCCGCCGCAGCGTGAGACCTTCAGGCACACGGCGTCCGCGACGCCGGCCGCGAGCGCTCCCGGCTCCCCCGCCGTCTCGTCGATCGCGACCCGCACGGGAACGCGCTCGCGCACCTCGCGGACCGCCGTGAGGCCATGGCACGGCTCCTCGACGAGCTCGAGTCCGGCCGGCGCCAGCGCCTCGATCGCGTGCACGGCCTGCTCCACGTCCCAGCCGCCGTTCGCATCGAGCCGCAGCAGCGCATCCTGGCCGGCGGCGGCGCGCACCGCGGCGATGCGACCGGCGTCGTCGCCGACGCCGACCTTGACCTTCAGGCAGTCGAATCCGTCAGCGACGGCGCGCGCAGCCTGCTCGGCGGCGCCCGCGCGGTCGACGGCGGTCAGCGTCGCGTTGACCGGGACACGCGTCGCGTGCGCCTCGGTGATCAATGCGGCGACGGGCTTTCCGGCGCGTTGACCGGCGCGGTCCCAGAGCGCCATGTCGAGTGCGGCGATCGCCTCGGGCAGGTCCTCGACGGCGCGGCAGGCTTCGATCATCTGCACGCCGGCCATCGGCCCGGAGTCCTCGGCGGCGGCGGCGACCGCGACATATGACTCGAGTGCGCTCCACACGCGGTCCATGTCCGGCCCGTCGTACGCCGGCAGGGGCGCGGCCTCGCCGTGGCCGGTCACGCCGTCCTCGCCGCTCAGCGTGACGATCGCCAGCTCGCGCTGCGCGATCTCGCCGTAGGAGGTCACGATCGGCTCGGTGAGGTGCAGCGTGCGGCGGCGAAGCTCGAGCTTCACGGGCTGATGCCGCCGCTGGCGAGGATCCCGGCCGCGTACAGCAGGCAGAACAGGAGCTGAAGCTGACCGGTTCCCGCCAGCGCGGCGTTCAGCGACGGGCCGTCGACGCGGGACCGCACGACCTGGACGAGACGCAGCGCGAGCGGCGCCGAGAGCCAGGGCAGCAGCAGCCAGGCGGTCATCGAACCCGCGACCCACGGCACCGGCGCGATCACGTAGGCCAGCGCCAGCAGCGCCACGTAGAGGACGCGGGTGCGCTCGCGGCCGAGCCGCACGGCCAGCGTGCGCTTGCCCGCGCGCCGGTCGGTCTCGAGGTCGCGCACGTTGTTGACGACGAGGATCGCGCTCGCCAGCAGCCCGACCGGGACCGCGCACACGAACGCCTCCCACGGCAGCTTCTGGACCTGCACGTAGTAAGAGCCCGTGACCGCGACGATCCCGAAGAACAGGAACACGAAGAGCTCGCCGAGACCCTCATAGCCGTAGGGGCGGGGCCCGCCCGTGTAGAGCACCCCGGCGAGGATCGAGGCGGCGCCGACGGCCAGCAGCTCCCACCCGGCGACGGCGATCAGGTAGGCGCCGCACGCGACGGCCAGCCCGAACGTCACGTACGTCGCGACGAGCACCTGGCTGGGCGGCACGAGCCCGCCGGCCGTCACGCGAACCGGCCCCAGCCGATCGTCGGTGTCGGCGCCGCGCCGTGCATCTGAGTAGTCGTTGGAGAGGTTCGTGCCGACCTGGATGAAGATCGCTCCGAGCAGCGCGGCGACGAAGGCGAGCGGATGGAAGTCGCCGTCGCCGAGCGCGAGCGAGGTGCCGACGAGCACCGGCGCGATCGCGGCGGGCAGCGTGCGCGGCCGTGCGGCCATCAGCCAGATGCGGACCGCTCCCATCGCGACTCCTAGGCCCGCTTGGGAAACCGGGAGAAGTCGGGCGGGCGCTTCTCGCGGTATGCGTCGCGACCCTCCTGGGCCTCCTCGCTGCCGTAGAACAGCAGGTTCGCGTCGTGGGCGAGCTGCTGGATGCCGGCGAGCCCGTCTTCGGCCGCGTTGAAGCTGGCCTTGAGCAGGCGCAGGGCGAAGGGGGAGAGGGCGAGCATCTCCCGGCACCACTGCACCGTCTCCTGCTCGAGGCGCTCGAGCGGGACGACCGTGTTGACGAGACCCATCTCGAGCGCCTCCTGCGCCGAGTACTGGCGGCACAGAAACCAGATCTCCTTGGCCTTCTTCGGGCCGACAAGGTTCGCGAGCAGGCCGGCCCCGAAGCCGCCGTCGAACGAGCCGACCTTGGGCCCGACCTGGCCGAAGCGCGCGTTGTCGGCGGCGATCGTGAGGTCACAGACGAGGTGCAGCACGTGCCCGCCGCCGATCGCGTAGCCGGCGACCATCGCCACCACGGGCTTGGGCAGGCGGCGCATCTGGATGTGCAGGTCGGTGACGTGGAAGCGTCCGACGCCGGCCCGGCCGGCCTCGTCGTCGTTGAGGTACCCGGAGTCGCCGCGCACGCGCTGATCGCCGCCCGAGCAGAACGCGTCGGGCCCCTCGCCGGTGAGCACGATCACGCCGACCGACGTGTCCTCGCGAGCCCGCTCGAGCGCTTCGGAGATCTCGATCACCGTGCGCGGGCGGAAGGCGTTTCGGACCTCCGGCCGCGCGATCGTGATCTTCGCGATGCCCGCGTCGGCGCCCGTCGAGAGCTCATAGCGGATGTCGGTGTACTCACCCGGCCCGGCGAGGAAGTCGGTGCTCATCGCGCGAAGGCTAGCCTGTGCGCCATGGAGATCGAGGCATGGCTCGAGCGGGCCGCGTCGCGCACGCCCGGTCGCGTGGCCATCGAGACCCCGGACGTCAGCGCGACATACGGCGAGCTGCTGGCGCTCGCGCGGGTCGGCGCCGCACGTCTGCTCGAGCTCGGCGTCGAGCGCGGCGATCGAGTCGCGATCGCACTGCCCCCGGGCCTCGCCTTCGCCCAGGCGCTGCACGCCTGCCTGCTGCTCGGCGCCGTCGCCGTGCCCGTCGACCTGCGCCTCGCGTCGGCCGAGCGCGAGCGCGTCGCGGCGGGCGCCGAGGTGCTGGTCGAGGAGCCGCTTCCACAGCAGGGACGCTCCGGCGGGCCGCCCGCCCGGCACGACCTCGACGCGAGCGCCCTGATCGTGCACACGTCCGGGACGACCTCCGCGCCACGGCCGGTCCGCCTCAGCTACGCCAACCTGCTGTGGAGCGCGCTCGGCTCGGGGGTCGCGCTCGGCAGCGACCCCGACGAGCGCTGGCTGTGCGCGATGCCGCTCTCGCACGTGGGCGGCCTCTCGATCCTGATCCGCTCGGCGATCTACGGGACGACCGCCGTGGTCCACGAGCGCTTCGAGACCGACCGGGTGCTCGCGGCGCTGCGCAATGAGCGAGTGACGCTCGTGAGCCTCGTGGCGACGACGCTGGGGCGACTGCTCGACGCGGGCCTCGAGCGCCCGCCGGCGCTGCGCTGCGCGCTCACCGGCGGCGGTCCCGTGCCGGCCGCGCTCGTGCGACGGGCGGCGCTGGCGGGCGTGCCGGTCTCGCTCACATACGGCCTCACCGAGACGTGCTCGCAGGTGACGACGACGCCGCTCTCCGAAGCGCACGCCGGCCGGCCCACCGCGGGGCCGCCGCTGTTCTGCACCGTCGTGGATCTCGCCGCGGACGGCGAGATCCTCGTCGCGGGGCCGACGGTTGCGCCGTCGGCGACGCTGCAGGAGGGGTGGCTGGCGACAGGCGATCTCGGCGAGCTCGACGAGCGCGGGCGGCTGCAGGTGCTCGGGCGCAAGGCGGACACGATCGTCACCGGAGGCGAGAACGTCGCTCCCGCCGAGGTCGAGGCTGTGATCGAGGCGCACCCGGACGTGCTCGAGGCCGCCGTCGTGGGGCGAGCAGACGAGGATTGGGGAGAGTCGCTGTTCGCCTGGGTCGTGCCGCGCCCGGGCGCCAGGCTCGACCCGGCCGATCTCGCCGCGCACTGCCGCCGCTCGCTCGCCGGATACAAGGTTCCGAAGGGCTGGACCGCGCGCGATCAGCCGCTGCCCCGGACCGCTTCGGGCAAGCTGCTGCGCCGGGAGCTGGCATGAGCTTCGACCCGAACGCCTATCGCGAGAGCAGCCTGACGGGCTGGGAGGAGGCCTCGGCGGGCTGGATCCGCCACCAGCGCCCGATGCGCGAGTGGAGCGCGGAGGTCTCGCACGCGATGATCGCGGCCGTCGCCCCGCAGCCGGGCGAGCGCGTGCTCGAGCTCGCCG
Organism: Solirubrobacterales bacterium; assembly: GCA_025963965.1. Taxonomy (GTDB): domain Bacteria; phylum Actinomycetota; class Thermoleophilia; order Solirubrobacterales; family Solirubrobacteraceae; genus Palsa-744. The sequence goes on from JAOPZS010000027.1 coordinate 51,512, forward strand.
CGGGCCTTGGCGAGACGGGGATGCTGGCCGCCGAGATCGTCGCCCCGGTCGGCAGCGTCGTGATCTCAGACCAGGCCGAGGGCATGCTCGCTGGGGCCAGGGCGCGGGCAGCCGAGCTCGGCGTCGCCGGCGTCGAGTTCGAGGTGCTCAACGCCGAATGGATCGACCTGCCGCTCGCGAGCGTCGACGTCGTGCTGTGCCGCTACGGCTACATGCTGATGGCCGACCCCGCCGCCGCCCTGGCCGAGACGCGCCGTGTGCTGCGCCCGGGCGGCCGCGCCGGGCTGGCAGTCTGGGACGCGGTCGAGGCGAACCCCTGGGCGGGCGTGCCGGCGGCCGTGCTGGCCGAGCGCGAGCCCGTCGGCGGCGCGGGCGGCGGCGACGGTCCCGGCCCTTTCGCGCTCGGCAGCGAGCAGCGTCTGAGGGCGCTGCTCGAGGACGCCGGCTTCGCAGAGATCGAGGTCGCTCGCGTCGAGATGCTGCGCCGCCACGAGAGCTTCGAGGAGTTCTGGGAGCTGACGCTCGACCTGTCACGAAGCTTCCACGACGCCGTGCTCTCACGGCCCGAGGCGGAGATCAGCGAGATTCACGACGCGGTGGCCGCACGCCTCGCCCCCTTCACCGCCACCGACGGCAGCCTCGCGGTGCCCGGTCGGACGCTCGTCGCCGGCGCCGAAGCCTGATCGCCGACTCCGGTCGGATAGCCTGCCGCGCATGATCTACGACGACGACGCAGACCTCACGCTCCTCGACGGCAAGACCGTCGCCATCATCGGCTACGGCTCGCAGGGCCACGCTCACGCGCTGAACCTCAAGGACTCGGGCGTCGACGTCGTCGTCGGGCTGCGGCCCGACTCCGCCTCCGTCGCGCAGGCGAAGGAGCAGGGCCTCGAGGTCACCTCCGTCGTCGATGCGGCCAGCCGCGGTGATCTCGTGATGATCCTGCTGCCCGACGAGCTTCACCGCCAGGTCTGGGAGGCCGAGATCCGCGACGGGATCGCCGAGGGCAACATGATCCTGTTCGGGCACGGCTTCTCGATCCACTACGGCGAGGTCGCCCCGCCGCCCGGCGTCGACGTGGCGATGGTCGCGCCGAAGGGCCCCGGCCACCTGGTCCGCCGGCAGTACACCGAAGGCAGCGGCGTGCCCGGGCTGATCGCCGTTGAGCAGGACGCGACGGGTAACGCGCGCGCGCTCGCCCTGGCCTACGCGAAGGGCATCGGCTGCACGCGCGGCGGCGTGATCGAGACGAGCTTCAAGGACGAGACCGAGACCGACCTGTTCGGCGAGCAGGCCGTGCTCTGCGGCGGCGCGTCCGAGCTCGTCCAGGCGGGTTTCGAGACGCTCGTCGAGGCCGGATACGACCCCGAGATGGCCTATTTCGAGTGTCTGCACGAGCTCAAGCTGATCGCCGACCTGATGTACGAGAAGGGCCTGGCCGGGATGCGCTTCTCGATCTCCAACACCGCCGAGTACGGCGACTACACGCGCGGCAAGCGCGTCATCACCGACGAGACGCGGGCGGCGATGCGCCAGATCCTCAAGGAGATCCAGGACGGCGACTTCGCACGGGAGTGGATCGCCGAGAACCGGGCGGGCCAGGAGAACTTCCTGCGGATGCGCGCCGAGCAGGCCGACACGCAGGTCGAGCACGTCGGCGGCGAGCTGCGCTCGCACATGGACTGGATCAAGCCCTCCTTCTAGGCGGACCGGGCGCCGCGCGGGATGCTCGCCTACGTCTTCTGGCACAGGGCCGCCGGCGGTGTCGACGTCGAGGACTACGAGCAGGCGCTGAGCCGCTTTCACCGCTCGCTGGCGCACCGGCCGCCGTGCGGACTGCTGGGCTCCGTCACGCTGCGCGCCGAGCAGCTGCCGTGGCTTCCGGCGGCGGGCGCCGGAGACTCAGGCGGCTACGAGGACTGGTACCTCGTCGAGAACTGGAGCGCAGTGGGCGTGCTCGAGCTGGCGGCCGTGTCGCGCGGCCATCAGACGGCGCACGGCGAGGCGGCGCGGCGGATGGGCCAGGGCGCCGGCGCGATCTACAAGCGACTGGAGGGCGAGGCGGCGCCGGGCGACGCGCGCCTGGCGGTTTGGGTGACGCGCCCGCGCGGGCAACGCGACCCGACGATCGCCGAGCTGCTCGACGACGGCGTGGGACCGCACGACGGAGCGCTGTGGCAGCGCACGCTGGTGCTCGGGCCGGCGCCGGAGCTCTGCCTGCTTCACAGCGCCGCTGAGCTTCCGCCGGGAACGGGCCTCGCCGAGTCCCGCCTGCCGCCGGGCTGGCAGGCGGCGTCGGCCGGGCGCGAGCGCCTCGCGGGATGAAGGACACCATGGCCGGCGACGGCGAGTTTCGCCGCGAGCAGACCGCGTTTCGCGGCTGGGTCGGACCCGACCCGCGCGGCGGCGAGCCCGGCCCGGCGCCCGAGCCGGGCCGCTTTCACCTGTACGTCTCGCTGGCCTGCCCGTGGTCGCATCGCACGGCGATCGTGCGAGCGCTCGCCGGAGTGGAGCGGGCCGTCCCGATCCACTACCTCGCGCCCTACCGCGACGCGCGCAGCTGGACGTTCACCGGCGAGCGCTTCGAGGACGGCCCGGGAGGAGAGTACGTAGACGAGCTGCATGGCTGGGCGTTCATCAGCGAGGCCTACTTCGCGACCGACCCGGGCTTCGCCGGCCACGTCAGCGTGCCGGTCCTGTGGGACGAGGGCGCCGGGCGGATCGTGAACAACGAGTCCAGCGAGATCATCCGCATTCTGGCTGACGGCGACTCGCTCGGCGGGCTCGGCACGGAGGGGGGCCTGGACCTCTACCCGGCGTCGCTGCGCGCGGAGATCGACGCGATCAACGACCGGGTGTACGAGACAGTCAACAACGGCGTCTACCGGGCCGGGTTCGCGCGCCATCAGGGTGCCTACGAGCGCGCGTTCGCGGCGCTGTTCGAGAGCTTCGACTGGCTCGAGCTCCTGCTCGGCGAGCGGCGCTACCTGGTGGGTGAGCGCCTCACCGAGGCAGACTGGCGGCTGTTCCCGACGCTGGCGCGCTTCGACGAGGTCTACCACCTGCATTTCCGCTGCAACAGGCGCCGCCTCGTCGACTATCCGCGCCTGTGGGCCTACGCCCGCGAGCTGCACCAGCATCCCGGCGTCGCGCAGACCGTTGCGATGGCGCAGATCAAGCGCCACTACTACACGACCCACGACGAGCTCAACCCGAAGAAACTGATCCCGGTGGGGCCGGGCTACGACTGGTCAGAGCCCCACGGCCGCGGCGCCTAGTCCGCATTCGCGCAGCCGTTCGCGCGCGAGCGAGGCGACACGAGGAGCATCGGCAGAGGCGTGGTCTCGAGGGGGCGCGTCGCGATTCACGCGCACCAACTACCCGCCTTCCTCGGGCTGACACGAGCGGCCACCGACCCGGCGCTCGAGGACACCGCGGCGGCGCTTCGCTACACTCGCCCGGTCGTCGCGACTGGCGCTCGGGTGGAGTCAACCACCGGGAAGCGACGGCACATCGCCGCCGCGCGCCTGGGCACCTTCAGAGCACTGTCCAACCCCTTCCTTCGAAGGAGCGAGGAGCCCACATGACGACGAGCCCTCTGACCGAGAACGAGCTGGTGATCCCGGACCAGTTGAAGCCCGTCGACGGGCGCTTCGGCTGCGGTCCTTCGAAGGTCAGGCCGGAGGCGCTGGCTCGGCTGGCGTCGGATGGCATCAGCGTGATGGGCACCTCGCATCGTCAGAAGCCCGTGAAGTCGCTCGTCGGGCGCCTGCGCGCAGGCCTCGCGGAGCTGTTCGCCGCGCCCAACGGGTACGAGGTCGCGCTCGGCAACGGCGGCGCCACGGCCTTCTGGGACGCGGCGGCCTTCGGCCTCGTCCGCGAGCGCTCGGTGCACCTCACCTACGGCGAGTTCTCGCAGAAGTTCGCGACGGTCACGAAGGGCGCCCCGCATCTCGCCGACCCGGTGACGCTCGCCGCCGAGCCGGGAGCGGCGCCGGATCCCTCGAGCGCGGGCACGCTGGCCGAGGAGGCCGGTGCGGACCTGATCGCGTGGGCGCACAACGAGACCTCCACCGGGGTGATGGTTCCGGTGCAACGCCCGGACCGGGCCGGCGAGGCGCTCGTCGCAATCGACGCCACCTCGGGCGCCGGCGGGCTGCCGGTCGCGCTGGGCGACGCCGACGTCTATTACTTCGCGCCTCAGAAGGGGTTCGCCTCCGACGGCGGGCTGTGGCTGGCGCTGCTGAGCCCCGCCGCGCAGGAGCGGATCGGCCAGCTGCACGCCTCGGAGCGCTGGATCCCGGAGTTCCTCTCGCTGCAGACGGCCCTCGAGAACTCGCTGAAGGACCAGACGTACAACACGCCCGCGGTGGCGACGCTGTTCCTGATGGTCGACCAGGTCGAGTGGATGCTCGGGCTGGGCGGCCTCGACGGGTGCGTGGCGCGCACGACGGCCTCCTCCGAGCACCTCTACGGTTGGGCGCACAGCAGTGATTACGCCACGCCGTTCGTGGCCGATCAGGCGAACCGCTCGCTGGTGGTCGGCACGATCGACTTCGACGAGGCCGTCGATGCGGCGGCGGTCGCCTCGACGCTTCGCGCCAACGGGATCGTCGACGTGGAGCCCTACCGCAAGCTCGGGCGCAACCAGCTGCGGGTCGGGATGTTCCCGGCGATCGAGACCGCAGACGTGCAGGCGCTGACCGCCTGCATCGACTGGGTCGTCGAGAGGACGGGGCGATGAGCGAGCGCGCGAAGGTCCTCGTCAAGGAGAAGATCGGCGACTCGGGCGTGAAGCTGCTCGAAGAGCACTTCGATGTCGACCTCGGCATCGACTGGGACGACGAGC
>JAOPZS010000036.1 GCA_025963965.1 Solirubrobacterales bacterium
CGGCGGTGTCGACATGCTCACGGCTGATCGTACCCTCCCCCGCGGGCGCCGGGCCACGGAGGCATCCAGGAGCGGGCCGGCGGGCGGCGAATACCATGCGTGCGATGAGACGCCTTCTGCCGTTCTCGGCGGTCGCACTGGTCATGGTGACCGGGTGCGGATCGCAGACCAAGACCGTGACTGTCGCCAGCACCCCGGCCCAGGGCGCCGGGTCGGGGACGCAGGGCACGACCGCGACGGGCTCGGCTCCGACCGCGCCGAAGACCACCAGCAGCCCTACAACAACCTCGACGACGACCACCAGGAGCGCCCCTGAGCCGTCGTTCACCGAAGCGGGACAGGAAGCGAAATCCGGCACGCTCGCGGCGGCGGTGGCGACAGTGCGCGCGCGTGGCTACACGCCCAACGACCCCGGCGAATATCACTCCGGCCAGACCCTTCGTGTGCTCCTGGGCACCCGCACCGGATCGGCCGACGGCTACGGGCAGCAGGCGTTCTTCTTTCTCGACGGCCGCTACCTCGGCACCGACGCGAAGGAACCGAGCGCGAAGCTGAAGATCGTCTCGCAGAACGACACGGAAGTCGCTATCGCCTATCCCCTGTACCGCAAGAGCGACCCGCTCTGCTGCCCCGGAGGGGGGCAGCGCATCGTGCATTTCGCGCTCAACAACGGCAAGCTCACGCCGCTCGACGCGATTCCGCCGGCAAGCTCCAGCAGCGGCCTCAGCCGTAACTAGCGCCCGACGGAGGTCTCGAGCCACAGATGAGATCGGGCGCCGCTCGGTCCAGAGGTCTCGGCTGGGATGAGCGTCGCGAGGTCCTATCTTGGTCCTCAACACGACAGAAAGGGCTGACCATGAGCGTACGGATCGAGGGGCGCGCCGAGGAGCTTCTGAAGGCGAAGAACTTCTGCCACGTATCGACGCTGCGCAAGGACGGATCTGTGCACTGCGCGCCGGTCTGGGTGGACGTCCAGGACGGCCTGGCCGTCCTCAACACCGCCGAGGGCCGGGTCTGGCCGCGGAACCTGGAACGGGATCCCCGCACAACCCTGACGGTGCAGAACATGGAGAACCCGTATGAGTACGTCGAGATCCGCGGCCAGGTCGCTGAGCGGACCCACGACGGTGCCGACGAGCACATCGACGCGCTCGCCAAGAAGTACATGGGCGTTGACGAGTACCCGCTGCGCCAGCCGGGCGAACAGCGCGTGGTGATCAAGGTCGCAGCCGACCACGCGAAGGTCATAGGCAGCTAACGGCCGCGTCAGCCTCGCCGGCGAAGCCGGCGCCACCAGGGCTCCGGGCGCGGCCGCTGCGCCAGCCACTCGTCCCGAAGCGGCAGCGCCCCGCTGCGCCGGGCCCGCAGAACGCACTCGGTGTGTGCGTGGCGGCGCCTGCGTGAATCGCCTTCGGGCGCGATCAGCATATGCTCGCTGAGAGCGGGGAGAAAATGGCCACAGATCGGACAGCGATACGTCGATGGCTTGCGGTTGGCAGCGCGCCGCACCGTCCACCATGGCGCACTCGGAAGGCTCGTCACCGCCCCATTGTGGCGCCGCTTGCGATGACGCTGGCGGCGACGGCGGCGATCGGACTCGGTGTCGCGCTCGCCCGCACCGGCGAGGAGCGCCGGACCGCCGGCCGCCGGCGCCGCAAGGCCGGGAGCCTCGGGCTCGGCCGCGACGAGGCGCTGGCGGAAGGGCTGCGCAGGATGGCACTCGAGCAGGCCGACGTCGTGATCGGGCGGCTGGCGAGCGTCGAGGAGGACGATGCGCGCCGCGCGGTCCACGAGGCGCGCAAGGCGATCAAGCGGCTGCGGACGATCATCCGGCTGCTCGAGGGGGAGCTCGGCCGCCGCGGGTGCTCGCGCGAACAGGACGCTTTGCGCGCCGTTGCGTCGCTTCTGGCCGGAGCTCGCGATGCCGAGGTGATGCTGAACACGCTCGAGGGGCTCGTCTCGCGCCACCCCGGGAAGCTGGCGGGCAAGGCCGGCGTCGCCGCCCTGCGCCTGCACCTCGCCCACGAGCGAGACGACGCGGAGCGACGGGTGCTCGAGCCGGGAAACCGGCTGCGCGTCAGCGACGAGCTGCGGCTGTTCCGCGGCCGCGCCGCAAGCTGGCAGCTGCCCGAGCGGCCGGGCGCGGTCGCTGTCGAGGAGGGGCTGCAGCGCGTGTACCGCCAGGGGCGCAAGCGCTTCCGCCGCGCGGCCGGCAGGAAAGGCGGGCGGGCGCGCACGATGCACCAGTGGCGCAAGCGCGTGAAGGATCTCCGCTACAGCGCAGAAGTGCTCCAGCGCGACGCGACGAAGGTGCGTCCGGTGGGCAAGAGCTCACGCGCTGCCGCCGCCGCGCGCGCCGAGGCGAAGTGGCTCCGGCGCCTGGGCAAACGGGCCGATGCCCTCGGCGAAGTCCTGGGCGAGGAGCACGACCTAGCGGTGCTCGGTGAGTGGATCGCCGAGCACGGCGCCGGTGTCGGAGTGGGTGGCGCCACGCGGCGCCGGCTGCTCAAGCTGATCGCGCGCCGGCGCACGAAGCTGCGCAGGAGCGCGCTGCGAGCCGGACGCGAGCTCTACGGGCGCAGCCCCGGCCGGTTCGTGCGCCGCGCCGCCAGGGCGTACCGGCGCAGCTCGCCGGCGCTCAGCCGACGGTGAGGATCGTCAGCGTACGCGTGCCGCGTGGCAGCGACACGGACGTCTGATCGCCCGGCTTGCGCCCGAGCAGCGCCACCGCCATCGGTGATTCCGCCGAGAGCCGGCCGTCACGCGGCGAGGCGTCGTGGGAGCTGACGATTCGCCATGTCTGCTCGGCGCCGTCCTGGTCGCGCACGACGACGGTCGAGCCGAGCCCGACGACCCCGGCGCTCGGCGGCTCGTCGGCGACCACGACCGCGCCGGCGATCTTTTCGCGCATTCGGGCGATCTTCGTCTCCAGATGCGCCTGATCGTTCTTGGCGTCGTGGTACTCGCTGTTCTCCTTCAGATCGCCCCATTCGCGTGCGGTCTTGATGCGCTCGGCGATCTCGCGGCGGCCGTCCGCCTCGAGCGCGGCCAGCTCCGACTTGAGCGTCTCCAGACCGTCGGCTGTGATCAGGTTGGCGGCGTCGTTCATCGCTCAGACCCTACTCGCTCACCGCGCCGCTCCCGGCCTCGGCGGACCCGCGAACAGTGCGCCGGCGGCTAAAAGTAAGTGCTCGGCGGGGACGACAGCAGCGCGTAGATCTGGACGATCGCCGCCTGCACGAGCAGCTGCCCGGACGGCGGTGAGCCGGCGACGAACAGATTGCCGGCGAGGCGCAGATGCGTCCACGCGTAATCGACGTAAGCCTGCGCGATCTTCGGCCCCGGCGGGTCGTGGGTGACCGAGTCCAGGTACAACAGGTTGCGGAAGTAGATCGACGGGAAGAACGGGTTCTCGGCACCGAGCCGTTCGGGGGTGAAGTATGCGAGCGACGCGGTGGCGGTCTGCCGCGCCTCGTAGAGATAGGCAGAGTTGCCCGTCGCCTGGTAGAGCAGCGTGCCGGCGCCGATCATCACACCCTGCGTGTAGCTGTAGAGGTGCGGTTCGATCAGGCCGCGCCTGTTGACGTGATCTCCGTACATGTTCGTTCCCAGCAGCAGGCAGGTGCGCACCCACTCATAGGCCTGGACCGCGAACTGCAGGTACTGCGGGTTGGCCGTCACTTTGTAGAGCTGCACCGCGAGCTGGGCGGCAGGCGCCGTGGTGATCGTGTTTCGGTCCGTGTTCCCAGGCAGGTTGGAGAACGGGACGCCGCCGCTGCAGCCGAGCTGGGGACTGGCCTGCCAGCCCTCCATCTCGAAGGCCATGATCCCCTCAGCGCCGCCGAGCGCGGAGCTTTCGCGGGTCAGCCGGTAGATCCGCATGAGCTCGATGCCGATCCAGGCGTTGTCGTCGTAGTACTTTGCCCCGCCGGGACCCACCGGCGGCGCAACGGTCCCGTCGAATCCGGCGAGCGTGCTGAGGAAGGTGCCTTCGGGCGTGCCCGAGTTGTTCGGGTCCAGATAGGCGCGCAGCCCGACCAGGCGGGCTTTCAGCTCGCGGGTCATCGTCGTGCGCAGCGCCGGCACGTTGGCGACGCTGACGGTCGCGGCTAGCGCCTGCGAGAACGGCCACAGGTAGGAGAACGGTTCGCCCTTGTACAGCCCCGAGCCGAGGATGTAGTACGCCTTCTGCATCGCCTGGAAGCTGAGGAGCGCCCGTGCCGGATTGCCGCGCAGGATCGGGCCGCTCTTCTTCTTCTTCGTCTTCTTCTTCGTGGCGGCGGCGTGTGCTCGCCCGAGCTGCCCGGGGCGCACGGTGAAGGCGGGGCGCGTGGCGCGGGTCGGATAGCGCGAGACGCCCTTGGCCGCCGCGGCGTCGCCCGGAGCGAGCGCGATCACGGGCAGGCAGACGAGCACCGCGAGCGCGGCTCGGCGAAGATGGCGATCGAGAACCGTGGCGAGCATCTGTCAAGCACCAACAACAGCCGGCGGGCGCGTTCGTTGTGGTCCGCGCGGAGCCGGCGTGCGAGGCGGGACCGACGAAATGATCCCACAGGCGCCGCGGCGAGCGTGAGCGACCCGTTGCAGCGCAGGGGCGGTGCCGCTCCGCGCCGGCGCTATCTGGCGGTCGGCCACGTCACGATCGACGTGATGGAGGACGGCGAGCGCCGGCCGGGCGGGACGGCCCTCTACAGCGCGCTGCAGGCCGCGCGGCTCGGGCTGGCGGCGACGATCGTCACGCGCGGCGAGCGGGAGGTGCTGGAGAGCATGCTGGCGCCGTTCGCGGCCGAGCTCGAGCTGGTCGTGCAACCGGCCGAGGCGACGACGACCCTGGCCACGGGCGGGCTCGGGGGGGAGCGCCGCCAGCGCATGCTCGCCTGGGCCGGACAGGTAGAGCTGGGCGCGCTGCCGGCTGCGGAGATCCTGCACCTCGCGCCGGTCGCAGCGGAGCTGACCGGACGCGCCGCCGGGCCCTGGGAGTTCGTCGGGCTGACGCCGCAGGGGTTCGCTCGCCGCAGGCGCGAGCCCGACGGTGAGATCGTCGCGTGCCCAGCCGACGCGAAGCTCGTCGCGCTGGCGGGTCGCTGCGATGCGATCGTGCTCAGCGAGCAGGAGCGCGCGAGCTGCCGGCAGCTGATCGAGCGCGCTCTCGCGGACGGGGCAACTGTCGCGATCACCGCGGGAGAGGGACCGACAGAGATCCTCGGCCCGAACGAAGAGTCCCGGCAGCTGCCGCACGAACCGCTCGCTGCCCCCGCCGATGACCTCGGCGCGGGCGACGTCTACGCTGCCGCCTTCTTCGTCTGGCTATCGGCAGGCGAGGGGCCGCTGGCAGCGGCGCGCGCCGCCCACGGCGCGGCGGCGCTGCGGATGCAGAGCATCGGCCCTGGGGCGATCGCCACCGCCGCCGCGATCCAGGCGCAGACGGGGATCCTCGCGCCACGGGTGTGATCAGCCGGCGAGCGCCCGCTCGATCAGCGCCGTCAGCTGCTTCGCATCCAGGCGGCTCTCCTGCCCGCAGGCTTTGGCCGCGAGCAGCAGGCTGCCGCCGACGGGAGCCATCTGCACGCGTGAGATCTCGGCATCGGGCGCTGACTGTGCGATCCGGCGGCGCAGCGGTGCCAGGAACACCTCGCCGGCCTTGTAGGCGCTGCCGATCAGGCCTACCGGGAAAGCTCCCTCCAGGCCGGCCTGCTCGATCACGGCGGCGACCTGGCCGCCCAGTTCGGCTGCACCACGCTCGAACAGCTCACACGCGACCTGATCGCCCTGCTCGGCGAGCTTGGCGGTCTCGATCGCAAACCCCGCGATCTCGCCCTTCGTCAGCGGCTTTGAGTAGACGAGGCTCGCGACCGCCTCGACGGTGTCGCGCTCGAAGAACTCACACGCCGCGGCGCCGAGAGCCGTGGGTGGCCCCGACGCGTCGCGGTCGTGCAGCGCGGCGCGGATCGACTCGATGCCGAGCCAGTAGCCGGAACCCTCGTCGCCCAGCAGGTGCCCCCAGCCGCCGGTGCGCCAGCTGCGACCTCCGGAACCGACGCCGAAGACATTCGATCCCGTGCCGGCGATCGCCGCCACGCCCGGGCCGCCGCCGGTCGCCGTCGCCCATGCTCCGACGACGTCGTTGACGACGATCCAGGACTCGCCGCGCGCATTGTGGACGTGGCGGGTGACCGAGGCGGTGTCCGTGCCGGCGACAGCGGCGACCGCCGCGGCGAGGTCCCGCTCGCTGATCCCGGCCCCGTCGAGCGCACCGCCGGCGGCGTCGAGCAGCGCCTGGACCGCCGCCTTCGCGCCGACGGCGTCCTCGTTGCTGGGGCCGGCGCGGCCGACGTGCAGCGTGCCGCGCTCGATGTCGAGCACGGCGGCGAGGGTCTTGGTCGCACCGCCGTCGATGCCGAGCAGGTAGCGGGCGTCCTCGCGCCGCTGCGGCCTGATCAGCTCCTCGGGGAGGGTGACGAGGGGAACTCGCTTCATCGGGGGATCCTCTCAGGGTCGGGCGACGGGGCTAGGATCGCGGCGATGCAGGCGAGCGCGGTCTTTCCCGGGGCGAAGGCCAAGGTGGGCATGTACGAGTCGTTCTATCTGCGCGCCGTCTCGCCGCTCGATCCTATCGGCGTGTGGATCCGCCACACGATCCACAAGCGCCCCGGCCATCCGCCGCAAGGGTCGCTCTGGTTCACGGTCTTCGACGCCGTGCGGGGGGCGCCATTCATGCACAAGCTCACGGCGCCGCACCCCCGGGTGCCGCCGGGCGGTTGGGTCGAGATCGACGGACAGGCGAGGTTCGGGCCGGGCCTCGCCGAGGGGAGCTGCGGAGCGGCATCCTGGTCCTTGTCCTTCACGACAACTGAGCCGGAACTGCGACACCTGCGGCCGGAGTTCCTCTACAGGGCGCCGCTGCCGCGCACGAAGCTCACCAGCCCCGCGCCGCTGGCGCTGTTCGACGGCATCGTCGAGGTGCCGGGCCGCGCTCCGCTCGAGCTCGCCGGCTGGCCGGGGATGGTCGGCCACAACTGGGGCGCGCAGCACGCCGAGCGCTGGATCTGGGTGCACGGCTGCCAGTTCGCCGACAGCCCCGGGACCTGGCTCGACCTCGCGGTAGGGCGTCTCGCCATCGGCGGCCGGATGACGCCGTGGGTGGCCAACGGAGTTCTGTCGCTGGACGGCGTGCGCCAGCGCCTCGGCGGGCTGTTCGGGCGGCGCCCCACCGTCGCCGAGACGGCGGCCGGCGCCGTGCTCGAGGTCGCCGGCCAAAACGGCTCCTCGCTCGAGCTCCGTGCGGACGTGCCGCGCGGTGCGGCCGCCGGCTGGCGCTATGCCGACCCCGACGGTGGCGAGCACGACGTCGTCAACTGCTCGATCGCGGGGCTGCGCGGGGAGCTCAAAGACGGCAGCGGCCAGGTCACCCGGGTGCTGCGCAGCGAGCACGGTGGCGTCTATGAGCTGGGCATGCGCGAGCGAGACCACGGCGTGGCGCTCGCACCCTTCAGCGACGGCTGATCGCGATCACGAGGCGTCCACGCCGGCCTGCATCGCTCATGCCGCACCGCCACCGGGCCGATGTTGAACACCGAGGCCGGACCGATGTCTATGAAGGGGAACATGCCAAACACCAGCGGCGCGCCCGTCGCGCCGGCCCACGACGGTGGGAGCGGACCTTGCCGAGCGTAGATCAGGACGGCCACGCGATCGCAAAGGGCGCCGAAGCGCTGTTGCGCGAGCATCCCACGGCGCAGGTCTGCGCGCTCGCCGGCAATGGGCTGATCGTGCCGGTCCCGCAGAGCGTCGGTCTCTGGGGACAGGGGCTGATCGAGGGCCGAGCGCTGATCGACAACGTGGTGGCGGCCGACCGCACGGCGGTCGTCCGGCTCTGGATAAGCGCCGGAAAGGAAGGCGCCGCGGCGACGAAAGTGCGGATGCTGGCAAGCCCCGAGAAGTGGTCGACTCTGCACTTCCTCGACATGCGTGAAATCCACGGGATCTTCCTCGGCGTGATCCTGCCGAGTGACGAGGACGCCGACCACGCCCCGACCGAGCCGGAGAGCAGGCCGGCGGCTCCCCGCTTCTGCACGCTGACGGAGGACGAGGGCGCACGCGTGCTCGCTGCCGACGAGGCCTTCACTGAGATGTTCGGCTACACCGAGCAGGAGCTGATCGGCAAGTCGGTGCTCGATCAGATCCATCCCGACGACCAGGGCCGCGCGGTCGAGGGGTGGCTGGCCGTGATCTCGAGCAACCGCGCGCAGCAGACGCGACTGCGACGCCGGCGCAAGGACGGCTCGTACATGTGGGTCGACACGACTCTGCACAACTTCCTCAACGAGCCGGGGCGCAACTGCGTGGTCGTAGAGATCATCGACATCTCCGCCGAGATGGCAGCCCAGGAGGCGCTGCACGAACACGAGCAGCTGCTGCGTCGGATGACCGACGCGATGCCCGTGGGCCTGCTGCAGATCGACACGGAGCGTGACGTCGTCTACAACAACGCGTGCCTGCTCGACATCCTCTACGGGAGCGAGCCGCTGGACAGCGCCGCGCCGACGGACGTGCAGGCCGTGCACGGCGAGGCGCCGGCCCCCGGGGCGCAGAGCGAACCGAGCGCGCCGGCCGTGACGACGCTGCTGCAGACGCTGACGCCGGAGAGCATGCAGACGTTCGACACCGTGCTGGGGGAGGTGCTCGACGAGGGCGTCGACCGCGACGTCGAGGTGGACATCGAGTTGCCCAGCGGCGCCTGGCGCCGGGCGCTGATGAGCCTGCGAGTGCTGACGCGCGCGAGCGGCGAGGCGAGCGGCGCGATCACGTGCGTTCTGGACATCACCGACAGCGCCCGCGCACGCCAGGAGCTCGAGCAGCGCGCAACCTACGACACGCTGACGCACGCGTACAACCGCTCGGCGATCCTTGCTGTCCTGCAGGAGGAGCTGGACCGCACCGACGGCGCCTGCACGGGCGTTGTCTACGTCGACCTCGACGACTTCAAGCCGGTCAACGACACGCTCGGGCACGCCGCCGGTGACGAACTTCTCGTGCGGGTCACCGAGCGCCTCAAACTCGCCAGCCGCGAGAGCGACGTTCTGGGAAGGCTCGGAGGCGACGAGTTCCTGATGGTGCTGCGCGAACTGCCCACGCCCGAGCTCGCGATGCAGGTCGCCGATCGAATCAGCATGACCGTCTGCGGGCATTTCGACCTGTCGGGCGGAGCGGCCGACCTGCGCGTCAGCATCGGTGTCGCGTGCGGGCAGAGCGGAGGCGTCACGGCTGAGGAGCTCGTGAAGCGGGCCGATGCCGCGATGTACCGCTCGAAGAGCGACGGACGCTCCGCGCCCGTGCTCGCCCCGGCCTGAGGCCGTCGAGCGCTCAACGAAAGAGCGCGGAGAGGCGGCCCTTTTCAGACCGCGCTCCCCGCGCTCGTTCTCAGCCGACTTCGCCGGTGGCCGGCGGCGTCAACCGAGGAGGATCAAACAGCCGGTTCGAAACCGATGCTGCCTCCGTGAATTTCAATTTCTTCGACGAAGCCGGCGAAGCCCCATTTCCCTTCGACCATGCCGGTTTCGGGGTTGAAGTGACCTTCTTCGCCTTTGATGTCGCCGCACTTCGCGGCTGATTTCGCACCCGGTTCAGGTTTGAATTCCATCTTCAGGTGTTTCATGGCCGTGAATTCGACTTCAAGCCGTTCGAAGAAGCCACGCGGGTACTTTTTGAGCTTCCCACCTTCGACCGTTTCGATTTCGGTCGAGTATTCAACGGCTTCAAATTCGCCTTCTTTTTTTTCTGCGGCGAGCGGAACTTCTTGAGCCGGAATTTTGATTTTGCACTTGAACGGAGGAACCTTGACTTCGGTTTCGTTTTCGGCGATTTGCACGACTTTCACCGAGCCGTTGGCGTGCAGGACCATGTGGAGGCTGTGCTTGAACTTGACCGGCTCGCGGCGAGTGAATTCACCCGCCTTGATCGGGTAGGTGCAGCTGTTGAACGCCAGGTCCATCTTCAGGTCGGGCGATTTTTCCGATTCGACTTCGCTGGTCGACGAGATCGACTTGCATTCGATGCCGTGGATGCCACCGAAGACGAATTCTTCGATTTCGCCTTCTTTGTTGCTCTTGGCGATCGCCTTGTTCGTCGGCGAGATTTCCTGGCCGTTGATGTTGGCGATGAAGTTCCCGGTCGGAACTTTCGGTTTTTCTTTGACGGCGTAGGCCGGCGACGCCACGACGGCGGTCATCGCCAGCGCGGCGAAGAGCCCGCCCATCGTCTTAAGACTTCTCATTCTCCTAAGTCCTCGCTTTCGCCTTGCTGGAAAGGCTGAATCGACGGTTGCTGAAAGCGTCTGCGAAACCAGGAACTTTGCTGGGCACCCCCTTGGCCCCCCCGAGATCGAGACTCGCTGCGCGGCGAGCATACCATGAACCCGGGCGGACAGCATCGGCAAAACCGCCCCCGGGAGGGGGCGCGAGGTTCCGACATCTGGGCCATCCGGCTGGGGGCTCACCGGGACCGTTCGCCGGCGCCGAATATCCGGCGCCCTGGCTGCCGCGCCAGTCTACCATTGACCCCGTTTTGGCGGCATCGAGACCACCACGTCCCCCCGGCCGGCCGGCTCGGCGCACGGCGATGCTCGCAATTGCCGCCGCGGCGGTGATCGCCGCCGTCCTGATCGCCGTGCTCTCGGGCGGGAGCACCCATCGAAAGAGCGCTGCGGCGCAAGGCTCGGTGCTCCAGGTCGCCTCCGGCTATCTGCACGTTCCGACCCCCGAACTACGCCGCCGGCTGAGGGCCGGCGAGACGCTCGGCGAGATCGCGGGATCAACCGGTGGCGCCTCGCGGGCCGGGTTGATCCGCGCCGTATACGCGAGCAGGTCCCAGTCGGTCAAGCGCCTGCACCTGCCCCCGGCCGAGGAACGCGCCGAACTGAACGCGCTGCGTCGCGCGCTGGTGGTGCAGGTCGACCGGGCGCGCCGGCGCACTCGGCTGCGGACGGCCGCTGCGCGATATCTGGGGCTGAACGACGCACAGCTGAGCTCGAAGCTCACCGGCGGGCGAACGCTCGCGCAGGTCGCCGCTGCGACGCCGGGGCGCTCGCGCGCCGGACTCGTGGCGGCACTCGTCGCGCCGCGCCGCACGGCGCTCGAGCTGGCCTTGAAGCGGAAACAGATCACGCCCGGCGCAGAGCGCGCCGCGGCGGCGAAACTCCGCTCTCGCGCCGAACGGCAGATCAGCCGGCCGGCCGGCTGATCGCCGCCGCCGGAGCGGCGCGAAAGGAGCCCGCGGCCACGGGTCGCTTTGGGATGCGCCGGGGTTACGTGCGGGCCCGGGAGGATTCGAACGTCTGACCCTGTCCGACGGGCGCTAGTCAGCCCACCAGTCGCGCTGACCCTCCACGTCCTCTCGCGGATTCTCGCCGAGGGAGGGCGCACCGAAGACGAGGATCTCGAGGCCGTCCGGCCCGCCCTCATAGCCTCGCCACGTACCGGGCGGGACGCGCACGACGTCCCACTCCTTGAGCTCGACGATCGCATCGTCGAGCTTCATCCGCCCGCTCCCGCGCACGACCACGTAGATCTCCTCCTGCTCCTTGTGCGTGTGGCCGTACGGGAAGCGATAGCCGGGCGGGATGCGCTGGTAGCCAAGGCCGCAGTGCTCTAGCTCGAGCGCCCTGCTTGCGAGGCGAAACTCCAGATCCGGCGCGCCGTCGAAGTTGGACCCGACATCCTCCAGATCCTCCTTGAGGTTCCTGAGCGTGAACGGCACGGTTCGCGAGCGTACTGCCGGTCCAGCACGCGCGCACTCATTCGGTCGCTGTCACAGACTCAGCACCAGGTCGCGGACGGCGGCTGGCTGGGACAGGAACGGGTGGTGGCCGGCGTCGAGCTCCACGACGCCGCCTGCCCGGCCGGCGAACTCGCGTTGCAGCTCGACGGGGGTGCCCCGGTCTTGCGCGCAGACAAGGTACGTCGTGGCCACGTGCTGCCAGGCCGCGTACTGGACCGGCTGCCCGAGGACCGCCAGGCTCTGCCGGGCCGTCTTGTCCATGGCCTGTCGCTGGATCGCTGGATCGCAGTCTTGGAGGAACGTCTCGGCCAGGGCGTCCGGCCGGACGGTGAACGTGCCACCCTCGGGATCGATCTCGAGGAACGGGGCGGGCTCCTCGCCGCCGAACGAGGAGAGGCTCTGCCCGACCTCGGGCAGGTAGCTGGACACGAGCAACAGATGGCGCATAGCTTCGACGCCCGCCGCTGCCTCCGCAGTGACGATGCCGCCGTAGCTGTGGGCGACCACGACGGTCGGCTCGTCGCTCGCCGTCAGCATTCCCCGGACCGCGGCGACGTCCTCCGCCAGCCCCGGGCCTTGGGCACTTGTCGGCTCGCCCGTCTCGCCGCAACTCGGCAGCGCGGGCGCCTCGCTGGCGACGTCCCGCTC
>JAOPZS010000058.1 GCA_025963965.1 Solirubrobacterales bacterium
TCGGCTTCACGCGCCTGGGCGAGGAAGTCCCTCCGGACGAGCTCGGCCGTCTGGCCGTGCGACTGGAAACGCTCGCCAGCGAGGCGGCCGAGCCGCCCGTGCGGCTGGTCAAGACGATCGGCGACGCGGCGATGCTCGCCTCGCACGATCCAGGGGCGCTGCTCGAGGCATCGCTGCGACTGATCTCCGCAGCCGAGGCGGAGGGACCAGACTTCCCACAGCTGCGTGCCGGCGCCTCGCTCGGCGCCGCGCTCCCACGCGCCGGCGACTGGTTCGGCCGGCCCGTGAACCTGGCGAGCCGCATCACGGCGATCGCCCGTCCCGGCAGCCTGCTGGCCGACCGGGCGATCCAGGAGGCGGCCGGCGACTCCTACCGGTGGTCGTTCGCGGGCGAGCGGCGGCTGAAGGGGATCAAGGGCCCGGTTCGGCTGTTCAGGGCACGGCCACTGGAGGCGTGACCGGCGCGCGGCGCCACGGCGCGGCGCCCGAGTCCCACAGGTCGTTGAGCGCCACCGCGTCCTTGTACGTGTCCATGCACTCCCAGAAGCCCTCGTGGCGGTGGGCGCGCAGCTCGCCGTCGCGAGCGAGGGCCTCGAGCGGAGCCCGCTCGAGCACGCTGTCCGCGCCGATGTAGTCGAGCGCGCGCGCTCGGAAGCAGAAGAAGCCTCCGTTGATCCAGTGCTCGGAGCGGGGCTTCTCGCGAAAGCCCGTAACGCGCGACTCGCCGTCGAGCTCGGTCACGCCGAACTGCAGCTCGGGGCGCACGACCGTCATCGTCGCGGCGGCGCCATGGAAGTCGTGGAAGGCCAGCAGCGCACGCAGGTCGATGTCGGCGAGACCGTCCGCGTAGGTCGCACAGAAGCGCTCCTCCCCGGCCAGCAGCGGCGCCAGGCAGCTGATCCGCCCGCCCGTCTGCGTGTCCAGGCCGGTGTCCTCGCAGCGCACCTCGACGCCGTCGGGCCAGCGTTGCGCGCCGACGAATCGCTCGATCAGCTCGCCCCTGTAGCCGGTCGCCAGCAGGAAGCGGTCGAAGCCCTGGGCGGCGTACAGCGCGATCACGTGCCCGACGATCGGCGTGCCGCCGATCTCCACGAGCGGCTTCGGGATCGCCTGCGTGTGCTCCTGCAGCCTCGTCCCGCGCCCGCCGCACAGGATCACGACGGGCGGGCTGCTACCCGGCGACACGCTCGAGCACGTCTGCTGAGACGTCGAAGTTGGCGTGCACCGCACTGACGTCGTCGAGCTCTTCGAGCACGTCGATCAGCCGCATGAGCTTGCCCGCCGTGTTCTCCTCGACCGGCACAAGGCTCGAGGCGCGGAAGGCCATCTCGGCGCTCTCGATCTGCACGCCGGCGTCGTCGAGCGCAGCGCGCACGGCGGCGAAGTCGGCGGGCTCGGTGATGACCTCGAAGACGTCGTCATCGGTCGAGATGTCCTCCGCGCCGGCCTCAACGGCGACCATCAGGTCGTCTTCGGAGTAGCGCGCCGAGTCGATCACGATCGTGCCCTTCTTGTCGAACAGGTAGGCGACGGAGCCGGGCTCGCCGAGGCTGCTGCCGTTCTTCGTGAAGGCGTGCCGGACCTCGGCGCTCGTGCGGTTGCGGTTCTCGGTCAACGCCTCGACGAGCACGGCCACGCCGCCCGGGCCGTAGCCCTCGTAAAGGACCGCCTCGATCGCCTCGGCCTCGCCTCCCTCGCCCGTGCCCTTGGCGATCGCGCGCTCGATGTTGTCCTTCGGCATCGATGCTTCCCTGGCCTTGCGGATCGCCAGGTCGAGCGACGGATTGCCGACGGGGTCCCCGCCGCCGTCACGGGCGGCGACGGTGATCGCACGCGTCAGCTTCGAGAAGTGCGCGCCGCGGCGCGAGTCGACGATCGCCTTCTTGTGCTTGATCGACGCCCACTTGGAATGTCCGGACACGCCTTCAATTCTACGAATCCGCCGCTCCCGGGGCCAACACGGTCCGGCCCGGCGATGCTCGGGTCATAGGATGGCCGGGAAATGAGCACCCCTGAGCTACCCGACGTCTTCAAGGCCTACGACATACGCGGGCTCTACGGCGAGCAGATCGACGGCGATCTCGCCGAGCTGATCGGCGCGGCCTTCGCGCACGTGCTGTCGCAGCTGGCCGGCAAGCCGTGCTCCGAGCTGCGGCTCGGGCTCGGCCGCGACATGCGCCTCAGCGCGCCGGAGCTGGCGGCGCGCTACCGCGACGGGCTGCTCGGGCAGGGTGCGAACGTGCTCGACGCCGGCCAGGTGGGCAGCGAGATGCTCTACTGGCTGGTCGGCTCGCGCGGACTCGACGGCGGGCTGATGTGCACGGCCTCGCACAACCCGAAGGCCTACACGGGCGCGAAGCTCGTCCGTGAGGGGGCAATCGCGCTGTCCGGAGACTCGGGCATCGCCGACGTGCGCCGCGAGGTGCAGGAGTACCGGGCGAGCGGCGGCCCTCCGCGATCGGAGCGCAGCGGGGAGCTGGCAGAGGTGGACATCTACGAGGAGTTCCAGCAGGCGGCGCTCGGCTTCATCGACGCCGACGCGGTGCGCTCGTCGCCGCGAACCCTGAAAGTCGTCCTGGACGGCGGCAACGGCATGGCCGGCCCGATGGTCGGCCCGCTGCTCGAGAGCCTCGGCCTCGAGCTGGTCGAGACGTACTGGACGCCGAACGGCGAGTTCCCCGACCACGAGCCGAACCCGCTGCTGCCGGAGAACAGGCAGTTCATCATCGAGAAGGTGCGCGAGACGGGCTCTGACCTGGGAATCGCCTGGGACGGAGACGCCGACCGCTGCTTCTTCATCGACGACACCGGTCAGTTCGTCGACGGCGACTTCATGACGGCTCTGCTGGCTGAGTCGCTGCTGCGAAAGAGCGCCTCGACCCCCACGAGCCCCGAGGCGATCCTCTACGACGTGCGCGCCTCGTGGGCCGTTCCCGACACGGTCCGCCACGCCGGTGGCGTGCCGCACATCAACCGCGTCGGGCACGCGTTCTTCAAGACCCGCATGCACAAGGAGGGCTCGCTGTTCGGCGGCGAGGTCTCCGGCCACTACTACTTCCGGGACTTCTACTGCGCAGACTCTGGGACGATCCCGGCGCTGCTGGTGCTCGAGATGCTCGCCACGGGCGAGACGCGGATGTCGGAGCTGCTTGCGCCCTACCGTGAGCGCTACTTCATCTCCGGCGAGGTCAACTCCGAGGTCGCCGACCCGGAGGGCAAGATGCGCGAGCTCCAAGAGCGCTACGCCGACGCCAAGCAGAGCCACCTCGACGGGATCTCGATCGACTACGAGGACTGGCACTTCAACGTGCGCCCGTCGAACACCGAGCCGCTGCTGCGTCTGTGCCTCGAGTCGCTCGTTTCGCGCGAGGACATGGAACGCCGCCGCGACGAGGTGCTCGGCGTGATCCGCTCGTGAGCGGCGCAGACGGCGCGGCAGACGACGACGCGGCGCGCGCGTCCGAGCAGGAGGACCTGCGCAGCGCCGCCGAGGCGGGAATCCACCGTCTCGCCGTGCCGACGCCGTTCATGGTCGGCCGCGTCAACGCCTATCTGATCGAGGACTCGCCGCTGACACTCGTCGACTCGGGCCCGAACTCGGCGAAGGCGCTCGACGAGCTCGAGCAGGCGCTGAGCGCGCTCGGACATCGCATCGAGGACATCGAGCTGCTCGTGGTCAGCCACCAGCACATGGACCACTTCGGCCTTGCCTCGATCCTGGCGCGACGGTCCGGCGCGGAGGTCGCGGCTCTCGCGCCGCTGGGCGCCTACCTCGCGTCCTACGGCAGCGAAACGGATCTCGACGACGCGTTCGCGGAGAGGATCATGCTGCGCCACGGCATCCCGGGCGAAGTCGTGACGGCGTTGCGTTCGGTCTCGGCGGGGTTTCGGGCGTGGGGGTCGGCCGTCGAGGTGACGCGACCCCTGCAGGACGGCGCCGAGCTGGCGCTCCGCGACCGCACCCTGCGGGTCCTGCACCGCCCCGGGCACAGTCCGTCGGACACCGTGTTCCTCGACGAGCAGCGCTCGATCCTGCTGTCGGCGGACCACCTGATCGCGCACATCTCCTCGAACCCGCTGCTCGCCAGGCCGCTCGGGAGCAAGCCCGGCGAGTCCGAGCCGCCGGCCCCTCGCCCGCAGGCGCTGATCACGTACATGCGCTCGCTGGAAGCGACCAAGGCGATGGACCTGGAGCTCGTTCTGCCCGGGCACGGCCGTCCGATCACCGATCACGTGTCGCTGATCGAGCAGCGCTTCCGGATGCACCACCGGCGCGCCGAGAAGATCCTCGGCCTGATCGCTGAGCAGCCGCGCAGCGCCCACGAGATCGCCCAGGAGCTGTGGGGCAACGTCGCCGTGACGCAGGCCTACCTGACGCTGTCGGAGGTGCTCGGCCACGTCGACCTGCTGCTCGAGGACGGACGCGCGAGCGAACAGGAGCACGACGGGGTCGTGCGCTTCTCCGCGACGGGCTAGCCGATCGCGTCGACGTGGGCGATGTTCGCCCGATCCTGGAGCTCGGTGCTCGGCTCGCCGGCTGCCGGCAAGATGCGCATCTCACTCGTCTCCGGCGCGGCGGATCGGGTCCCCGACGCGGACCTCACCGGGGATGAGCACCTCGCCCCACACGCCGAGCGCCAGCGGCTCGGTGGTCGCGGCGCCGCCGCGCAGGTCGCGCAGCAGGTCGAGGGTCGGCACGTCCACGACGCCGGTCTCCGGGTCGCGGCTCGTGACGATGCAGCGCCCGACGTGCCCGCGCGGGCGGATCGTCGCCTCGCCAACGTGAAGCTCCGTACCGATCCAACCGTCCTCGGCGAAGGCGCCGGCGCCCTCGATCTCGATCGACATGCGAAAGCGCCGCGGATCGAGCTCGACGCCGGCGAACGCGGCCAGCGAGCCCAGCGACTCGGCGGCCATCAGCGTCACGGCGCCGAGCTCGCCCCGGTCCACGACCGGCGACGCGTCGGCCGGCACGACCAGTCGCAGCGCCTCGCCGACGTGCTCTGAGATCGCCGCCGAGAACGGCCCCTCGATCTCCCGCACCGGCCTCGGATCCGAGCGGTAGCTCGACTGCAGATCGGCGCCGGCGATCACCGGGGCGCTGACGCGATGCCCGGACGGAAAGGCGAGCGTGAGCACATCCTCGTCGTCTTCGAGCTCGGCGGCGATCTCGTGCAGCGCACCGGAGTGCTTGCCGTTGACCATCCGCCCGCGGTCGTCGAGCAGGTAGAAGCGGCGGTCCCCCGGGATCCCGCCGCGCTCGAGGCGGACCAGCTCACGCCGCGCGAGCCGCAGTCCCTTGACGGGAGCGACCGACAGCCCCACGACGCGGGCCAGCTCGTTGGACATGCCTCTTTGTAGCGCGCCTGGCATCGCACTGCGGAGCGGAAATCAGCCGCCGGCGAGATGGGCCATCAAGACGCAGACGTCATCGTGATGCCCGCCGACGTCCATCGCCTGGACGATTGCCTCAGCGCCGGTTGCGGTCGGGGGTCCGGCGTGCCGGGAAGCGATCGACGCGAGACGGTCGAGTCCAACGTCGAGCGCCTCCGTACGTCGCTCGATCAGCCCGTCGGTGTAGAGGACGATCGTGCTGTCGGGCGGCAGCTCGTAGGTCCCGTCGCGACGACCACCTGCGACCGTGTTGCCCCAGTTCACCCCGAGCGGAACCGAGCGGCCCTCCCACAGAAATCGCGGCGCCCGGCCCGGACCGCAGCTCAGCGGGGGCGGATGGCCGGCGCAGGCGTACCGGAAGCTTCGGTTCGCGAGCGTCAGGGTCCCGTACAGGAGCGTCGCCGCGTAGCCCACCCGGTGTCGGCGCGAGTACCGGTCGAGCGCTTCCAGCAGGACAGCCGGACGATGCGGGGTGGTGGCGAGCGCACGGACGGCGCTGCGCAGTTGCGCCATCGCCGCGGCAGCGTCGATGCCCTTCCCGACGACGTCTCCGACGACCATCGCGATCGTCTCGCCGTCATCCAGCCAGAAGCTGTCGAACCAGTCCCCGCCGATCTCCTGGTTTCTCAATGCAGGCTTGTACGAGCGGGCGACCTCGAGGTTCTCTGCATGCGGAAGCTCGCCGCTGAGAAGGCTGTGCTGCAGCGCGCGTGCCGCCTCACGCTCTGTGCTGCGGGCTCGCAGCAGCTCCTGCTCGTAGCGTCGTCGTTCGGTCGCGTCGAAAACGGTCCACAGGACCGCGCCGGTGCCACCCTCGCGCTCGTCCCGAACCACGGCATTCGCGAGCACCGGGACCCGTGTCCCGTCGCGGCGGACCATCTCGAACGCGATCTCGCGAACCTCGCCCTGCATCGACAGCAGCGGCGCGACATGGGTCTCGTAGTAGATCCTTCCGCCGGGTGCGAGCACATCCTGTAGGCGCGTCTCGGATCGCAGGCTCTCACGACTTCGCCCCAGCAGATCGGCGAAAGTCTTGTTGACGCGTAGGATCGAGCCGCTGAGAGTCGTGGAAAGGTAGCCGCACGGCGCGTTCTCGTAGAGCTCCTCGGTCGTCTCTGGCGCCGCGCTCGGGAGCATCAGGTCGCGAGAAAGTCCTTGATAGCGGAGATCGTCTCGGCGGGCGCACTCAGATTCGGGCAATGCCCGCGGGCGTTCATCTTCACGAGCGTGCTGCCGGGAAGCTGGCGATGGACGTATTCGCCCACCTCCATCGGGGCGATGATGTCCTCGGCGCACTGCAGGATGAGTGCCGGCGTGCTCACCCGCGCGAGGTCGGCGCGATTGTCGGAAAGAAAAGTTGCTCGAGCGAAGGAGGCGGCGACATCCGGGTCCGCTCGGCAGAAGCTGTTGGTCAGCTCGGTGCCCAGCTCGGGCCGATCCTCGTTGCCCATGATCGCGGGCGCCATCGCCTCGGACCAGCCCAGGTAGTTGCTCTCCAGTGACGCGAGCAGCTCCTCGACGTCCTCCCGGGAGAAGCCGCCGACATATCCGTCCTGCTCGTCGTCGAGGTATCGAGGCGAGGGGCCGACGAGTACCAGCGCACCGAACCGCTCAGGCTCCCCGGCGGCTGCCAGAAGGCCGATCGAGGCACTCACCGAGTGACCGACGAACACGATGTCCTCGAGCTCCAGCTCACGGGTGATCTCGAGCACGTCCTCGGCATAGCCCTGTAGCGAGGAGTACCTCTGGCGATCGAACGCCGCAGAGTCCGATCCGCCCATTCCGACGTGGTCGAACAGCACGACGCGGTAATCGTCGGCGAAGCTCGGCCAGACATGACGCCACATGTTCTGGTCGCAGCCGAATCCGTGGGCGAACATCATCGGTCGCGCCTCGGGATCACCGTGCAGGAGGACGTTGTTGCGGTGGATCGCTGTCACGAGACCGACATGGTGTCGATGCGCCTGCGAGGCATCGGCTGACCCTAGCGCCGATCGTCAGCCCTCAGGCCGAGGTCGATCGGCCCCGGGTGGACGCGCGCCGCACTCGCCGCGGCGCGCGTGCGAATCGTTGTCAGCCGGCCAGCCGTGCGGCGAATGCCTCGAGCCCGGCGGGCCAGCCGCCGGGTGAGCCGACGGCGCCGTGCATGCTCTCCCAGCCCTCGCCGTGGCGATCGATGTTGCGGTGCTCGAGCTCGACGAGCGTCCTGCCGGGACCCTCCGGAGTGAAGCGCACCTCGACCTCGCTGGTGCGGGCCGGATCGGCCTCGAGCTGCCACTGCAGGTTGATGTCCCAGCTGATCACGAGCCGCACGGGCGGATCGAAGGCCAGAACCCGCGCCCACCGGCACTCGCTGCCGTCGACGCCGCGGTCGAAGACGTGGCCGCCCACGCGCGGCTCGAAGACCATCTCTGCAAGCTCGGCTCCGAGGATGTGGTGATCGGGGCTCCACCAGCTTCCGATGTCCTCGGTGAAGACGCTGAAGGCCTGCTCGGCGGGGGCCTCGACGACGATCGAGGCACGGACTGCTGTGTCGGCTGCTGCTGTGCTCATCGGCTCTCCTTGACTCGCTGCTCAGCGGCCTGCTTGAAGGACGCGAGCGATTGGTTCCAGAACTGGTCCAGGTAGGCGCGCAGCGCGCTGACGCCGGCGGGATCCACCTGGTAGATGCGGCGGTTCCCGGCGGGCCTGTCGGTGACGAGACCCGCTCCCTTCAGCACGCGGAGGTGCTGGGAGACCGCTGGACGGCTGACCGGCAGATGCTCGGCGAGCTCCCCGACCGCCTGTGGGCGGACGGCGAGCCTCTCGAAAATCTCACGCCGCGTCCGATCGCCCAGCGCTTCGAATGCCTGTGCTTGGTAAGCGAGCACTAACGGTAAGTTAGCACTTACCCTAGCCGCCGGTCAAGGCCTCGCCGCGTGAGACGCCCGCCCCGGCTAGGCGGACCCGGCCGTCTCCCCCACGAGCCGCAGCAGCATCTCGTGCAGGCGGTCGTCGGAGCCGAGCTCGGCGTGGAACGCGACGCCGATCAGGTGGCCCTGGCGGGCGGCGACAGGATGGCCGTCCACGCTCGCGAGGATCTCGACTTCCGGGCCGTGCTCGGCTATCCACGGCGCCCTTATGAAAATCGCCCGCATCGGCCCGCCGGGCATCCCGGCGACGTCGAGGTCGGCCTCGAAGCTCGCGATCTGGCGCCCGAAGGCGTTGCGCCGAGCCTCCACGTCCATCAGGCCGAGATGAGAGCGGTCGAGCATGATCAGCCCGGCGCAGGAGCCGAGCACGGGACGGCCGCTGGCGACGAACTCGCGCAACGGCTCGGCAAGGCCCTCCCGCTCGACGCCGAGCGTCATCGTGGTCGACTCCCCCCCGGGGATCACGAGGCCGTCGAGCCCCTCCAGGTCCGCCGGCACGCGCACCTCCCTTGTCTGCGCCCCGAGCCCGGCGAGCATCCGCTCGTGTGCATCAAAACCCCCCTGCAGCGCCAGCACGCCGATCAGCGGACCGCCTGCGTGTGCTCTCTCACCCATTGGTCGCGGAGCGGTCTGATCGTTTTGAGCGCCTGCGAAGCACTAGCTCAAAATGATCAGACCCGAAGCGCTTACCAACCGCGCTGGGCCAGGAGCTGCTCGCTCTCGAGCTTGGAGCTCTCGAGGCTGACCATGGCGGGGCCCAGCCCGCGCGAGGCCTCGGCGACGCGGGCCGCGTCCTGCCAGTGGGTCGTCGCTTCGACGACCGCGCGCGCCCGCAGAGCGGGGTCCTCGGACTTGAAGATGCCCGAGCCGACGAACACGCCCTCGGCGCCGAGCGCCATCATCAGCGCGGCGTCGGCGGGGGTCGCGATGCCGCCGGCGCAGAACAGCACGACCGGGAGCTTGCCCTCCTGCGCGACACCGCGGACGATGTCCAGGGGCGCGGCGATCTCCTTCGCAGCCGTTGCCAGCTCGTCCTCGCCGAGCATCGTGAGACGGCGGATTTCGCCGACGATCTGGCGCATGTGGCGGACCGCCTCGACGATGTCGCCCGTGCCCGCCTCGCCCTTGGAGCGGATCATCGCCGCCCCCTCGCCGATCCGCCGCAGCGCCTCGCCGAGGTTCGTCGCGCCGCACACGAAAGGCACCTTGAAGTCCCACTTGTCGATGTGGTTGCGCTCGTCCGCCGGCGTCAGCACCTCGGACTCGTCGATGTAGTCGACCTCGAGCGCCTCGAGCACTCGCGCCTCCATGAAGTGCCCGATCCGCGCCTTGGCCATCACGGGGATCGTCACGGTCTCCTGGATGCCGGCGATCATCTCCGGGTCGGACATACGCGCGACACCGCCGTCACGGCGGATGTCGGCGGGTACGCGCTCGAGCGCCATCACCGCGGCGGCTCCGGCGTCCTCGGCCGTCTTCGCCTGCTCGGAGTCCACGACGTCCATGATCACGCCGCCCTTGAGCATCTCGGCCAGGCCGCTCTTGACCCGGAAAGTCGCCTCGTCGCGCATGCCGAGCAGTTTATCCGGGGGCCGCCCGCTCTTCCCGCGCCGGACCGGCGAAGCCTCAGCGCAGATGATGTTCTGAGCGGCGCATGCGGTCAGCAGGCCCGCGGGCGCACGGTCAGCCGAGCGCCCGCGTGAACACGAGCCTCGCGCCTCCCGACGGCGAGTAGCCCTCGACCTCCTCGGTCTGAAAGCCGAGCGCTTCGTGAAAGGCGCGGGACCCGGCGTTCTCGGTGCTCGTGATCGCCTTCAGCCCCTTCGCGCCGCGAGCACGGACGAGCTCCTCGAAGCGCTCGTACATCCTCCGTGCGAGGCCTTCGCCGCGCGCCTGGATGCGGACCGCAACGACATGGACGTAACCGTCGCCGCGCTGGCCGAGGAAACCGAGCAGGTACCCCTCGATCCTGCCGTCGCGTTCAGCGAGCACGGAGGTCTCACCGAACTCGTGCACGTACAGCGCCTGGTGCAGGAAGGCCGTGTCCCGCTCACCCCAGAACTCACCGAGTTCGCCGAGGATCACCCGCAGATCCTCGACCGTGACGCTGCGCAGCACCAAGCCGATTGCGCCCTCCCGCTCACTCACCCTGCCGACCCTACGACGCTCGCCCGCAAAGCCCCAGCGCCGAATCAGTCACTCACGCGAGCGAAGGCCGGGACGGCGCAGCAGCTCGTCGCGCAGCGACCTGCTGCTGCGACGACCCGGCCTGAGCGTCTACTTCAACCGAAACGCCTTGATCCGGTCGTCGTACTGCGCCGTGTCCTGCGCGTAGACGCCGTAGGCGAGGGCCTGGATGATGCTCAGCAGGGCCGCGTGGGAGCGCACGTAGGCAGGGCTGTTGGAGGAGTAGTAGAGCTTGATCTTGGCGAGCTTCGCGACCTCCGAGAGCGTCGCGTCGGTGATCGCGGCGGTCTTCGCATGGCGGTGGCGCGCGAGCTTCATGGCGCGCACGACGAGCGGGTGCGGGCGCCCGGCGGACAGCCCGATCACGAGCGTCGTCGAGTCGATCCGGCCGAGGCGGCTGAGCGCCTCCTGGGACGGGCTTGCGACTACGTCGACGCGCAGGTCGAGCAGCATCAGCAGGTGGCGGAGGTAGCTGGCGAAGAAGGCCATCTGATCGGTGCCGGCGACGAGCACCTTCTCGGCCTCGACGATCGCGCCGATCAGCGAGTCGACGGCGCTGCGCGAGACCTTGCGAGCGGTCTCCTCGACGTTGAGGTGGTCGGCGGCGAGCGCCGACTCGAACTCGTTCTGGTCGAGGGAGAACAATGGCGCCGAGCTGGACGGCGTCCCCTCCTTGGCGGGCTTGGCGTTGACGCGGCGGTATTCCTCCCTGGCCGCCGCCTGCAGCTCGGGGAAGCCCTCGAAGCCGAGCGCCTGGGAGAAGCGCACGACCGTGGAGCTCGACGTGTTGGCGCGGCGCGCCAGCTCCTCGGCGGTCTGAAAGGCTGCCTCGTCGAGGTGGTCGACGATGTACTGGGCAACGTCCTTCTGGGAGCGCGAGCACTCCTCGAAACGCGCCTGGATGTACTTCGAGAGGCTCTGATGCTCGGACGTGCCGTTGGCCGGCGGCGCCTCTGGAGTCTTGGTGGCTGCTCGCTTCACGGCGCATCTGTTCGACATGTCGGGCCTCCACTCCTGCACCCTCTTGACACGCCGCGGTGATCCGCGCGTGCGATCGGGGCGTATGGGAGGGCAAGCGATGATGCCCCGAATCGAGCAGTCCTCCCCAGCCGCAAGCTCGCGGCCGGCCCAGTAGCGATGCGCATCGCGATCGTCGGCGCGGGCGTTTCCGGGCTCGTTGCCGCCCGGCTGCTGCACGCCGAGCACGAGATCGTCGTGTACGAGGCCGGCTCCTACGCGGGCGGTCACACGAACACGGTGCGGGTAGAGACACCGCATGGGGAGCGGCACGTCGACACCGGGTTCATCGTCATGAACGACCGCAACTACCCGGTCTTCACGCGCCTGCTCGACCTGCTCGGCGTCGCGCGCCAGCCGACCCACATGTCCTTCTCGGTCTCCGCAGAGCATGAGGACTTCGAGTACGCGGGCACGCCGCGGGGGCTGCTCGCACAACCGCGAAACCTGCTCTCCCCAGCCTTCGCCCGCATGGTGCTCGACCTGCTGCGCTTCAACCGCGAGCTGCGCCGCGTCCTGGAGGGCGAGATGCACGCCGCCGCCGCCGGCGAGTCACTGCAGGACTTCCTCGAGCGCCACCGCTTCTCGGCGCAGTTCGTCGAACGCCTGATCGTGCCGCAGGCGGCGGCCGTCTGGTCGGCCGACCCGCGCCAGATGCGCACATTTCCGGTGCGTTTCCTGGCCGAGTTCTTCCACAACCACGGCATGCTCGGCTTCCGCGACCGCCCCCGCTGGCTGACGATCGCCGGCGGCTCGGCTCGCTACGTTGACGCGCTGACGGCGCCGTTTCGCGAGCGCATCCGGCTGTGCACGCCGGTACTCGGCATCTCCCGCTCCGCAGACGACGTCGAGATCACGACTGCCGCGACAACGCCCGAGCGGTTCGACCAGGTCGTGATCGCCACCCACTCCGACCAGGCCCTCGGGATGCTCCGCGACCCGAGCGAGCGCGAGCGGCGAGTGCTCGGCTCGATCCCCTACCAGCAAAACGAAGCCGTTCTGCACACCGATCCGCGGCTCTTGCCGCGGCGCCGCAGCGTTAGGGCCGCGTGGAACTATCACCTGCTCCCCCGCCCCAAGCCGGTCTCGACGGTGACCTACTGGATGAACCATCTGCAGCGGATCGAGGACCCGCAGGACTTCTGCGTGACCCTCAACCGCACCGAGGCGATCGACCCGCAGCAGATCATCAGGCGGATCGACTACTCCCACCCGGTTTTCACGCCCGAGGCAGTTGCCGCACAGTCGAGCCACTCTGCGATCAGCGGGCTGCATGCTCGCACGCACTACTGCGGCGCCTACTGGGGCTGGGGCTTTCACGAGGACGGGGCGCGCAGCGCGCTTGCCGCCTGCGAGCCGTTCGGCGTGGGGCTGTGAGGAGCGCCTTGTACGAGGGGACGGTCCGCCACCGCCGCCTGGGCGGAACGGCTGGGACCCTTCACTACGAGTTCCGCCACCGCCTGTTCATGGCCTACCTGGACCTCGAGGAGCTGCCGCGTGTGCTCGGGGACGGTCTGCTGAGCTCGGCGCGGCATCCCGCCCTGGCCTGGTTCCGGCGCGCCGACCATCTCGGTGACCCGGCGCGCGACCTCGCCGAGTCGGTCCGCGAGCTGGTCGCCGAGCGCACCGGGCACCGCCCGGACGGCCCGATCGGGCTGCTGACCCACCTGCGCTGCTTCGGGCACAACTTCAATCCGGTCAGCTTCTACTGGTGCTTCGCCGCGGACGGCGAGCGCGTGCAGGCGGTGATCGCGCACGTGACGAACACGCCGTGGGGCGAGAGCCACTCCTACGTGCTCGACATCGAGGCCCCCTCAGACCACGGCAGCGTGACGCTGGCCCGCGGCAGCTTCGAGAAGGAGCTGCACGTCTCGCCACTGATGGGTATGGGCCACGTCTATGACCTGCGCATGTCCGAGCCGCGCGGGCGCCTGTCGGTGCACATCGAGTCGACCTCGGCCGGGACCGGCGAGGAGCGCATCCCCGTGTTCGACGCGACGCTGTCGCTGGAGCGCCGCGAGTGGAGCCCCCGCGAGCTGCGGCGGCTGCTCGTGCGCTACCCGCTGCAGACGGTCGGGATCCTCGCGCGCATCTATTCGCATGCGCTGCGCCTTCGCCTGCGTGGCGCCGTGTATCACCCCCACCCGCGCGGGACGGTCCCGGCATGAGCACGCGCGAGGCGCGCCCGGGACCGGCGGAACCCGCCGCCCTACGGCGGCTCGAGGCGGCCCGGCCCGCCCGCCGCAAGCCTGTGCGCGGCACGATCTCTCGCCGGATCGTGCTGCGGGCGCTGCGCGGGATCGGCGGCGGCGAGCTCGAGCTCCGCGAGGGCAGCGAGCGGACCGTGCTCGGCGAGCTCGACCCGGCGCGGCCGCTGCGCGCCGTGATCGAGGTGCGCTCGCCGCGCTTCTACCGACAGCTGCTGCGTGGCAGCGTCGGCCTCTGCGAGTCCTACATGGACGGCGTCTGGGAGTGCGACGACCTGGTGGCGTTGACGCGGATCGCGGCGCTCAACGTCGGTGCGCTCGACAGGCTGCGGCGCGTCCTCGCACCGGTGCTCGTACCGGTGCAGCGCTGGGGGCGGTTCCTTGCGCGAAACACGCCCGGGCGCGCCCGGCGGCGGATCGAAGCCCACTACGACCTGGGAAACGAGCTGTTCGCCACCTTCCTGGATGAGACGATGATGTACTCCTGCGCGCTCTTCGAGCATCCCGAGGCCGACCTACGGGACGCCTCCCTGGCAAAGCTCGAGCGAATCTGCGCACGTCTCGATCTGCGGCCCTCAGACCACGTGCTCGAGATCGGCACCGGCTGGGGCGGCTTTGCCTGCTACGCGGCCGAGCGTTACGGGTGCCGGGTGACGACGACGACGATCTCACGCGAACAGCACGCCTACGCCACGCGGCGCGCCGCTGAGGCGGGGCTGTCGGATCGCGTGACGGTGCTCTGCGAGGACTACCGCGCCCTCACCGGCAGCTACGACAAGCTCGTCTCGATCGAGATGATCGAGGCGGTCGGGTGGCAGTACTTCGGGCGCTTCTTCAGCCGCTGCTCGGAGCTGCTGCGACCGGACGGAGCGATGATGCTGCAGGCGATCGTGATCGACGACCGCGCCTACGAGGTCGAGAAGGCGGGCCGCTCGTTCATCAACACCTACATCTTCCCCGGCGGCTGCCTGCCCTCGCTCGAGGTGATCGCGCGGACGGTGGCGCGCGAGACAGACCTGCGACAGGTACACCTCGAGGACATCACGGCGCATTACACGACGACGCTCGCCGCCTGGCGGGAGCGCTTCCTGGCGGCACGCGAGACCCTCACCGAGCTCGGCTATGACGAGCGCTTCCACCGCCTCTGGGAGCTGTACCTGAGCTATTGCGAGGGGGGCTTCGCAGAGCGGCGGATCCAGGACGTGCAACTGCTGCTGGCCAAGCCCGGCTACCGCGCCGAGCCGCTCGCCGCGGGCGCCGGCGCCTCCCTCCCGGCCCCCGCCTCCCTGTAGGGTCCGGCGCGTGAAGCGCGCCCTGTTCGAGGACCTGCACGAAGACTTCCGCGCGAGCTTCCAGACCTTCCTCGAGCGCGAGGTGAAGGGCGGGTATGAGCAGTGGGAGCGCGACGGCATCGTCCCCCGCGAGGTCTTCGAGGCGGCCGGGCGGGGAGGCTTCCTGGCGATGGCCGTGCCCGAGCCGTTCGGCGGGGCCGGCGCCGAGGACTTCCGCCTGAACCTCGTGATCGGCGAAGAGTGCCAGCGCGCCGGCCTCGGCAGCTTCGGGCTCGGCATCACGCTGCACAACGACATCTGCCTCCCCTACTTCCTCTCCTACGCCACGCCTGAGCAGAGCGAGCGCTGGCTCGCCGGGATCGTCAGCGGCGAGCTGATCACCGCGATCGCGATGACCGAGCCCGGGATCGGCTCGGACCTGGCCGGGATGAGCACCAGCGCGCGCCGCGACGGGGACCACTACGTGGTCAACGGCGCCAAGACGTTCATCACCAACGGCATCAACGCCGACCTCGTGATCACGGCCGTCAAGACCGATCCCTCCGAGCGCCACCGCGGCATCAGCCTGCTGGTGATCGAGCGCGGCATGGACGGCTTCGAGCGCGGGCGCAACCTCGAGAAGATCGGCCAGCATGCGCAGGACACGGCCGAGCTGTCCTTCGACGATGTGCGAGTGCCGGCAGCCAACCTGCTAGGCGAGGAGGGCCGCGGCTTTCACTACCTCGTCTCGAACCTGCCCCAGGAGCGCCTCTCGATCGCCGCCAGCGCCGTCGCCGCCGCGGAGGCGATGCTCGGCTGGACGCTCGATTACGTGCGCGAGCGCAAGGCCTTCGGCCAGACGATCGGCTCGTTTCAGAACTCCCGCTTCACGCTTGCCGAGCTGCACGGCGAAACCGAGATCGCGCGCGGCTTGATCGACCGCTGCGCCGTGGCGCTGGACGCCGGCGAGCTGACCCCTGAGGAGGCGGCCACGGCGAAGTGGTGGTGCACGGACCTCCAGGGCCGCGTCGCAGACCGCTGCCTGCAGCTGTTCGGAGGCTACGGCTACATCCTCGAGTACCCGATCGCGCGCGCCTTCGCGGACGCCCGCGTGACGCGGATCTACGGCGGAGCCAACGAGATAATGAAGGAGATAGTGGGTCGCTCACTGGGACTGTGAGCGCAGCTGCCGAATGGCGAGGTGGCTCAGCCGGCCGCGGCGGGAGCCTTCTCGGCGCCGGCGGCGAGCTCCGCGGCCAGCGCGATGAAGTAGTCGAGCGCCCGCGGATCGACGAGCGACTCGGCCGACGCCGCCTGCTCGGGCGCCACGCCCATCAGGATCCGCTTGACGGGCACCTCGAGCACCTTGCCCGACAGCGTTCGCGGCACCTGCTCGATCTGGCGGACCTCGTTGGGGACGTGGCGCGGTGAGCAGTCCTCGCGGATCCGCGCCTTGATCTCGCGCGTCAGCTCGTCGTCCAGCGTGACCCCGTCGCGCAGCACGACGAACAGGATCATCCGCAGCTCATCGCCGAGCGCCCCGCCGCTCCCCGGACCGCCGACGTCCACGACGAGCGTGTCGAGCACCTGCTCGACCGAGCCCGCCGCGCGGTAGATCTCGCTCGTGCCCATGCGCACGCCCTGCCGGTTGATGGTCGAGTCCGACCGGCCGTAGATCACCGCGCCCCCGCGCGGGGTGATCCGGATCCAGTCGCCGTGGCGCCAGACGCCCGGGTACATCGAGAAGTAGCTCTCGCGCAGCCGCTCGCCCGTCTCGTCGCTCCAGAGGAACAGCGGCATCGAGGGCATCGGCTCGGTCACGACCAACTCGCCCACCTCGTCGAGCAGCGAGTTGCCCTGCTCGTCCCAGGACTCGACCTTGCAGCCGAGCGCGCGGCACTGCAGTTCGCCCTCGTACACGGGCAGCGTCGGGCAGCCGGCGACGAACGCCGTGCAGACGTCGGTGCCGCCGCTCGTCGAGAACAGCCACGTGTCCTCATCGACGTGCTCGTAGACCCAGCGGAAGGACTCCGGCGAGAGCGGCGAGCCGGTCGAGCCGACTCCGCGCAGCGCGCTCAGGTCGTGTTCGCGGCCCGGCTCGATCCCGGCCTTCTCACACGAGGCGAGCAGCCCTGCGCTGACGCCCATGCAGGTCATCCCGGTGCGCTCGGCCAGGCGCCACAGCGCGGAGATGTCCGGATATGCGGGGCTGCCGTCATAGAGCACGATCGCCGCGTCCGAGTGCAGGCAGCCGACGAGGAAGTTCCACATCATCCAGCCCGTCGTCGTGAACCAGAACATGCGGTCGCCGCGGCGCAGGTCGAGATGCAGCCGCTTCTTCAGCTGCTCGAGCAGGATCCCGCCGTGGCCCTGCACGATCGCCTTCGGAAGCCCCGTCGTGCCGGAGGAGTACAGCACCCACAGGGGATGATCGAAGGGCACCTGCTCGAAGCGCGGCGGGGCGGCCGCCCCCTGCGGATCGAGCGCCAGCAGCTGCTCCCACGAGAGCCCGCGCTCGCCGAGCGCAGCCGGGTCGGCGTCATCGCGCAGGTAGCCCAGCAGCACCGCGTGCTCGACGCTCGGCAGCTCCGCGAGGATGCCGGCCGCGATCTCGCTGCGGTCGAAGTCCTTGCCGCCGTGGCGGTAGCCGTCGACCGCGAGGAAGACCTTCGGCTCGATCTGCGCGAAGCGGTCGATCACGCTGCGCGCGCCGAACTCCGGCGCGGCGCTAGACCAGGTCGCGCCGAGCGACGCCGTCGCGAGGAACGCGACGAGCGTCTCGGGGATGTTCGGCATGTACGCGACGACCCTGTCTCCCCGTTCGACGCCGAGCGAGCGCAACCCGGCGGCCGCCGCCGCCACCTGGGCGCTCAGCTCGCCCCAGCTCAAATCGGCGAGCTCACGCACCTCCGAGCAGTGCAGCACGGCCGTCTCGCCCGGGTCGTGCCCGGCGAGCAGGTTCTCGGCGTAGTTCAGCTCGGCGCCCTCGAACCACTTCGTGCCCGGCATCTCATGCGAGGCGAGCACCCGCTCGTAGGGCTTCGAGGCGATCACGCCGCAGAACTCCCAGATGTCCGCCCAGAACGTGTCGAGCTCGTCGACCGACCATTGCCACAGCTCTCCGTAGTCGGCGAACTCGCGCCCGTGGCGCTCGCCCGCCCAGCTCTGGAAGCGCGCCATCTCGCTCGCGGCGGCCCGCGACGGCGAGGGCGTCCACATCGGGTGCTGCTCGTCGCCGCTGCTCATGGGGCTATTCTCGCCGATCGTGGAGCCCTCTGGACTGCGCAGCCAGTTTCCCGTGCTCGAGCGCGTGGCCTACCTGAACGCGGGCACCGACGGGCCCCTGTCGGCGCGCGCCGCGACGGCCGCGCGCGCCGAGCTCGAGCGCGAGCTCGCCGAGGGGCGGGCGATGGCCCACTTCGAACGCCGCAAAGAGCTCTCCGACGGCCTGCGCGAGGCCTGCGCGAGGGCTCTCGGCGCCGATGCGGCCGATGTGTCGCTGACGACCTGCACGACCGAAGGGATGGGGCACGTCGTGATGGGGCTCGACCTGCGCCCCGGCGACGAGCTGCTGACCAGCGACGAGGAGCACCCCGGGCTGCTCGGCGCGCTGGCGGCCGCCCGCGAGATCCGCGGGGCGACCGTGCGCGAGGTGCCGCTGGAGCAGATCGCCGAGCAGGTCGGTCCGGCCACGCGCCTCGTCGCCTGCTCGCACGTCGGCTGGGTCAGCGGCTCGCTGGCCCCGGCCGGGCTGGCGGAGGTGGAGGTGCCGGTGCTGCTCGACGGGGCGCAGGGCCTCGGGGCGATCGATGTCGACGTCACGAAGCTCGGCTGCGACGCGTACGCCGGCGCCGGGCAGAAGTGGCTGTGCGGCCCCGACGGCTCCGGGTCGCTCTGGACGAGCCCCGAGCTGCGCGAGCGCCTGGCCGTCTCACGCCGCGGCTACGGAAACCTCGAGGAAGCCAACGACGGCCTCGAAGCCGTGCTGCACGTCGACGGTCGGCGCTTCGACGCGCCGTCGCTGAGCGCCGAGTCGCTCGCGTGCTCGCTCGCCGCCGCCGAGGTCCTCGAGGAGTTCGGCTGGCCGGCAGCCTGGGAACGCGGCGTTGCGCTCGCGGCGCGCCTGGCCGAGACGCTCGCCGAGCGCGGCCGGACACCGGCGCCCCGCGGCGCCACGACGCTCGTCTCGTTCCCGAGTGAGGATCCGGCCGCCGAGCGTGAGCTGCTCGCCTCGGGCGGCGTGGTCGTGCGCAACATCCCGGGGCGGCAGTGGCTGCGAGCGTCGGTCGGCGCCTGGAACGACGAGGGCGACCTCGAGCGGCTCGTGGGATCGCTCGCCACGTGATCGCGCGCCTGCGCGGCGGCGGCACGCCACAGCCGGCCGACGGGAGCGGCGAGCACGTCGCGGTGGCACGCGCCTTCGCGCGCGGGGACGGCACGCGCGGGCCGCTGGCGCTGCGCGTCGGCGGTCTCGCCGTCGCCGTCGCCGTGGCGGCGGTGCTGAACTCCGTCGAGCTCTCCCAGAACGGCTACGCCAACGTCTTCTACTCGGCCGGGGTGCGCTCGATGCTCGAGTCCTGGCACAACTTCTTCTTCGTCTCCTTCGACGGGGGCGGGCTGGTGAGCATCGACAAGCCGCCGCTCGCGCTGTGGGTGCAGGCCGCCAGCTCGAAGCTTTTCGGGTTCTCGCCGCTCAGCCTGCTGCTGCCCGAGGTGCTGATGGCGATCGCGGCAGTCGCCGTCCTCTACCTGCTGCTGCTGCGGCGCTTCGGCGTGGCCGCGGCGCTCGGCGGAGCGCTGACGATGGCGGTGTTCCCGTCGTGGGTCGCCGTCTCACGCGCGAACGGCGTCGACACGATGCTGATCCTGCTCTCGCTGCTTGCCTGCGCAGCGGCGATCTCAGCCTGCGAAAGCGGCCGCTGGCGCAGCCTGATCGGCGCCGCCATCCTCGTCGGTCTGGCGTTCAACACGAAGACGCTCGCCGCCTTCCTGGTCGTGCCCGGCATCGCCGTCGGGTATCTCCTCTGCGCGCCGGTGCCGCTGATGCGGCGGATCTTGCAGCTGCTCGCCGCGGGTGCCGTGCTGGCGGTCGTGTCGTTCGCGTGGATCGCCGTGGTCGAAGCGACGCCGGCCTCGAAGCGGCCATACGTCGGCAGCTCCACGAACAACACCGAGCTCGGCCTGACCTTCGAATACAACGGCTTCGGCCGCGTCGAAGGGCAGAAGGGCGGCCCCGGCCAGAACCGGGGGCTGGCGGGCGCGCGCGTGCCGATCGCGACGCAGCGTCGCGTGGAGCGAGAACGGAAGGCCGAAGGGCCGCTGCCGCCGATCCACGAAGTCAAGTTCCCCCCGACACCCCCGTCCGGCCGAGAACGCCTGCCGATCCCGTTCGGACCCTCGCCCGGACCGCTGCGGCTGTTCGGCAAGGGCCTCGGCGATCAGGCCGCCTGGAGCCTGCCGCTGGCGCTGTTCGGGCTACTAGCGCTGGCGCTGATGCTGATCCTCGACCGCCGCGCGCCCGCCCCGCCGGCGGCTGCCGGGGAGCAGCGGCCGCTCAGGCGAGATCCGCGCGTGGCGAGCCTGATCGTGCTCGGCGGCTGGCTGCTGACCGAGTGGATCGTGCTGAGCGGCTCCAGCGGCATCGTCCACCCGTACTACGTCTCGGCGCTCGCCCCGGCGGCCGGGGCGATGACGGGAGCGGGCCTCTTCGCGCTCACGCGGCTTGCCCTCGGTCGCTTCAAGCTCCTCGGGCTGGTGCTGTGGGTGGCGGCGATCGTCGCGACGGTCGCCGTCGAGGTGATGCTGCTGCACCGGGAGCACTACATGCTGTGGTTCGTGCCGGTTCTGCTCCTCGCCGGGGCGGCTTGCCTCGCCGTGATCGGCCTCGGATCGCTGCTGGGACGCCGGAAGGGCGTGACGGCCGGCGCAGCGCTCGCGCTGGTGCTGCTGCTGATCGCCCCCGCCGCCTACTCCTCGACCACCTGGCTCGCGCCCGTGCAG
The DNA here is from genome assembly GCA_025963965.1 of Solirubrobacterales bacterium. Taxonomy (GTDB): domain Bacteria; phylum Actinomycetota; class Thermoleophilia; order Solirubrobacterales; family Solirubrobacteraceae; genus Palsa-744. The sequence continues at coordinate 20,989 of JAOPZS010000058.1, forward strand.
CCCACTTTCCCGGCCGCGGGCCCGCACCAGACCGCGGGCCACGGCGGGGTCGGCCTCACGCCCCGCAGCCTCGCGCTGGACCGCGCGATCCAGAATTACGTGACGAGCCACGGTGGAACACGGCGCTTCGCCCTGCTGACCGTCGCCGCGGAGACCGCTGCCCCGTTCATCCTGCAGGGCATGCCGGCTGCGGCGATCGCCGGCTACAGCGGCATCGACCCCGTCCTCGACGCGCGGGGCCTGGCGCATCTCCTCGCCGGCGGGCAGGCCCGGTACGTGCTGATCGGCGGCGAGTACTCATCGCGCGGGGGCAACGGCGCGACCAGGGCCGTGATCGCTGACTGCCGGGAGCTGGTGCCGGCGGAATGGCACAGCCCCGTGGCCTATCCGTACGGGCTCGTCCTGTTCGACTGCGCCGGACGCGAACGGCAGCTCCTGCGCGCGGCTCCCGGGCGAAGCTAGGCGGCGACGGCCAGCTCGCGGTGGAAGGCGCGGGCGAACAGCTCGCCCTCCCGGCCTGCCGCCCAGCGCGGCACGGCCGGGTCGCCCTCGGCGATCAGCCTCAGCCGGACCTCGTCGCCGCGCAGGTCGATGTCGGTGCCGCGCACGAGCTGGTCGCGGGAGCGCTCCAGGTCCTCGGCGAGCCTCAGCAGCGCGGCGCAGCGGTCGAGCCGGGCCAGGTCACCCTCGCCGAACAGCGGCGCCATCGGCCCGGGCGAGGGCATGCCCTTGCGGTGGTAGCGGGCGGCCTGCGCGATGACCGCCGTCTCAACCGGCGTGAAGCCGGGAAGGCCGCCGTTGAGGATCAGGTAGCGGGAGTGCTTGTGGTGGTCGTCGTAGTCGATCGACATGCCGATGTCGTGCAGCATCGATGCCGCCCACAGCAGCTCGCGCTCGCGAGCGTCGCCGTCGTGCAGCCCGAGCCGAGCGAGCTCGTCGAACATGCCGAGTGCGAGTGTCGCCACGTGGCGGGTGTGCGGCGCGTCGACGCGGTACTGGGCGGCCATGTTCATCACGCTCGCGTGCCGCACGTCCTCGAACAACGGGCCCGCCGGCTGGTTGCCCAGCAGGCGGTCGAAGAAGACACCCTCGCGCAGGCCCGCCTCGGTCGTCTCGATCGCCTCGAAGCCGCCGGCCCGGAGCGCCTCGCGCACGACGACCGCGCCGGCCAGGATCAGGTCGGCCCGCGCCGGCTTGACGCCGGGCACATCGGCGCGCTCGGAGGCGGGCAGCGCGGCGAGCCGCTCGATCAGCTCCTCGAGCGCCTGGACTCCGATCACCATGCCCTGCACCCCGTTGCTCGGCAGCCCGGCGGCGCGCTGCGCCGCCGCAGCGAGGTTGCGGACCGTGCCGCCGATCCCGACCAGCCGACCGGGCTGACTCTCCTGGCGAACCTGCTCGAGCCAGGTCGTGCCTGCCAGCTCGGCGGCGATGTGCTCGCGCAGCTCACTGAGCTGGCGCCGCTTGGCGGGCCCGTTGGGCGGCAGGAAGCGCTCGCTCATCCGCACGGTGCCCAGGCGCCAGGACCCGGACTCGCGCGCGGCGCGGCCGGCAACGCGCACGAGCTGCATCGAGCCACCGCCGAGGTCCAGCACGCAGCCGTCGGCGAGGGTCGTCGAGTTGACGGCCGCCAGGTAGCCGTAGCGGGCCTCCTCCTCGCGGCTCAGCACGCGAATCGGCATCCCGAAGCGCTCCCGGGCTCGCGTCAGGAAGGCCTCGGCGTTCTCGGCGTCGCGGATCGCACTGGTCGCAACCGCGTCCACCTGCTCGGCGTCGAGGTCGCCGGCGCGGCAGAAGTGGGCGAACACGTCGAGCGTCGCCAGCGCGCGCTCGATCGGCTCCTCGCCGAGGCGTCCGGTGGCCATCAGCCCCTCGCCGATCCGCACCGGCTCGTAGATCTCGTCGGTCCGTCGCCACCAGCCTTCACCGGCTTGGAAGACGACGAGACGGAACGAGTTGGACCCCAGGTCGATCACCGCTAGCCGAGTCCTTGGCGGCATCGGCTGGAGCCTAGTGGCCGTCCCGGCGGGGGCCGGCACGGCGGGGCCCTGCTCAGACGGGGGTGCGCTTGGCGGCCGACAGCGAGCGCTCGGCGTCGACGAGCACCTGGCGCATGTCTGTGCTGCGCTGGTGAACGAGCGTGAAGCCGATGCTCGCGGTGGGATGCACGACGCTCTCACCGGCGTCGACGCTGCAGGCCGGGATCACCCGCGCCAGGCCCTCGGCGACGACCGCCAGGCCCTCCTCGTCGGCGTGCGGCAGGAGCACGGCGAACTCGTCGCCGCCGAGCCTGCCAATCAGGTCGGTTTCGCGCAGGCGCCGCGTCAGCACACGGGCGACGGCCTTCAGTGTCTCGTCGCCGACGCTCGTGCCGTAGCGGCCGTTCAGCTCGCGGAAGCCGTTCAGGTCGATCACCATCAGCCCCGCCGTCTCGCCGTAGCGGTGGCAGCGGCCGAGCTGCAGGCGCAGGTCGTGTTCGAACAGGCGCCGGTTGCGCAGACCCGTCAGCGGGTCGTGGTCGGCGAGGCTCAGCAGCTGTTCCTCGAGCTCCTTGCGCGCGGAGATGTCCTGCAACTGGGCGATGTAGTGGAGGGCCTCGCCGGAGCGGTCACGAACCAGCGACATCGAGAGGATCGCCGAGACGGTCTCGCCGGCGGCGTCGAAGTAGCGCTTCTCCACCTGGTAGGCCGGGATCTCGCCGGCCGCGAGGCGGCGCCGGTCGGCTGCGTCGTTGCCGGCGTCCTCCGGGTGCATGACGCCGTCGTAGCGCTTGCCGACGAGCTCGTCGGAGGTGTAGCCGGTGATCTCGCAGAGAGCACGGTTGACGAGCAGCCAGCGCCCCTCGGTGTCGATCAGCCCGGTGCCGATCGGGGCGTGCTCGAAGACCTCCTCGAAACCCTGGCCGCGGCGCGGGTTGAGCATGTCGGCGTGACGGCGAGCGGTGATGTCGAGCACCACGGCGACGCCGCCCTCGACGTTGGAGAGATCCTCGGCGGGGGGACCGCCGTCCCTGCACAGCGGCCCGGCGTCGACCATCAGGCAGTGGCGTTCCTCGGCCGTCCAGATCTCACGCGTGCGGGTCTCGCCTTCGAGCGCCGAGCTGAACAGCGGCTCGAAGCGCTCCCAGAACTCGGCCGGGAAGGCATCGGCCACGTAGTTGCCCTCGTGACAGATGTCCGGGTCGCCCATCCGCTCGATCGCCTGCCCGGCGGTGAGCACGAAGCGCAGCTGGCGGTCGAAGACGATCACGAGCGCCTCGGGCAGCTCGCGCAGGGCGGCGCTCGCGGCGTGATCGGCGTTCGCCAGCAGCTGGTCGGGTCCCATCGCAGGGGTCACGACGCAAGCATCGGCCGATTGCGCCCGATCCTTGACTGTCTCTGCGCAGGCCCGGCGAACCGCCGACGCTGCGGGCGGCTCAGGGCCGGATGAACGTCTCGGGGTCGGGCCCGATACGGCGCCCCTGATCCAAGCCGTTGACCGCGGCCATCTCGGCGTCGGAGAGCTCGAAGTCGAACACGTCGAGGTTCTGCCTGATCCGCTCGGGCGTCACCGACTTGGGGATCACGACGTTGGCGAGCTGCAGGTGCCAGCGGATCACCACCTGGGCCGGCGTGCGAGCGTGGCGCTCGCCGATCTCGACGATCGCCGGCTCGTCGAGCACCTGGCCCTGGGCGAGCGGGCTCCACGCCTCGGTGAGGATGCCCAGCTCGCCGTGTTCGCGGCGTAGGCCCACCTGCTGGAGGTGGGGGTGCAGCTCGACCTGGTTGATCGCCGGCGCCTCCCCGGTCTCCTCGATCAGGCGGCGCAGGTGCGAGGCCTGGAAGTTCGAGACGCCGATCGAGCGGACCCGCCCCTCGTCGCGAAGCTCGATGAACGTCCTCCACGTGTCCACGTAGCGCTCGCGCGCAGGGACCGGCCAGTGGATCAAGTACAGGTCCAGGTAGTCCAGCTCGAGCCGCTCGAGGCTCCTGTCGAACGCGCGACGAGCCTCCTCGCGGCCATGGTCGTCGTTCCAGCACTTGGTTGTGATGAACACCTCGCCGCGGTCCAGCCCGCTGGCGCGGACGGCCTGCCCGACGGCGGCCTCGTTGCGATACGCCGCCGCCGTGTCGAGGTGGCGGTAGCCGGCCTCCAACGCCAGGATCACAGCCTCCTCGGTGACCTCGGGCGGGATCTGAAAGACGCCGAAGCCGAGCTGCGGAACCGCCTCGCCGCCACGCATCGGGAGGCTCGGAACCTGATCGGTGGGTGAGCTCATGTCGATTCGTCTGCCCGAGGCGCCTTCAGCCTAAACTGACGGCGGCGACGCATGGAGCAGAGGCGCTTGCGGCATTTGACTATCAGCGTCTTTTCGCCTAGCTTGACCGGGTGGTTCGAGGGAGCCGCGCAACGTTCAAGGAGGAACGGAGATGGGGGATTCGAGGGGGAATGGGCGACGCGTTCTGCAACGCGTGATCGCCGCTCTGGCGATCAGCGACGTCGTCTACCGGCTGCTCGCCCGCGAGCCGCTGCGCCGCGCGCTGGGAATCGAGACGAGCCGCGCGTGACGGGCCGTCTCAGCCGGGCGGCGTGAGGAAGTACACGCGCTGCCCGGCTGCGGGCTGCCACGAGTACACCGGCCAGGTGCGCCCGGCGTAGCTGACCGTGCCCGTGGACGGGATCCGCCGCGGGCCGCCGCCGACGAGGTGCTTGGCGCCCGCGCGAACGAACACGTGGCCGCCGGTCACGGCCCGCATCACGCTGGCGAGGGCCTCGTAGTGCGTGGACAGCGGTTTCAGGCGCAGCGCGATGTGGCGTGCGACGCTCCCCCAGGCGGCGACCCGCAAAGCCGAGCAGCTCCGCCCGGATGGGGGCTGCCCGACGAACAGCGACGCCTGCAGCCGGCCGGCGGGGAACGCGGTAGCAGCGACGTTGGTGACCAGGTAGGAGCGACCGCCGACCTTCACGGTTGCGCCGTCGCGCGGCGCGGACGGCGCCGGGAGCAGCGTGCCCATCACGAACGAGCCGCGCTGGTAGAGGTCGACGGGCGCGCCGATGAAGCGCGTGACGAGCTTCACGTAGCCGAGGTCGTCCTGCACAGAAGTCACGTAGTGGCCGAGCGTGCGGCCGTGGCTGCGCAGCGTTCCGGTGACCGGAGCGATCACGTGCGGTCCTCCGACGTCGGCCAGGACGCGCGAGCCGCGCGTCACACGCAGGCGCACGATATGCCAGGCCGGTTTGTAGACGAGCGCGTGCACGGCCGCGGCAACGGCTGCCGTTTCACCATGTTCGAGTGCGCTCAGAAGCGGGGCGTAGCTGCGTATGCGCGCCGTGTCGAGCATGGTCTCCGTGCCTCGCAGCTCACTCGTGTAGATGCGCCGCGCCACCTCCGACTGAACAGCCGCGACCGTCGGTGCAGATTCGCTGCCGCAGCCGGCGGCGGTCGTGGCACGGGCGAGCTGCGCGCGGGGATCCTCCTCATCGCCCGAGACGACCGCGAAGGCGCCGGCCGCCGCCGCGCAGAGCAGCGCCGCGAGCAGCAGGAGCGTCCTCCCACGCACAAGGCGGAACATGCCGTCAACCCTCGCCGACCGTCATAAGTGCCCGCTCAGGGGTCCGTGAGACCGGTCCCATGATGTGTGACTACCCGCACGAGCGCGTCGTGAACGAGAGCCTGCGGTGTCCAGGCGGCGCACGGCGGGCTTAGGGGAACCGGCGATCGGCCGATACGACCGTGTGCGGATGCAAGCCGAATCAAACGTCGTCGACGTCGCGGCTCTGCGCATCCGCGAAGCGACGATCGCCGTGGCGGTGCCGATGACCTTCGGCGTCAGCGCCCTGGGGCTGCTGTACGTGGGAATGACCTGGGACCGGCCGCACCGCCTCGAGCTGGCTGTGCTGTTCGTGATCTCGGCGGTGTCGGTGATCGGCGTCTACAGGATGCGCCAGGCGATCGTGCGCAGCCGCTGGCGCGAGGCGCTGTTCCTGAGCTGGACGCTGAGCGACTTCGTGATGCTCGTCACCGGCACGCTCGCCGACGGCGGCACGCGCAGCCCGCTCGTGCTCGTGTTCTTCATGCCGGTCGTCTTCTCGGCGACCTCCTATCCCCTGGCCTCGGTCGTCGCGGTAGGCGCGGGCAGCATCATCACGTTCCTCAGCGTCGCGCTGATCGCCGGCGGCGCGAGCGCCGCGTATCAGGTGTCCTTCACGTTCGCCCTGCTCTGCACCGCCGCGATGAGCGCCTGGCAGGCGCAGAACCACAAGCGCCAGAATCGTGCGCTGGCCACCGCTTCGCGCACCGACTCGCTGACGGGCTGTTTGAACAGGCGCGGATTCCAGGAGCGCGCGCGCGCCGAGATCGCAGCGATGGCCCGTAGCGGGCTCGGTGGCGCGATCGTCGTGCTCGACATCGACAAGTTCAAGCCGGTCAACGACGTCTTCGGCCACGCGGCCGGCGACGAGCTGCTGTGCTGGGTTGCGCAAACGCTGCAGAGCTCGGTGCGCCCGACCGACGCGATCGGCCGTCTCGGCGGCGACGAGTTCGCGGTGCTGCTCGCCGAGATCGGCGCCGACGAGGCCCGCGATCGCGCGACCCGGATCGGCGAGGCGCTCGCAGAGCGCGCACCGGCCTCGCTCGGCGTGGCCCTGTACCCGGCGGACGGCACCGACCTGGAGACGCTGACGCGTCGCGCCGACACCCGCCTGTACGGCACGCGGCGCGTCCGCTACAGCCGCGAACGGGAACTCTCGAGCACGCCGGCCACCTACGAGCCGGATGCCGCAGCCGAGCAGCCCTCGACGTTCGGGCCGATCGACCTGTGGCGCGCTGCGGTCGAGGCGATGCCCTCGCACAACGGGCGCGAGGAGCACGGCACGGATGGGGCGAGCGCCACGCTCCTCGACGAGATCGACGCCTCGGTGATCGCGACGGACATGAGCGGCACCGTGATCAGCTGGAACAGCGGCGCCGAGGCGCTGTACGGGTGGAGCCGCGAGGAGGCGATCGGAGGCAGCGTCCGGGATCTCGTCGTGCCGGAGGACTCAGCCGCCGCCGAACGGCTGCTGGTCGAGCTCAGCCGCGACGGGCGCTGGGACGGTGAGATCGACGTGCGGCGCAAGGACGGATCCGCCTTCACGGCCTACGTGCGAAACCGGCTCGTGCTCGACGCGTCCGGCAACCCGTCGGCGCTCGTCGGTGTCGCTGTCGACATCTCGGCGCGCGTGGCCGCCGAGACGGAGCTGCTGCAGTCGCGCAACTACGCCCAGGCAGTGACCGAATGCATGGGCGAGGGTCTCTTCACACTCGACGTCGACGGCCGCATCACCTTCATCAACCGCGCCGCCGAGAAGCTGCTCGGGGCGGCCGAGGGCGAGCTGCGGGGGTACGACGCCGGGGCCGCGGTCTTGGGACGGCGCGCGGACGGCACGTGCCAGCGCTTCGCGGAGAGCCCGATCGCGCGCGCGCTGAGCCATGGTGTGACGGTGCGCGTGGAGGAGGACAGCTTCGCGCTGGCTGGTGGCGGCGAGCTGCCGGTCGCCTACACGGCGACCCCGTTCGACACCGCCGAGGGCATCCAGGGGTGCGTCGTGATCTTCCAGGACGCCTCCGAGCGCAAGCGGCGCGAAGAGGAGAACCGTCGCAACGCAGAGGTGCTTGCGGTGATGCACCGGGTCGAGGAGGCCCTCGTGAACGACCGCTTCGTGCTGCACGCACAGCCGATCGTCGACCTGCGCAGCGGTCGCACGGTGCGCCACGAGCTGCTGCTGCGGATGATCGAACCCGACGGCACCGTAATCCTGCCCGGCGAGTTCCTGCCGGCCTGCGAGCAGAACGCGATGATCGGCGAGATCGACTGGTGGGTGATCAAGCAGGCCGCCCGGCTGGCCGCTGCCGGCAGCCCGGTGCAGGCGAACATCTCGGCGCGCTCGGTCTGCGACCCCGATGTCCTCGACCACATCGAACGGTGTGTCGAGCGCTACGAGGTGCCGCGGGGCGATCTGATCTTCGAGATCACGGAGACGGCGATCGTCGACGACGAGCAGGCGTCGCGCCATTTCGTCGAGCGTCTCCACGCGATCGGCTGCGGGGTGGCCCTGGACGACTTCGGGACCGGCTACGGCAGCCTCACCTACCTCAAGCAGATGCCCGTCGACCACCTCAAGCTCGACATCGAGTTCGTCCGGGACGTCGTCGAGAACGAAGCCAGCCGCCACGTGATCCAGGCCGTGATCGCGCTCGCCCGCGACTTCCACCTGGAGACGGTCGGCGAGGGCGTCGAGGACGCAGCGACGCTGGAGCTGCTGCGTGAGCTCGGCGTCGACTTCGCCCAGGGCTTTCACCTGGCGCACCCGGCGCCGTTCGCCGAGCGCCCGGGCGACCTGCAGCCTCCGGTGATCGTGGCACGCGCGGGGACCGCGCCCGCGGCGCCCGCGAGCGAGCCGGCGCCGGCCGGTCAGAGGGCTTCGGCGGCGGAGGCAGAACGTGCTGCCACGCGCCGCACACGCACGACGCTGACCCTGCGCTAGGCCACGAGCCCGCGCCCGGCGCGATCAGAGCGGCTCGTCGAGCACGAACAGCTCGGCGGCGACGTCCGGATCGAGCTCGTTGCCGCCGATGAACGCGACGACGCGACGACCGGTGAGACGCTCGACGGCCTCTCGGAACTCCCGCTCCATCGCCGCTTGGAACAGCCGGCGAACGCTCCGGATCGCCTCGACCCTCTCGCCTCGGCCGAGCGAGCGCTCGGCGTGGGTCAAAACGTCGTACATCAGCGTGACAACGACGTTTCGGTAGTGGAAGGTCGAGGCGGTCGTCGGACCGCGGCCGAGGTGCTCGGTGTGGATGCCGACGAGGGCGCTCGTGACCGCGGCGTTGAGTTGCCCGCCACGCAGCTGCTCGATCTCAGCCATGGTCGAATGTCCTACCCGACCCATGGCGCGAGGAAACGGCGCCCGATGCGCGGTTCAGGTCGAGCAGCCGCGCCGGTGCTTGACGCCCGGGCGACTCGCCGTCGGCCACCAGCAGACGCATCGGCCGATGCTGACGGGGACCCCGAAAGGAAGCTGAATCGCGAGCGGCGCTTGACGAGCCGGCACGTTCCCCTCCTTGAAAACACGGTGGTGACGTCCGCCATATGTGCTTTGTGCTTGAGTAACGCGTTCGCAGGGAACATAACCCGGAGGGTTCTGTCGCTCTGAAGGCAAGAAAGCTCGATCCCGTGGGCCGCCATGGGAGGCTCCGAACGCGTGTCGCCCGTCGGCGAACCGTCGCGCGGAGCATAGGAAGGTGGTTTGGAAATGCTCGCCACGTTGCTCGCGACGGTCGCGCTCGCGCCCAGTCTGTCGGTGTCCGGGACGACGCTGCACTGGACCCCGGTCGGCAGCGGCGCCTACAAAGTCAATGCCAAGGTGCAGGGCGTCGAAACGACGAACACGATCGTCGAAGGGACGACCTACTCGCCGCCTGCCCAGCCAGGCGTGACGGTCGCCTACCGCGTCAAAGCGCGCGGCGAAAACGAATGGTCGAACACGGTCACGATCGCCTGGCCGGCCGAAAAACCGAAAGAAGAACCGCCCAAAGAAGAACCCAAACAGCCGCCCTCGATGCTGACCGGCGTCAACGCCGGGACCGAATCGCTGGACTTGACGGCCGTCTCGGCGCTGCACGCGAAGGTCGTGCGCATCAATTTCGCTGCCTCCGAAGCGAACGCTCAGTGGCTGCTCGAATGGGACAAGCGCTACGCCGAACGGGGCGTCACGCTGCAGCCCGTGGCGCTGTTCGACGGCCGGGTGCTCAGCCCCTCTGAAGCCAAGGGCCTTGCCGCGCTCTCGAGGCTTCCGGGCCTGAAGAACGTCGAGCTCGGCAACGAGACCAGCTTCGGCTACCAGTACCACGACGGCTACTCCTCCTCCTCCTACAAGGAACGCGCGCGGCTGTATGCCGCGCGCGTCAAGGAAGCCGCCGAAGTGCTGAGCCCGCATGGCATCGGCGTGCTCGCCCAGGCCGAGGACGGCGGCTCCGGCTCCTCCACGTGGGTCAAAGAAGCGTTCGCAGCCGTGCCGGGACTCCCGAAATACGTGGCCGCCTGGGTGATTCACCCGTACTCCAACCAGCGCAGCGCGAGTCAGCCGGACACCTACGGCGTCCCGAAGATGGAACGGATGGTCGCGAACCTCGCTGAACAGGGCGATACGACGACGCCGATCGCCGCGACCGAGTGGGGTGTCTCAACCGATCAGGGCCTGCCGCTGGACAACGGCTCGAGCCTCACGTTCGCCGAAGCCGGGAAGATCGTCGAAACGACGATCCCGAAGCTCGTCGTGGCGGCGAAGCGCCATCCCATCCAGAGCTTCCTCGTCTACCAGGTGCGCGACCAGCGCGAACACAACATCACCAAAGACCACGAAATGTATTTCGGCGCCCTGACCCATACGGACGGCAACAAGGGCAGCTTCACGACGGCGATCGAAAAGCTGATGGCGGGCTAGCGACCCGGCCGCACGGCGGGCGGCTCGCTCGGGGGTAGCTCAGTTGTCCGTCGTCGCGGAGACGAGCGGCTCGGTCGCTGCGGGCTGCGTGTCGGCAGAGCTCGACGGCGGCGCGGCGAGGTCGGTGACGAGCGCCAGGGCGAACCCGTCGTATCCCTTGCTGCCAACGGTCTGGACGGCGGTGATGTCAAGGCGCGGGTCGGCGCCCGCCAGCTCGTAGAAGCGGAGCACACCCTCGATTCCGCCCTCTTCGCGCCAGGGGTCATCCGCCTGCGGATCGACGATCGCGCCCTCGCCGACGACGTTGTCGGCGACGATCAGGCTTCCGGGACCGCCGAGCTGGATCGCCCACTCGACGTAGCGCGACAGGTTGCGGTTGTCGGCGTCGATGAAGAACATGTCGAAGCGCCTCCCCTCCTCGGCCAGCGCCGGGAGCGTCTCGAGCGCCGGGCCGACACGCACCTCGACGAGATCCGCGAAGCCGGCGGCTGCGATGTTCCTGCGGGCGACCTCCGCGAAATGAGGATCGAACTCGAGCGTCACGACCTCGCCGCCCTCGGGCAGCGCTCGCGCCAGCGAGATCGTCGAGTAGCCGCCGAGCGTGCCCAGCTCGAGGATGCGCCTGGCGCCGTGGATGCGAGCGAGCAGCTCCAGAAGCTTGCCCTGGTTGCGCGACACCGTGATCGGCGGCAGACCGCCCGCCTCGCCCTCGGCGAGCGCCGCGTCGAGCGCGGGGTCAGCCGGAAGGAGGCTCGCGCAGATGTGGTCGTCGACGGCCGCCCAGCGGGCGCTGGGATCGCCGATCAGGCGTGTGGCCAAACGCTGGCGCAGCCCGCTGCGAAGGCGTGATGGGAGAATGGAGAGGAAAGTGGGCACGGCCTGTATACGGACTCCGCGAGGGTCTGGATCCTTCCGGCGTCAGCGCGCCGGGCTGACGGCGAACCAGTCGAGCTTCAGGTGAGGCGAGCGTTCGCAGATCTCGCCGACCGCCTCGATCACGGCCTCGCGGCCGATTTCGATGCGTTCGTGCTGAGTCATCCAGGTCGAGGTCTCGCGGTCGAGGCGGGCCTGGATCTGGTTGCCGCGCTTGGAGAACAGCACGTCTCCGCGGCGGGCCGGCATGTGGTCGCCCAGCAGGCTCAGGACATCCGCTGGAGACTTGACTGCGCTGTGTCTCGTGACTATGAAGGTCATGAGCAGATCGTAGCTGCCGGGCGCACGAAATCAAGATCCAAAATGTGGAGGTTTGCAGGGG
>JAOPZS010000076.1 GCA_025963965.1 Solirubrobacterales bacterium
CTTCGCTGGCCGGACAGGCGCTCGATCTCGGCGCGGTCCTCACCCCGCGAGCGCCACGTCCAGAACTTCAACGTCCCGCCCTTGACCTTGCGCCACTCGTACGCGTGGCCGGCCTTGTCGAGCGCGACGGCCGCCCGGCCGCACGGGTGGGCCAGCGGACCGGGAGCAGAGCCGAAGGCCTTGCCGTCCGTGCACGTGTAGAGGACCATGAGCGCGATCGTATCTCGCGGCGCTACGCAGCGATGTGCAAACGACCGCCAGCCGCTAGGCTGCGCTCGAGAGCGATGGCTGAGACGGGCAAGATCGCGAAGAACCTCGAGCGCTTCGCCCAGGCGGTGGCGGCGCACGACCGTGAGAACCCTACGCACACGGCCTACGGCATCGGCCTGGCGCACTTCGACCTCGAGCGCCTCGGCTTCGACGAGGGCGAGGAGATCCTGCCGGGCATCAGGATCGAGGCCGACAGCGGTGTCACGGGCAACTTCCGCGTGCTCTGCGACGGCGATCACGAGGACGAGCTGACGGCCGCCGAGGAGCAGCCCGTCGAGGCGATCGCGACCCGCTCGGTCCCCGGCTTCGAGCGCGTCGGCGACGCGCCACGCGAAGTCTGAGGGGAGCGTCACCAACACCTCCCGCAGCCCGCCGTGAGCGTCTCTCCGGCAGCCGGGACGACCGTTATATTCCGCGCATGGCAGACGTGGCCGTCGCCGCAGGGACCGCACCGGCGCAAGCGCCCGAGATCGTGCGCCCGGACTTCGAAGTCGTCCCACGCAAGGGACTGATCGGTGCGGCGATCGTGCTCGCCGCAGTCATCGCCGCGATCGCGGCGAACAAACTGTGGCCGCTCGCGTTCCTGCACTTCGTAGGCGGCGCCGCGTGGACCGTCATCGACCTGTTTCTCGGCTTCGTCCTCGGGCCGATCCTCGGAAAGCTCTCGATCCCGGCGCGCATCGAGTTCACGACGAGGCTGATGCCGAAGATGGTCGTGCTGATGCCGACCGTCGTCGCGGCCACGCTCGCCGCCGGCTGGCAGCTCGGCGTGCATCTCGGCACGGTCCAGTCCAGCTACTACAACCACTCTTGGACGGTGGCCAGCTTCATCGTCGTGGGCGTGATGGCGGTGATCGCCCTGGGGCTGCTCGAGCCGGCGAACATCGCCGTGCTGGTCGAGCTGAAGAAGCGCAAGCCCGACCCGGCGGTGATCGAGCGGCTGATGAAACGCTTCATCTACACGGCCGGCGCCACCGGTCTGATGCAGATCGCGACGCTCGTGATCATGACCAAGCTGACGGTGGGCTGAGAACCGTGGAGGAACGGCGCCTGCCCCCCGTCACGGAGGTCGGCATGGCCTCGCTCGCACTGGTCGTGGCCGCTGGGATCTACCTGGCCGCGCACCTGCCCAAGCACGTCCCGTTGACGCCGGCGGTCGTCCTGCTCTGCGCCTCCGTGGCGCTGCTTGCCGCCAACATCCTGACGCTGGCGCGCGTCCCCGGGTTCGCATGGGGCCGCTTCTTCGAGATCGCCCGCTGGGCGCTGATCGCCTACGCGCTGATCGCGGGCATGATCGAGTATTCGTTCCTGCGCAATCACGTCAGCGGCGGCCCACTGATCGTCCTCACGCTCTCACTCGTCGTGTTCGCCGTGCACGTGCCGATGCTGATCGGCTTCACGGTCGCGCGCTACGAGCGTCCGGCCGAGAGCGCCTGAGGGAACGCCGGGTCGCCGGCGGCAGCGGCGCGAACGTGGACGTGCGGATTCTGGACATCCGGCCAACGTCCCGAGGCGGAGGGTAGAAGAGACTGCGATGGTGGCGACGCGCGAGACGGAGCACTCCCGCGGGGGCGGCGCCTGCCGCGACTGGCGCGGTCACGTGATCGTCTGCGGCCTGACCGACGTCGGCTTGCGAACCGTCGAGCAGCTGCACCTCGCCGGCGCCGACGTCGTGGTGCTCGACGACGACGCCGACGAGCGGCTGGCCAGGGTCGTGCGGGGCTGGGGCATCCCCCACCTGCCTCGTGGAGCGCACCTTGCCGAGCCGCTCTTCGACGCCGGGCTCCCCGGTGCCCGGGCCGTGGTTTGCGCCGAGACGACCGACCTGCGGACGCTCGAGACGGTGCTGCAGATCCGCGACCTGCGCCCCGACGTGCTGGTCGTCGCCGATCTCGACAACGCCGCCGTCGCCCGCGCCGTCGAGCAGGTCCTCGGCTCGGTCGGCGTGCTCGACGTCGCGGCGCTGTTCGCGCCTGCCGTCGTGGAAACGATGCTCGGGCGCCAGGCGCGCCCGATCGTCCTCGGCGATGAGACGTTCGTGGCCGCCGAGCTCGCCGTGCCGATGTCGGCGACGCTGCGCGAGCTGTACGGGTCGCTCGCGCCTGTCGGAGTCGTCACCGCGGCCGAGGGCGAGCTGATCGCCTGCCCGGGACGTGATCTGCAGGTCAGCCCGCGCGACCGCGTGACCGTGATCGGCACGCCCGAGCAGCACGAGGCCGCCGGCGTGCCACTGCCTCGGCCCGTCGCCGCGGGCGGTCGCCCGGCATCGATCCGCGCAACGGCGGCGCGGCTGCAGAGCACGGTCCGCTCACTCCTCGACCGCCCCCTGCGAATCGCGCTGGCGCTTGGCCTGCTGCTGCTCGTGAGCTCGGCCCTCGTCCTTCATTTCGGCTATCGGCGGCCGCTCGGCGGCGCCCATCTGCCGCTGCTCGACGCCGTGTACTTCACCGTCGAGACGGTCGCCACCGTCGGCTTCGGCGACTTCTCGTTCTCCGGACAGCCGGCATGGGTCGAGGCGTACGGGATCTTCCTGATCGTCGCCGGTACGACCCTCGTCACGACGCTGTTCGCGCTGCTGACCAACGCGCTGGTGAGCCGCCGCATCAGCCAGTCGCTCGGCGGCGGGCGGATCCCCGGCATGCGCGGGCATGTCGTGCTCGTCGGCCTCGGCGCCGTCGGCATGCACGTCCTCGAGGGCCTGCTCGAGCATGGAGCACAGGTGGTCGTCGTCGAGCGCGCCGACGCCGGCGGGCCCCTCGGGCGCGCCCGGGCCCTGGGGGTGCCGGTCGTGCTCGGCGACGCGACACAGGGGGAGACACTCGAGTCGGTCAACCTCGAGGCCGCGGCCGGGGTGGCGATTCTCACCTCTGACGATCTCGCCAACATCGAGACCGGGCTCGCCGTGCGGGAGCGTCTCGGCGAGCGCTGGAGCGAGGTGCCGGTGGTGCTTCGCGTGTTCGACCGGCAGCTCGGTCACCGCCTGGAGCAGAGCTTCGGCTTTCGCCACGTGTGGTCGACCTCGGCGATCGCCGCGCCGTGGTTCGTCGGCGCGACGCTCGGCATGGAGGTGCTCTTCACGTTCTATGTCGGCAACCACCCGTTCCTGCTCGCCCGCCTGCGCGTCAGCGAGGGAGGCGGCCTCGACGGGCTGGCGATGCGCGAGCTGCCCGCACGGATCCGCGTCGTGGCGATCCGCCGCGTGCAGCGGCCCGAGCAGCTCGAGCATCCGCCGCGGCGCGACACTCGCCTGGCGCCCGGCGACGACGCTTTCCTGGCCGGCCCATCGGTGGAGCTGCTGGAGCTGCTGCGCCACGACCGCTCCGGGCATGTTCGCGAGGCGGCCGTGTCGGGCCCGGCGGAGGATCCGCCGGGCGGCGTGCCGCTCCCCTAGACGAGCGGCGGCGCGATCCCGGCGCGCGCGGCGATCATCTCGACGAGGCGCTCGATCGTCGGGCATGCCAGCCCGTGTCGCGCGGCGGCGCGCATCACCGATCCCGGGATCGCGTCCAGCTCCGGCTCGCGGCCCGCCGCGATGTCGCGCTGCATCGAGCTGCCGAGCGTCGCGTGGGCACGCTCGAGCTCCTCGATCGCCGTCTCACCGTCGACGTCGGCCCCCTCGGCGCGGCCGGCTGCCGCAGCCTCGTTCATCGCCCCCACGAGGTCCGAGCGAAGCGACGGCGTCGAGCGGATCTCGCCGAGCAGCTTGTCGTAGGCGCTGGTCGTGCACGCCAGCGCGTTCAGCCGCACGAGCTTCGACCACATCACGTCGGCTTCGGAATCGAGCACTTTGACCGGGACATCCGCATCGCCGAGCGCAGCTGCGAGCCGCTCGAGGTGCGGGGCCATCGACGGAGCGCGGCTGGCCATGCTGACGAGCAGGAACGGGCTCGTGTGGATCACGACACCCGGCTGCGGACGATCGGCCTCGACGCGGATCGAGCCGGCCAGCACGGAGTCCGACGGGAAACGGCGGCGCAGCACGGCGATGTGGTCGAGGCCGTTGAGCAGCGGAAGCACCGTGCCCGGCTCGACGTCGATCCGCTCGAGCGCAGCGTCGAGCCCGGCCGCCTTGGTGGCGACGAGCAGGGCGTCGGCGGGCTCCGTGAGCCGCTCGACGGCGCGGGGACGCCCTGTGAACCTGCCGAACGTGACGCTGTCGATCTGGACGCCCCGCTCGGCGATCGTCGCGGCCGTCGAGTCGCGTGCGACGACAGTCACGTCGTGGCCGGAGCGATCGAGGACGCCCGCGATCAGGCCGCCAACACCGCCGGGTCCCAGCACGGCGATCCTCATCGCGCCAGGTTCATCCCGGCGGCTCCACAAGCACCCCCGGGTTCATCACGCCGGCCGGGTCGACCGCGGCCTTTGCACCGCGCAGCGCGAGCGCGAACGCGTCAGGGCGCTGGCGGTCATACCAAGGGCGGTGATCGCGCCCCACGGCGTGGTGATGGGTGATCGTGGCGCCCCGCTCGATCAGCACGTCCGAGACGGCCTGCTTGATCGCGCCCCACTGCTCGATCTCCTCCCCGCGCCGCGCGGGAGCCAGCACCGTGAAGTACGGGGCCGGACCGTCGGGATAGACATGGGTGAGGCGGCAGAACACGCTCCCTCCGGCGCCGCAGACCTCGCGCACGGCCTCCCGCGCCACCTCCATGACGCGCGCGTGGAACGCCGGGAAGCGCTCCCACGTGACGGCCGTCTCGAACGTCTCGCTGATCACTCCCGCCGCGACGAGCAGGTCGCGCACGTACGGCGCGCCGATGAACGCGCCGCGCCAGGACTCGACCGCGTCCCCGCCCCCTTTCTCGCGCCGGGGCGCGACGGTGCCGCCGTGATCGGCGCAGATCGCCAGCGCCCGAGCCATCGCGTCCTCGACCTCGTGGTCGGTCGACTCGAAGCCGAGGACGAGCAGCGCGTGGCCACCGTCGCCCGCCGTCGTCAGGGCCGCCTCGCCGGCGTCCAGCAGGCGGCAGTTCGCCGGGTGCAGGCCCGATTGGGAGAGCTCACGCACGCATTCGGCGCCGCGCAGGAAGGTCTCGAAGCGGACACCGGCCGAGGCGCGATGAGACGGTCGCGGCTGCACGCGGACCCAGGCGCTCGTGATCACGCCGAGGACCCCCTCCGACCCGGCGAGCAGCCGGTCGGGGCTCGGCCCGGCGCCGGAGCCCGGCAGCCGTCGCGACTCCCAGGCGCCCGACGGGGTGATCGCGCGGGCCGACTCGAGGAGATCCTCGATGTGCGTCCAGAGCGTCGCGAAGTGCCCTCCGGCGCGGGTCGCGATCCAGCCGCCGAGCGTGGAGTACTCGAAGGACTGGGGGAAGTGGCGCAACGTCATCCCGTGCTCGCCCAGGGCCGCCTCGAGCGCCGGGCCGGTGGTCCCGGCGCCAATCCGCGCCGAGCGCGAGACGTCATCGAGCTCGAGCAACCCGTCGAACCCGGCAAGGTCGATCGAGACGGCGCCGCTCTGGCCCGGGCCGAGCTGCGGCGTGACGCCGCCCACGACCGACGTGCCGCCCCCGAACGGAATCGCGGCGACGCGCTCGGTCGAGCACCACTCGAGCACCCGTTCGAGATCCTGCTCGTGGCGCGGGCGCGCGACGAAGTCCGGCGGGCTCTCGAAGCGGCCCCGAAAGCCGCGGACGACGTCCATGTAGGACTTGCCGAGCGCGTGCGCGGCGCGTTCGTGACGCTCGTCGGTGCAGATCTCCGCCAGCGCCGGCGGGATCGGCAGGCGCGGCGCCGGGAGCTCGACCTGCTCGAGCGGAACGGGCTCCTCGACGTGGGAGAGGGGGATGCCGACGCGTTCGGAGATCGTCGGGACGGCGGCGCGTGTCTGCTCGAGGGTCGGCTGCTGGTCCTCGAACCCCCACCCCCAATGCTTGCGCCTGCGCTCGCTCACGCGGCGAGTCTACGTGGCGCCGGGAGACGGCAGACCCCGCCGGGGCGCCGGCGTCACCGGCGGCAGCGGTCTTTCAATAGCCTCTGCGGAGAGTGTCCGAGACGACCGAGCAGAGCAGTCAGGCGCCCGAGATCCTCGCGCGCGGCCCGTGGGAGATGAGCCAGATCAGGGCGCGATGGCTGGAGGAGCCCTACCGAGCCTCCGCCGCCCAGACGGAGGCCGCCGACGAGGCGATCAGGAGCCTGCAGGACCGCGGCTCTCCGAGCCATGACGGCGTCGCCGCACGGCTCGTCGACTACCGCCAGGACGCCGACGGGATCTCGATCGAGCTGCAGCCGCTGCGCTGGGCGCTGCGGCTCGTCGCAGGCGACGCGTCGCACAGCATGGCTGCGATCTGCGTGACGCGCTCGGCCGACGGGCGCTGGCTGGCGGGGCGCCGCGCGTCGTGGGTGTCCTCGTGGGCGGGTCGCTGGGCGCTCGGCGCGGGCGGCGCGGTGGACCTCGGCGAGAGCCCGGCTGACACGCTCGTGCGGGAGCTCGAGGAGGAGTGGGCGGTGTCCCCCGAGCGGGTCCGCGGCGAGGCGCTGCTGCGACTGCCCCACCAGCTCGTGATGTTCGTCGGGCAGGCGTGGCTGGCCGAGGGCGTCGAGGAGACGGTGCAACCGGACGACGAGCACGACGAGTTCGACTGGTGGCCTTCGGAGATCGACGACTGGCCGGCCGAGGCTGGCGAGGCGCTGCCCCGGCTTGCTCGCTGGCTGACGATGTGAGCGAGCGGCGCGCGGCCGCCGGACCGCTGACGTTCGGGCGCCTGCAAGCAGCGTCTTTCACCCACTCGTGCGTGTACCTCGCGCTGCTGATCTGCGCGTTCGCAGCCGGCGGCCCGCAGCCGGAGACGTTCATCCTGGGGCTCACCCACGGGTTGATGTGGATCGCGATGTCGCTGGCGTGCCTGGCGGCTGCGCGGCTTCGGATCGTCTCGCTGCGACTGGCCGTCGCGGTGGTCGTGCTGGGAGGGATCGGGCCGTTCTTCGGCAGCTACGAGTTCGTCAGGGAGGGCAGGCGTGCCAAAGCCTCGAACCATGCGCCGGGCACAGGCTGAAAACGAGGTTTTCACCCCGCTTACGCGGGCCCGCAGAGGCCCCCGGTAACCCGTCGCGCAGACCGCCTGGAACGCTAGAGTGATAATCGATGGCGACGGACACGACGACCCAGCAGATAGTGGACGTCGTGACCCCCGCGGCTGGGGAGTCGGTCACAGAGGGCACGATTCTCGAATGGCATGCCAGCGTCGGCGATCAGATCAAGGTCGACGAGACGATCGTCGAGATCTCGACCGACAAGGTCGACGTCGAGCTCCCGTCGCCTGCGACCGGCACCGTCAGCGAGGTTCTCGTAGCGGAGGGCGACACGGTCACCGTCGGCCAGGTGATCGCGCGGATCGCCGTGGGCGGCTCCGCGGCGCCCACCGCCGACGCGCCGGCTGAGCCCGCCGCAGACGCGGATGGCCAGGAAAGCGCCCCGGAGCAGGCCGCGGAGCAGGCGGCAGAGTCTCCGGGCAACGGCGCGGGTGCGCCCGCGTCACCGAGCTCTCCCGCCGAGCCGCCCGGTGAGGCCCAGGCCGTCGTGGACGTGATCACACCGGGCGCCGGGGAGTCGGTCGGCGAGGGCACGATCCTCGAATGGCACGCAAAGGTCGGCGAACAGATCAAGGCGAGTGACACGATCGTCGAGATCTCGACGGACAAGGTGGACATGGAGCTTCCGTCGCCTGCGAGCGGCACTGTCAGCGAGATCCTGGCCGCCGAGGGCGACACGGTCACAGTCGGGCAGGTGATCGCGCGGATCGCCGTCGGTGCGGGTGCCGGCGCCGTGGCGCCGGCCGGCGACGGCGACGGCGGCTCAACCGCCACCCAGGCCGCGTCCGCGGCGCAGACACCTGAGGGGACGCGCGTCTCACCCGTGGCGGCTCGTGCGGCGGAGGTCGAGGGCGTCGACCTCGGCTCTGTCGCCGGCAGCGGGCGCGACGGGCGAATCACGAAGTCAGACGTGCTCGCGGCGGCCGGTGGCAACGGTGCCGCGGCCAGCGCGCCGGCAGGCGGGGAGTCCCAGCTGATGAAGGGAAGCGCTGCGGCACTCGCACGCTACATGGAGCAGTCGCGCTCGATCCCGACCGCCACGAGCTTCCGCACGCTCACCGTGACGATTCTCGATGGCCGCCGGCGCGAGCTGAAGGCGGGCTCGCGCAAGGTCTCCTTCACGCACCTGATCGCCTACGCGATCGCCAGGGCCGCGGAGGAGATGCCGGTGATGGCCAATCACTACGAGGACCTCGACGGCAAGCCCCACCGCGTGATCGACGGCGCGGTCAATCTCGGGCTCGCGGTCGACGTGCAGAAGAAGGACGGGTCGCGCACGCTGATGGTGCCGGTGATCCGCGGCGCCGGTGCGCTCGGCTTCGACGCCTTCCTCGACGCCTACGACGCGCTCGTCGAGAAGGCGCGCACCAACTCGCTGACGGCCGATGATCTGACCGGCGCGAACATCACCCTGACCAACCCGGGCGGGATCGGCACGATCGCCTCGGTGCCGCGCCTGATGACCGGCCAGGGCACGATCATCGCGACCGGCTCGATCGCCTACCCGCCCGGCCTCGGCGCGGTCGGGTCGACGATCGGAGCGGAGAAGGTCATGACGATGACCTCGACCTACGATCACCGGATCATCCAGGGGGCCGAGTCGGGACGCTTCCTGGCGCTGATCGAGGAGCACCTCCAGGGCGAGCACGACTTCTACGACGGCGTCTTCTCCGCGCTCGGCGTCGAGCTGGGCCCCGCGCCCGCGCCGCCCGCACCCGCCACCGCGGCGGTTGGCGCTGCCGCGCCGTCCACCGCGCCTGGGATCGGCGCCGGCGAGGAGATGCTGCGCGCGGTTCAGGCGGCGACGACCTACGTTCACCGGGTGCGCAGCCACGGGCATCTGGCGGCGCGTCTGGACCCGCTCGGCTCAGAGCCGGAAGGCGACCCAGGGCTCGACCCCGAGGCGCTCGGCCTGACGGCTGAGCTGCAGGCGCGGATTCCGGCGAAGCTGTTCCAGATGTACGTGCCGGGGGCGACGCTGGCCGATGCGCTTCCGCATCTGCGGGAGACCTACTGCGGCACGATCGCCTACGAGATCGAGCACATCGCCTCACACCGCCAGCGCGTCTGGCTGCGGGAGCACATCGAGTCCGGGGCGTTCCGCCAGGACCTGACGAACGACGAGCGCCGCACGCTGCTCAAGCGCCTGGTCGAGGTGGACGCGCTCGAGCGCTTCATGCACAAGGCGTACCTCGGCCAGCACCAGTTCTCGATCGAGGGCCTCGACATGACGGTGCCGATGCTCGACGAGCTGATCCAGCTGTCCGCCGCGCACGGCGGACAGGAGGTCGTGATCGGCATGGCCCATCGCGGCCGGCTGAACGTCCTCGCCCACAACCTCGGCCGCGCCTACGACACGATCTTCGCGGAGTTCGAGGGCGCCTCGACGCTCGAGGTGGTGACGACGATCCCGCAGGGCGGTACGGGCGACGTCAAGTACCACCACGGCACGCAGGGCACCTACCAGCTTCCCGACGGCGGCACGATCCGCGTCAACCTGGAGTCGAACCCGAGCCACCTCGAGTTCGTCTCGGCGGTCGTCGAGGGAGCCACGCGCGCCGCCCAGACATCGCGTCGCGGCCCGCACGCCCATCAGGACACGAACGCAGCGGTGCCGATCGTGATCCACGGCGACGCGTCCTTCCCGGCACAGGGAGTCGTCCCGGAGACGCTGAACCTGCAGGCGCTCGACGGCTACAAGGTCGGCGGCACGGTCCACCTGATCATGAACAACCAGGTCGGCTTCACGACCGACCCGGACGATGCGCGGTCCACGCGCTGGGCGTCCGATCTCGCCAAGGGCTTCGACGTGCCGATCATCCACGTCAACGCCGACGACGTGCCGGCATGCGCGAGCGCCGTGCGGCTGGCGTTCGCCTTCCGGCAGGAGTTCGGACACGACGTGCTGATCGACCTGATCGGCTACAGGCGCTTCGGCCACAACGAGTCCGACGAGCCTGCCTACACCCAGCCGGAGATCTACTCGAAGATCAAGGGCAAGAAGCGCGTCGCGGAAATCTGGGGCGAGCGCCTGGTCGCCGAGGGCGTCGTCACGCAGGAGGAGCTGGAGAAGCAGGCCCAGGAGGTGTGGGACAACCTGACGCTCCTGCATCAGCGCCTGAAGACGAAGATCGCCGAGGTCGCCGAGCAGGGCGGCAAGCACGCGACGGGCGAGTACCAGCTCGACCGCTCGCCGAGCCCGGACGTCGAGACGGCCGTCCCCGCGGCGCGACTGCGCGAGCTGGGCGAGCAGCTGCTGCGCACGCCGGAAGGCTTCACGGTCCATCCGAAGCTCGTCAAACAGCTCGACCGGCGCCGCGAGGCGCTGGCCTCTGCCGGCCATGAGATCGACTGGTCGCACGCCGAGGGACTGGCCTTCGCGTCGCTGCTGACTGAGGGGACGCCGCTGCGCCTCACGGGGCAGGACACCGAGCGCGGCACGTTCAGCCAGCGTCACATGGTCCTGCACGACGCCAAGACCGGCCAGACGGTGTGCCCGATCCAGAACCTCCCCGATGCCGCTGCACCGCTGGAGCTGCACAACAGCCCGCTCTCGGAGCTCGCATGCATGGGCTTCGAGTACGGCTACAGCCAGGAGGCGCCCGAGACGCTCGTGCTGTGGGAGGCGCAGTTCGGCGACTTCGTCAACAGCGCACAGGTGATCATCGACCAGTTCATCGTCTCCGGCCTGGCCAAGTGGGGGCAGACCTCGCGGCTGACGCTGCTGCTCCCCCACGGCTACGAGGGCTCGGGCCCAGAGCACTCCTCGGCGCGACTCGAGCGCTTCCTGGCGCTGGCTGCAGAGGGCAACATCCGCGTCGCGAGCCCGACGACCCCGGCACAGTACTTCCACCTGCTGCGCCGCCAGGCGCGGATCGCCAAGCAGCGCCCACTGATCGTGATGACGCCGAAGTCGCTGCTGCGACTGCCCCAGGCGGCGAGCGCGGTCGAGGAGATGGCGGAGGGCACGCGCTTCCAACCGGTGCTGGCCGAGCCGGGCGTGGACGACCAGCAGGTCACGCGCCTGGTGCTGTGCACCGGCAAGATCTACTACGACCTCGTCGGTCACCCGGAACGGCCCTCCCACACAGGGCTCGCCGTCGCCCGCGTCGAGCTGCTCTACCCGTTCCCCGAAGGCCAGCTGCTGGCGCTGATGGCGCGCTACCCGAACCTGCGCGAGGTCCTGTGGGTACAGGAGGAGCCGCGCAACATGGGCGCCCGCGCCCACATGTTCCCGCGGCTCATGCAGATCATGCCGCCGGAGATGCACTTCGGCTACATCGGGCGCCCGGAGCGTGCCAGCCCCGGCGAGGGCTATCCCGCCGCGCACGCCTCCGAACAGAACCGCATCATCACCACGGCGATCGACCTGCGCCAGCCGATCTCGCAGTACCCGCGCAAGACACCGGGTGAGCGCTGATGGCCGCCCTGTGGAGACGCTTCCGGATGATCATGGCCCAGCGCCGGCGCAAGAAGCGATCGCGGCGCTGAGCGCGTGCGCGGGCACATCAGTCGCCCGAACAGTTCGAATGCTGTGGTCGAAGTAAGGTTGGCGGGTCATGCGCCGCCTGACCCGCACGCTGCTCATCTCCGCGCTCGTGCTCACCTCGACAGCGGCTTGCGCGCAGGCCGCACCCAAGATCTCGTTCACCGCTCGCGCAACCCCGGTCACGGGATTCACGGCCTCCGGCAACGTCGTCGGAGCGGGCGCGTCGTTGGAGCTCCGGCTCGGTATCAGCGACACCGAACACGGCGCCTTCCCGCCGCCGCTGGAACACCTCGCGGTGAGACTGCCGGCGGGGATGCGCTGGGACGCGAGCGCGTTTCCGCACTGCAGCTACTCGCCCCTTGAACCACGCTCCCCGGGGCCGGCAGGGCCGAAGTGCCCGCCGCATTCGCGGGCCGGTGCAGTCACGGCCGGGCAGTTCGCGGTGTCATCCGGGCAGACCGTAGCCCCCGACCCGGCATCGATCGAAACGTTCTACGACCAGGGTGGCGGGTTCTACATCTTCGTGCTCGCTCACGACCGGGCGCTCGCATTCCTGTCCCACGGCGTCTTCACGCGGCCGGCACCGGCAGGACAGGTGCTCGCCTTCGATCTGCCATCCCTCGTAACGGTGCCGAACGCGTGGTCGGCCTCGGTGACGAGCTTCACCCTTCGGATCGGGACGGGCGCCAAGCGAGCGGGCAGGGCCTTCTTCTCACTGCGCATGCCGCGGACTTGCCCGCGCGGGGCGCTCTCGTTCAAGGTCGAAGCCCGCTTCGGCGGCGCGACCCCGCAGACCGCCTCCGCGCGGTCCCGCGCCCCCTGTCCGAGGGCACGGCGCACGCACCCGTGAGCGGCTAGGCGTCCCGTCCGGGACGTGCCAACCGTAGATCGGCGCGGCGACCGGGCGATCAGCGGCCCCGCCAGACGGGCTCACGCTTCTCCTTGAAAGCGCCGGCCCCCTCCTTGGCATCCTCTGAGGCCATCACCGGGCCGGAGATCTCCCCCTGCTTGGCCCACATCTCCTCGCTCGACCAGTCGAACTGCTCCTGCAGGATCTTCTTCGCGGCGATCAGCGCCAGCGGGCCGTTCTTCGCGACCACGGCGGCGAGGGCCAGCGCCTCGTCGACGGCGCTGCCGGGCTCGACGATCCGGTTGACCAACCCGAACTCGTGCAGGCGCTCGGCGGGCACGAAGTCGCCCGTCAGCGCCAGCTCCATGACGACGTGGTAGGGCATCCGCTTGGGCAGGCGCAGCAGCGCGCCCCCGGCGGCCACCAGCGAGCGTTTCACCTCCGGAATCCCCATTTTCGCTCCCTCGGCGGCAACGATCAGGTCACAGGCCAGGGCGATCTCCATTCCGCCGGCCAGCGCGAAGCCCTCGATCGCCGCGATCAACGGCTTCTCTGCAGAGCGCTGCGCGATCCCGGCGAAGCCGCGGTCGCCGTACCAGGGCGACTCGCCCTTCACGAACGCGCCCAGGTCCATCCCGGCGCAGAAGAAGCCGCCTGCCCCGGTCAACACGCCGACGGAAAGCCCAGAGTCGGAGTCGAGCTCCTCGAGCGCGTCCGCGAGACCCTCGGCCAGCGCCGCGTTCACGGCGTTGCGCACCGCCGGCCGGTTGAGCGTGATCAGCAGCACGTTCTCGCGCCGCTCGGTCAGGACAGCGGGCTGCTCGGGGGCGTCATGCTCTGCGGTCATCGAGGCTCCTTGCTGTGTGATTGCCGGCGGAGCCTATCTGCGGGGCCGCTCAGGCGGCGAACAGCGTCAGGTCCGGCTCGCGTTCGCCGCGCAGCACCGCGATGTCGACCTCGACGCAGTCGATGCCGCGCGCCTGCGCCAGCACGACCGCCTGCGGCTTGATCGCCTGCGCGGCGAGCACGCCCCGGCAGCTTCCCATCGCGGGATCCAGGCGGATCCGCTCCAGATAGCGGGCGAGCTGCTCGACCGCGTCGATCGTGCCGACGCGCTTGATCTCGACGGCGATCCACTCGTCCTCGCCGTCGCGGCACATCAGGTCAACCGGACCGATGTCCGTCGGCCACTCGCGGCGGACCAGCCGCAGGCCCTCGCCGCAGCACTCCGGAGCCGCCGCCAGCAGCTCCTGCAGTTCGCGCTCGATTCCCTCCTTCTCGAGCCCCAGCTCGGCGTCCAGCGGGTGCTCTGCGTCGGAGAGGATCTCCGCGATCGCGATCTCGAGCCGGTCGTCACCGCGCTGGCGACGGACGACGAGCGTGCGGAGCTCACCCTGCTTGTCGCGCTCCTCCTCGAGCACCGTCGGCGGTGTCATCCAGTTGAGCGGTTTCACGCCGCCGCCGTCGGCCCAGACCATGAACGTGCCGTCGGGCCCGAGCATCAGTAGCCGCACCGCCTCCGGAAGGACGGTGGAAAGGCGCCCCGCATAGGCGACTCGACAGCGGGCGACGATCAGGCGCACGGCGCGAACCTAGCGGTCGTGGCGGACCGTACAGCGCGGCCGTCGGACTCCCGCCGAGATGGGCGCGCCCGAACAGCACCGTCGCCCCTCAGCCGGAGATGCCGCCGAGGATGCCGCCAAAGATGCCAAGGCCGGCGTTCGACGGACGCCGTGTCGTCCTCACCACTGCGCCGGCCGCGCCGAGCCATTCGACCTTGCTGGGCTCTGTCCGGTTGGCAACTTCCTCGAGCGTCCGTTCGAATCGCTGAAACGCACGGCGTCTCTGAGCCTTGGTGGGATGCGCCGGGAGCTGTTCCGCTCTGAAGAGCTTGTGGAGCAGGCCGGCCGTCAGCTTCACGATGCCCGATGGCGGCGTGTACACATAGGAGTTTTCGGAGACGGGAACCGTCACCGCCGCCTTGCCGGGACCGGTGATCCGGACGTCCCCGACCCCATCGGGGACGAGCAGGGCGACCGGTTCGCCGCTGTGGAACAGGTGGAAGAGCGAGCTGGACTTGGCGGCGTCGGCAAACGGCTCACATTCCCCCATGGCGAAGGCTTCACGCGATGGCGCCTCGACGATGCAGTAGCGGGGCTCTGCGGCTTTCTTCTGCTGCGATTCCACCAGCTTGCGCAGCGACGCCGGCAGACAGCTCGGGTTCCTCAGGCTGAGAGTCCGCGGCAGCCCCGGCACGAGGAAGAAGCGCCGGCCGTTCGGGAGCTTCGCGACCTGGCGAATCTCAGAGGCGTAGTAACCGGTCAGCTGCCCCTCGACTTCCGTCGCGGCCGCGTTGACCGGCGGAAGCGCATCGCCCGGCAGCGCAGCGCGCCGGAGGACGCCGAAGGAGGACAGCACCGGCGCTTCGAGCGCGCCGGGCAGTTCGACGGGAAACTGGCTGCCCGGATGCACGATCCCAGCGTTCTTGCAGCTGACCTTCTTCGCCGCGGATGCCTGCGGCACGAGCGCCAGCGCAAAGAACAGGCCCACCAGCAATCCCGTCCATTTGAATCCGACCCCCATTCGGAGCACTCTATCCGACCCGGCGCGGGTCGTGCACGCACCGGGATCAGTCGTTTGCGGCGGGTTGCGCGGCCGGGGACTCGGGTCCCCCCTGCGCGGTTGCCGCCTGCCCTGAGGCCGGCGCACCGGCGGGAGCCGTCGGCGCCGCCTGCGCAGTCGCCGGGGCACCGGCGGGAGCCGGCGGCGGCGCCAGCGCAGTCGCGACAGCCGGCGGTGTAACGGGCTCGTCGTCTTCGCCGGAGCTGATCGCCTCGCGGAACTCCCTGATGCCGTGACCGAGCGCTTTTGCCAGGCCGGGCAGCCGTTTCGGTCCGAGCACCACCAGGGCGACGGCGGCGATGAACAGCAGGTGCACGGGGTTCT
>JAOPZS010000089.1 GCA_025963965.1 Solirubrobacterales bacterium
CGAATGTTCGAGGACCTCGGCGAATTCGCCGATCAAGCCCCGGCCCGGCGGTGCCGATGACCCCGATGGAGCAGTCGGACCGGTTGGTAGACTGGACCTCCAGGCGTCATAAGGACCACCAAGAGACCCTTGGGGCACCGCCCCGGCAGGAAGGAATCACAAATGTTCGAGCGGTTCACAGAAAGGGCTAGGCAGGTGGTGGTCCTCGCGCAGGAGGAGGCGCGGACGCTGAAGCACAACTACATCGGCACGGAGCACATCCTGCTGGGTCTGCTGCGCGAGGAGGAGGGCCTGGCGGCCCGCGTCCTCGAGAGCCTGGACATCACCGTCGAGCGTGTGCGCGCGCAGGTCGTGCGGATCGTCGGCTCCGGTGAGGAGGTCACGTCCGGACAGATCCCGTTCACGCCGCGGGCCAAGAAGGTCCTCGAGCTGGCTCTGCGCGAGGCGCTGAGCCTCGGGCACAACTACATCGGCACCGAGCACATCCTGCTCGGCCTGGTTCGCGAGAACGAGGGCGTCGCCGCCCGCATCCTGCTCGACTTCGACGCCGACTCGGAGAAGATCCGCAACGAGGTGATCCGCATGCTGTCCGGTCCCGGCGGCCGCCGCCAGGGTGGCTCGGGTGGGTCGGGCTCCGGTGCGGGCGCGCCGACGGGCGAGGGCAAGAAGTCCTCGAAGCTGCTCGACCAGTTCGGGCGCAACCTGACCAAACTGGCAGCCGACGGCAAGCTCGACCCGTGCGTCGGTCGTGAGACCGAGATCGAGCGCATCATGCAGATCCTCTCGCGGCGCACGAAGAACAACCCCGTGCTGGTCGGCGAGCCCGGCGTCGGCAAGACCGCCGTCGTCGAGGGGCTGGCGCAGCGCATCACCAGCTCAGAGGTGCCCGAGCTGCTCAAGAACAAGCAGATCTACACGCTCGACCTGGCCGCGCTCGTGGCCGGCTCGAAGTACCGCGGCGAGTTCGAGGAGCGCCTGAAGAAGGTGATGAAGGAGATCACCCAGCGCGGCGACATCATCCTCTTCATCGACGAGCTCCACAACCTCGTCGGCGCGGGTGCCGCCGAGGGCGCGATCGACGCCGCGTCGATCCTCAAGCCGGCGCTTGCGCGCGGCGAGCTGCAGACGATCGGCGCGACGACGCTCGACGAGTACCGCAAGTACCTCGAGCGCGACTCCGCGCTGGAGCGCCGCTTCCAGCAGATCCGCGTCGACGAGCCGACGATCGACCAGACCGTCGAGATCCTGACGGGGCTGCGCGACCGCTACGAGCAGCATCACAAGGTGCAGATCACCGACGAGGCGCTGCGTGCCGCCGGCGAACTGGCGTCCCGCTACATCTCCGACCGCTTCCTGCCCGACAAGGCAATCGACCTGATCGACGAGGCGGCCTCGAGGATGCGCATCAAGTCGATGACCTCCCCGCCGGCCAACCGCGAGCTGGAGAGCGAAGTCGAGACGACGCGACGCGAGAAGGAGGCGGCGATCGAGGCTCAGGAGTTCGAGAAGGCCGCGTCGCTTCGCGACAAGGAGCGCAAGCTGACGAACAAGAAACGCGAGCTGGAGCAGGCCTGGGAATCGGGCGAGTCCGGCGAGCGTCCGTCGATCGGCGAAGAGGAGATCGCCGACATCGTCTCGATGTGGACCGGGATCCCCGTCTTCAAGCTGACAGAGGCCGAGACCCAGAAGCTGATGCGCATGGAGGACGAACTCCACAAGCGCGTGATCGGCCAGCACCCGGCGATCGAGGTCATCTCAAAGGCGATCCGTCGCTCGCGCGCGGGCCTGAAGGACCCGAAGCGCCCGACCGGCTCGTTCATCTTCCTCGGCCCGTCCGGGGTCGGCAAGACGGAGCTCGCGCGGACGCTCGCGGAGTTCCTGTTCGGCGACGACGACGCGCTGATCCGCATCGACATGTCCGAGTACATGGAGAAGCACGCTGTCTCGCGACTGGTCGGATCGCCTCCCGGCTACATCGGCTACGACGAGGGCGGCCAGCTCACCGAGGCGGTGCGCCGCAAGCCCTACAGCGTGCTGCTGCTGGACGAGATCGAGAAGGCCCACCCGGACGTCTTCAACATCCTGCTGCAGATCCTCGAGGACGGGCGGCTGACCGACGCGCAGGGACGCACCGTCGACTTCCGCCACGCGATCGTGATCATGACGTCGAACATCGGTGCCGCGGAGATCGCGCGCAACACGCCGCTGGGCTTCGCGGTCTCAGACGACGAGACCGGGATCACCTACGACGACATGAAGAGCCGGATCATGGGCGAGCTGAAGAAAGTCTTCCGTCCCGAGTTCCTCAACCGCATCGACGACGTGATCGTCTTCCACAAGCTGCAGAAGGAGGAGATCAAGCAGATCGTCGAGCTGTTGCTGCTGCGGATCCGCGCGTCGATGGCCGAGCGCGAGCTGCAGCTGGAGCTGACCGAGTCCGCCAAGGACCTGCTGGTCGACAAGGGCTGGGATCCGTCGATGGGAGCGCGCCCGCTTCGCCGGGCGATCCAGCGCTACATCGAGGACCCGCTGGCGGACTTCGTCCTGCGTGAGCAGCTGACGCCCGGAGCGACCGTCGTGGTCGACCCGGACGATGAGGCCGAGGGCGAGGTCAAGCTCTCGATCGTCAACCCGAAGAAGCAGAAGACACCTGTCGGCGTCGGTGCCGACGGGCCGCCGGCGGAGGAGCTCACCGAGGGCGAGACGCCCGCGGTGGACGACACGCCCGCCGACGCGTCCTAGCGCAAGCGGCGAGCGCAGCAAGTCACGGGCCAAGCCGGGCAAGGACGCAGCGCGCAAAAGTGTGCCCTCTGCACACGAGCGCGTGAGGACGCCGCCCGGCGCAGCGGCCGTGGCTCGCTGACGTCCCCGGCGGGTCGTAGTCTGGCCCGGTGAGCCGCAAGACCGTCCACGTCTGCTCCGAGTGCGGCGCCCAGGAGGCCAAGTGGCACGGGCAGTGCCCGACGTGCAACGCCTGGAACACGCTCGTCGAGGAGGCCGTGCGCCAGGAGGCCACGGCCGGCACGCGCCGGCTGCGGGCCGTCGGCTCGACGGCCCGCGGACAGGCCCCGAGGCCGCTGCGCGATGTCGGCTCGGCGCCCGTCGAGCGGATGTCGAGCGGGATCGGCGAGCTCGACCGCGTGCTCGGCGGCGGGCTCGTGCCGGGCTCGCTGGTGCTGCTCGGCGGCTCGCCCGGGATCGGCAAGTCGACGCTCACGAACATGGTCCTGGGACATCTGGCGGGTGCCGGTCACAGGACGCTTTACGTCAGCGGCGAGGAGTCGGCCGAGCAGGTCAGGCTGCGAGCCGAGCGCTTGAGCGCCGGCGCGCCGGCGCGCGGCGCGCTCGACGTGCCGATCCTCGCCGAGACCGACCTCGAGACGATCCTGCACGCCCTCGAGGACGAGCGCCCGGAGGCGTGCGTGATCGACTCCGTGCAGACGCTCCGCTCGGCGGAGCTGTCCGGCGCGCCGGGGTCGGTCGGGCAGGTCCGTGAGGTCGCCGCGCGGATCATGGAGCTGGCGAAGGCGCAGGGAACCGCCGTGATCCTCGTCGGGCACGTCACCAAGGACGGCGCGCTGGCGGGGCCGCGGGTGCTCGAGCACCTCGTCGACTGCGTCCTGCAATTCGAGGGCGAGCGCGAGCGCCCCTACCGCGAGCTGCGAGCGCTGAAGAACCGCTTCGGCTCGACCAACGAGGCCGGCCTGTTCGAGATGCGCCAGGGGGGCCTCGTCGAGGTACTCGACGCTTCGGCGCGGTTCGTCGCCGAGGCCACGCGCGCCCCCGGCAGCGTCGTGCTCGCGACGATGGAGGGCTCACGGCCGCTGCTCGTGGAGGTGCAGGCGCTCGTCGCTCCCTCCGAGCTCGAGCAGCCCCGCCGCGTCGTCTCCGGCCTGGACCGCAACCGCCTGGCGCTGGTGCTCGCGATTCTCGGGCGCCACGGCGGGATCGGCACGGGTGCCGCCGACGTGTTCGTCAACGTCGTCGGCGGCGTTCGCGTCGACGAGCCCGGCTGCGATCTGGCCGTCGCGCTTGCAGTCGCCGGCGCATCGCGCGGCGTGGCGCTCGCGGACAGCCCCCGGGCCTGCTTCGGCGAGCTCGGCCTGACCGGCGAGCTGCGCTGGGTCGGGCATCCCGAGCGGCGGCTGGAGGAGGCTGAGAGGCATGGTCTCGGCGAGGTGATCGCTCCGCCCGACAGCGGTCCGGGCTCACGCGGCGCGGCCACGCTGCGGGAGGCTCTGGCGATCGCGATGCCCGGCGGGCCACAGCGGCGCCCGGAAGGCGTCGTGAGGGCCTCCAGGGCCCTCTCAGAGGAGGCCCCCGCCGGAGCTCGATAGGCCGTCGCGGCGCGCTGGACGAGACGCTGGAAAATCGCAAAATGCCCTAGAATTAGGGATTGTGGCTCCTAGATCCGGTGAAGATGCAGACAATGCGGTAAGGCCAGATCCGGGACTGATGAGGGCGCTGGAGATGATCGCGCCCGGCACAGCGCTCCGCGAGGGCATCGAGAGCATCCTCCACGCGCGCACCGGCGGCCTGATCGCGATCGGCGAGCCCGAGGACCTGAGCTTCATGTTCTCCGGCGGGATCAAGCTCGACATCGACTACTCCCCGGCCTTTCTCTACCAGGTGGCGAAGATGGATGGAGCGATCATCCTCACCACCAACGCGACGCGGATCTCGATGGCGAACGTCCAGCTGATGCCGGACCCGACGATCCTCTCGCACGAGACGGGCACGCGCCACCGCACGGCCGAGCGCGTCTCCAAGCAGACCGACGCGCTCGTGATCGCGATCTCCCAGCGCCGCGAGGTCGTCTCGGTGTACGTCGACGGCGTCAAGTACATCCTCGAGGACATCCCGGTCGTGCTCGCCAAGGCCAACCAGGCGCTGGCGACGCTCGAGAAGTACCGCACCCGCCTCGACCAGGTCTCGACGCGCCTGACGGCACTGGAGTTCGAGGGGGCGAGCACCCTGCACGACGTGCTCACGGTGCTGCAGCGCTCGGAGCTCGTCACGCGCATGGCCGTCGAGATCGAGCGCTACATCGTCGAGCTCGGCAGCGAGGGGCGCCTGATCGAGATGCAGCTCGAGGAGACGATGGTCGGGGCCGCCGCCGAGAAGGCGGCGCTCGTGCGCGACTACCTCTCCGGGTACTCCGACGAGGCCTTCGCGGCGGCGCTCGAGGAGATCGGCCGCCTCACCCACCACGACCTGCTCGACTTCGGCCGGCTGGCCGAGCTGCTCGGCTATGACCGCAAGCTCAACACGCTCGACTACCCGGTCTCGCCGCGCGGCTACAGGGTCCTCGGGCGCATCCCGCGCGTTCCAAAGCTCGTGGTCGCCCAGATCGTCGGCGAGTTCGGCGGTCTCGACGAGCTGCTCGCCGCGACCGACTCGGAGCTCGAGGGCGTCGAGGGCGTCGGCGAGATCCGCGCCAAGGACATCCGCGAGGGCCTGCGCAGGCTGCAGGAGCTGAACCTCGTGGATCGCTACCTACAGACTTGAACAAGGGCTGGTCCCCCGGGCCGGCCGCAAACGAAGGAGGACACCATTCCGGCACAAGCAACTGAAGAAGGAACCCTGACCGAGGACCTCGAGGTCACCCGCGAGGTCGAGTACATCGAGTTCGAGCTGGGGGACCACGTCGTCTACCCCCATCACGGCGCCGGCAAGGTCCTCAAGAAGGAGGAGATGGAGATCCTCGGCGAACGCCGGGAGTACCTCACGATCAAGATCCTCCACAACGACATGACCGTCCGCGTGCCGACCGAGAACGCCGCTCTCGCCGGTCTGCGCAGGGTAATCGACGAGGAAACCGTCAAGAAGGTCCTCGACGTGCTGCGCGACGAAGTCTCGGAGATGCCGAAGAACTGGAACCGCCGGTTCAAGCACAACCGCGACAAGATCAAGACCGGCGACATCTACGAGCTCGCCGAGGTCGTGCGCAACCTCTCCCTGCGGGAGAGCGAGAAGGGCCTTTCGACCGGTGAGAAGCAGATGTTCACCCGCACCAAGAAGATCCTCGCCTCCGAGCTGATGTACGCGCTCGACAAGGATGAGGAAGAGGCCGAGAGCTACCTCGACGAGCTGCTCGCCGACTCGGCCACCAGCCAGATGGCCGTCGCCGGAGCCAAGTAGGCAGGCTCTCGCGCACGCGGCAGCACCGGCCACGCCCGGTATGCCGCGTGCGCGACAGCCACATCGACGATGGCCGTAGCGCTGATCGTCGCGGCCGGCAGCGGCGAGCGCCTCGGCGCCGGTCGCCCGAAGGCCTGGGTCGAGCTCCGCGGAAGGCCGCTGCTCGCCTGGAGCCTCGACGCGATCTCCCGAGCTCCATCGGTCACGCGGGTGATCGTGGCAATGCCCCCCGGGCACCCGGATGCCGGCGCGGCGCTGGGCGATGGCGGGGATGGCTCACTGGACTTCGTCGACGGAGGGACCTCCCGCTCTGAGTCCGTGCGGCGTGCGCTGCACGCGCTCGGCCGCGACGACGCGGAGCTGGTGCTGGTCCACGACGCCGCCAGGCCACTGTTGAGCACGGCGCTGGCCGAGGCAGTGATCGCGGCGCTCGAGGCCGATTCGGGGGCCGATGCGGCGATCGCGGCGTCGCCCGTGACCGACACGATCAAGCGGGCCGGGCGCGACGGCGGCGCCGTGCGCGAGACGCTCGACCGCAGCGAGCTGTGGTCGGTGCAGACCCCGCAGGTGTTCCGGCGTCCAGCCCTCGAGCGAGCGCTGGACGTCGATCCGCAGACGCTGGCCCGGGCGACCGACGACGCTTGGCTGATCGAGCAGGCAGGGGGCCGAGTGATCGTCGTTCCGAGCCCGGTCGAGAACATCAAGGTGACGACCCCCTTCGACCTGCGCCTGGCCGCGATGCTGCTCGCCGAGCGGGGCGATGACGCCCCCGGCAATCCTGCTTGAATCGCGGCGGATGCTCACCGACTACCACCTGCACCTGCGGCCCGACGAGGCCGACGCAGCGCCGGCCGAGTACTTCACGTCCGCCAACGTCGAGCGCTACCGCGAGGCGGCCTCCGAAAGGGGAATCGAGGAGCTCGGCGTCTCCGAGCACATCTACCGGTTCCGCCAGGCGCTCGACGTCTGGCGCCACCCGTTCTGGGAACGCTACGCCCACGACGACCTCGACGACTACTGCACGTTCGTGCGCGAGCAGACCGACCTGCGGCTCGGCATCGAGGCCGATTTCGTGCCCGGCGCCGAGGACCGCGTCGCCGCGCTGCTCGAGTCGCACGACCTCGACTACGTCGTCGGCTCGGTCCATTTCATCCGCGAGGGCGCCGTCGACATGGACGACTTCACCGTGTGGGATCCGAAGGACCCGCGCCGCTCCGCCGAGGCGGTCTGGAAGCGCTACTTCGAGACGGTTGCCGCCAGCGCGACGAGCGGCCTGTTCGACATCATCGCCCATCCCGATCTCGTGAAGGTGTGGGGCTCGACCCACCCGGAGCGGACTCCCGGGCGCGATCCGCGGTTCTTCTACGAGCCGGCCGTCGAAGCGTTCGCCGATGCCGGCGTGGCCGTCGAGCTCTCGACGGCCGGCCTGCGCAAGCCGGTCGCCGAGATGTATCCGGCGCCGCCGTTCCTGGCGATGTGCGTCGAAGCAGGCGTCCCGGTGGCGCTTTCGAGCGACGCGCACCGTCCGCAGGACGTAGGCGCAGGCTATGAGCAGGCACTCGATCTGCTGGCGGAGCTGGGCGTGGGGGAGCTGGCGGTGTTCGAGCGGCGCACGCGGCGTCTCGAGCCGCTCGGCGCGCTCGAGGACGGTCAGGGCGAATGACGCGCACGGGCATCGGCTATGACTCGCACCGCCTCGCCGAGGGGCGGCCGCTGATCCTCGGCGGCGTTCTGATCCCTCACGAGCTCGGCCTTGCCGGTCACTCCGACGCCGACGTGCTGACCCACGCCGTGATCGATGCCCTGCTCGGCGCCGCCGGGCTCGGCGACATCGGCCATCACTTTCCCGACACCGACGAGCTATGGAAGGGCGCCGACTCGATGGCGCTGCTCGTGCGGGTGATCTCGATGGTGGGCGACGCGCGCCTGCGCCTCGTCAACGTCGACAGCACGGTGATCATCGAGAGACCCAAGCTCGCCCCGCACCGCGAGGAGATCCGCGCCCGCCTGGCCGCGGGCCTGGGCGTGGAACCGGGATGCGTCAACGTCAAGGCCTCGACCGGCGAGGGGATCGGCTTCGTCGGCCGCGGCGAGGGCGTCGCAGCGCTGGCGATCGCGACGCTCGAGCCGCTCGTCTGAACGCCCTCCTGCACGGGCTCCCGGGACGCTGCCGTGCGGCGGGCAGTCGCTAGGGTTGCCCCGCCATGCGCGAGATCGTGATCCACGACACGCAGAGCGGCGAGCTGAGCCGGCTGCGCCCCCGCGAGCAGGGCCGAGTCGGCATCTACGCCTGCGGGCCGACCGTCTACAGCCGCATCCACATCGGCAACGCCCGTCCGTTCGTCGTGTTCAGCCTGCTCGCCCGCTTCCTCGAGCACGAGGGCCACGAGGTCGACCTCGTCGTCAACGTCACCGATGTCAACGACAAGATCTACGACGCGGCCGCTGTGCAGGGCGTGCCGAGCGCCGAGCTGGCCGAGCAGATGACGGAGGCCTACCGGGTCGACACCGGCGCCCTGGGCCTGGGCCGCCCGACGCACGAGCCGCTCGCCTCCGAGACGATCGGGCCGATCGTCGACTACATCCAGACGCTGATCGACGGCGGACACGCCTACGCCGTCGGCGGCGACGTCTACTTCCACGTGCGCTCCGACGAGGAGTACGGCCGCCTCTCACACCGTCGGCTCGACAAGATGGACCAGGGCGAGGACGTCGACGGTGCCGAGCGCAAGCGCGATCCGCTCGACTTCGCGCTGTGGAAGGCGCACAAGCAGGGCGAGGACACCTCCTGGCCCGCTCCGTGGGGTGAGGGGCGCCCGGGGTGGCACATCGAGTGCTCGGCGATGGCCGAGGGATTGCTCGGCGTCGGCTTCGAGATCCACGGCGGCGGCTCGGATCTGCTGTTCCCGCACCACGAGAACGAGGCATCCCAGACGCGCTCGGCGCGCGGGGCGGAGCTCGCGCGGATCTGGATGCACAACGGCATGATCCAGTTCACCGGCGAGAAGATGGCCAAGTCCGTCGGCAACATCGCCCTGCTGCACGAGGTGGTCGAGCAGTACGGCGCCGAGGCCGTCGTGATGTACCTGATCTCCGGTCACTACCGCCAGCCGCTCGCGTTCTCCGACGCCGCGCTGCGACAGGCGCGCGCGAACGTCGAGCGGATCCGCGAGGCGACGCGGCGGCTGGCCGCCGGGGAGGACTCACCGCCGCAGCTCGAGCCGTTGCGAGACGGCTTCTTCGACGCGCTCGCACGCGACTTCAACACGCCCGAGGCGCTCGCCACGCTCAACGAGTGGCTGCGCGCAGCTGGCGCGGGCGAGCAGCCCGCCGGCGACTCGCACCTGCGCGAGATGCTCGCCGTGCTCGGCCTGGACAGCGTGCTGGCCCCGGCGCGGCAGGCGCCGAAGGAGGTGCTGGCTCTGGCCGAGCAGCGCGAGCAGGCGCGCGCCGGCCGGGACTTCACCGCCGCCGACGCCCTGCGGGAGGAGATCGCCGTGCTCGGCTGGGAGGTCCGCGACGGCGAGCAGGGCTTCGAGCTGCTGCCGCTGTGATCCTGTACGGGCGCAACCCCGTCCGGGAGGCGCTGCGGGGCCGGCGGCGCCACGCGGTCAAGGACATCTGGGTCAGCGCGGGGGCCGCCCGCGAGCCATGGCTTGCGGGCCTGCAGGTCCGCACCGCCAGTGCGCAGGAGATCGAGGCCCGCTGCGGCTCGGACGCGCACCAGGGGATCAGCGCGGAGGCGGGGCCCTACCCCTACGCCGGGGCCGCCGAGCTGCTGGCGCTCGCAGACCCGCTGCTCGTCGCGCTCGACCAGGTCCAGGACCCGCAGAACCTCGGTTCGATCTGCCGCACCGCCGAGTGCGCCGGCGCTTCGGGCGTGATCGTCCCCGAGCGCCGCGCCGCCGAGGTCACACCGGCCGTATGCAAGGCCTCAGCCGGCGCCGTGGAGCACCTGGCCGTGGCACGCGTGCGCAACCTCGCCGACTTCCTCGTCGAGGCGCGCGAGGCCGGCTGCTGGAGCTACGGGGCGAGCGCCGAGGGCGACGGCCGCCGCGCGCCGGTGCCCTACGACAGCCCCGACTACAGCGGCGCCGGCGTCGTGCTCGTGCTCGGCAGCGAGGGGTCGGGGCTGCGTCCGCGGGTCGCCGCGGCATGCGATCAGCTGATCGTCCTGCCGCTGCGCGGGCGCATCGAGTCGCTCGGCGTCGCCGCAGCGGCGGCCGCGCTGCTGTACGAGATCTTGCAAAAAAGGGTTGACAGCTCGTCATAACTGTGCGAGTCTGCCGCCCATAACGCTGAACCTAAGGTTGAGAAGCCTTGGGAATTGAATAGCTTTGGCGCCAGGGGAGGAGTGCGCCACTGAGCAAACACTCGGGTTCGCCAAGAGAGGTGGGCCCAAGAAAGGATCTGCTCGTGGCCCGTATCTCCCATAACCCTAACTCTGAACCTAAGGTCGAGGATCAGTTCCTGATCGCCTTGGCCAAGCAGGGCGACCGCGTTGCCTACGACCGTCTCGTGCGCCGCTACCACGGCTTCGTGCGGCTCAAGGCCTCGTCGTACTTCCTCGCCGGTGGCGACTCGGACGATCTCATCCAGGAGGGCCTCGTCGGCCTCTACAAGGCGATCCGCGACTTCCGCACGGACCGCGAGTCGAGCTTCCGCAACTTCGCCGAGCTGTGCATCACGCGGCAGATCATCACGGCCGTCAAGACGGCCACGCGCAACAAGCACACGCCGCTGAACCAGTACGTGTCGTTCTCCTCGACCCCTGCCGGCTCCGGCGACGACGTCCCGACGCTCGACCAGATGCTGCCCGGTCCGACGGTTCACGACCCGGTCAACCAGGTGATCTCCTCCGAGGAGCTGCGCTCGCTGGTCGGGTGCCTCTCGACGGCCCTGTCCGAGCTCGAGAGCCGCGTGCTCTCGCTGTACCTCGACGGCTACTCCTACGAGCAGGTCGGCGAGCGCCTGAGCTGCGACACCAAGACGGTCGACAACGCTCTGCAGCGCGTCAAGCGCAAGGTCGGCGCGCACCTGGACTCTCGCGCCGTCGCTGCCTGAGCGGCTCGCTCGGCAGCGGGCTCACCGGGTCTCGGGCCCGTCGTTACGATCCTCCCAGGGGGCTGCTGGCCGGTCGCCTCGCGCCGTCCGGCCCGCGAGCTCTGATCCGAGACCGAAAGGAAGGGCCAATGGACACCTATGTGATCCTGCGCCGGGGGGCCTGGGGTTCGCCGGAGGAGCTCGAGCAGGTCGCCGCACGCTCCAAACAGGTCGGCGACGATGAGATGTCCGACGACATCAGGTGGATACGCAGCTACGTGACCAACGAGCCGGACGGAAGGCTCGGCACCGTCTGCGTCTATCAGGCGAGCAGCCCTGAGGCGATCCGCGAGCACGCCTCGCGCGTAGGGATGCCGGCCGACGAGGTGATCGCGGTCGCCGACACGGTGGTCGTCCGGCCGGATCCCGCCGCGGCCTGAGCAGGCCGCCGCACGAGCAACCGCACTGCGCAGTGCTTCCGGGCAGCGTGAGCGACCCCGCCGGTGATGTCCGCCCACTCAACGGCTGCGGCCGCCCTTTCGGGGCGGCCGCAGCGCGTCGTCGAGGTCTGACGCCGGTCTGTCCGGCGCGGAGCCTCTCTTAGAGCTGGCCTGCCGGTGGCAGGGTGCCGTTGCCGGGGGTCTCGGCCGGGACCTTGGCCGAGGGGAGCGGCGTGACCGTCGTCGGGAAGGTCGTGCTGGCCGTCCCGCCGTTTTCTGAGTCACCGGGGATCTTCACCCGCAGCACGTAGCTGCCGGGCGCGAATAAGGTCCGCGTGATCGAGTACGTCCCGTCGCCGGCCACGGTGCCGATGGCGACGACGTGGAAGCTCGACCCGGACGGGTTCTGCTTCTCCAGGTAGATCTGGTGGCCTGCCTTGGCCGGCGTCACGGTGCCCGTGAACGTCAACGGCGCTCCCGACATCACCGAGCTCGCCGAGGACGCCGCCGTGAGGACGTATTTGACGCCCTGGTAGAGGACCGCCGAGCTCCTCCCGGCGCCCTGCACGCGGTAGAACGTGCTCGCCTTGGGAGACTGCGAGGCGAACGCGTACTTGCCGGCGCTGTCGGTCGTCGCCGTGGTGACGGGCGCGTACTTGCCGTGCGCCCCGCGGCCGAGCAGCGTGACCGTCGTGTTCGGCACGCCGGCGACCACGCCGCTGATCACCGTCGAGCCGCCGAAGGGCAGCGGGTCCTGGGCGCTTTCGATCGTCAGCGACGGGTTCTGCGCCTGGGAGATCACGTAGCTGAGCACGTTCGAGGCGCTCGCGACGTTGCGGTGGTTGGAGCGCAGCACCACACGGATGCTCGACGCCCCCGGCGATCCGAACGAGTGAGCGATCGAGAAGCTGCCGTTGACAACCGGCACCGGCTTTGAGATCTGGTGCCATTCGTTGCCCTTGACCGCGTTCTCGCGCTGCAGCACGACGGTCGCGCCGGGATCGCTCGGGGCTACCGTGCCTTTGAATTCGACGGCGTTGCGACGGCCCGTGCGGATGCCGGAGAACAGCGTTTTCGTTTCCGGCGGCCCCGCGAGGGTCACCAGCGCGGCAACTTTGACGTTGCGCGCAGCGCTGCGGGCCGCGCCGATCGCGGCGTAGAAGACCGAGTTGTTCGTCAGGGCGCCGGTCGTAACCTGGTAGGCGCCTTCTTTGCTTGTCGTCGTCGTGCCCGCGACGGTGAAGCCGGGGCTCCCGGCGGAGCGCTGATACAGCGTCACGGCCTGTGCGGCCGCGGGGGCGCCACCGCACGTGCCCAGCCCGGAGGCGAGGGCGGGTTCGCCGCTCGTCACGAGGCGCGGTGCGACGTTCAGGGTCACCTTGCAGACTGCGGCGTGGACGCCGTGCCTGACAGCGGTGTGACGGTGGTTGTGAGCGGCTGCCGCTCCGGCCGGAGCCAGCGCCAGCAGGGCCGCCGCGGCCGTAACGGCGGGCGTCAACTTGTGTGAACGCATCTGTGCCTTCTCCTTGTCGGAATCGTTGTCTTCGCTCCTCCGAGACCCCCAACCCACTCCCACGAGGAACGATGCGGTCGCTCCGACGATCGTCCAGCGCCTGCACGGGATCGCCCGCGCGGCGCGCCGTCAGGGCTCGATCACGTTCGCCGGGTCGGGCTGCTCGCCGGCCGGAGCCTGGCTGTAGTCGCCGAACGGCCCGTCGCGGCGCGTGACGGCCGCGCGGACGCCGTCACGCTCGGCGATCCCGATGAACTCGCCGGCATCCGGCGTGTTTCGCATCAGCCCGTCGAGGATCGGCCCGAGCGTCTGCGTCGAGGCGAGCCCCATGTTCTCGTACGCCTGGTTGACGATCAGCTTCATCGCGCTCAGCTGCGAGGACGGGATCGCCGTGAGCCGCTCAGCCTCCGCGGCGACGGTCCTCTCGAGCTCCGCGAAGGGCACGGCGCGATTGATCAGGCCGGCGCCGGCCGCTTCGGTGCCCGACAGCGGACGGCCCGTCAGCGCGTACTCCTTGGCCTTCGCCAGGCCCAGCCGGTACAGCCACATGCCCGTCAGGTAGGAGCCCCACATCCGCGAGTACGGCGTGCCGATGCGCGCGTCCTCGCTGGCGATCACGAGGTCGGCGCACAGGGCCATGTCGCTGCCGCCGCCGACGCACCAGCCGTGGACCTGGGCGATCACCGGCTTCGGCGAGCGCCACAGGCTCATGAACTTCGGCACCGGCCCCGACGCCGGCGAGGTGGCCATCGCGAAGTCCTTGCCGGGGTCCCACCTTCCGTCGGTCGTCATGCCCTCGTCCCAGTGGTGAAAGCCGCCGCCGAAGTCGAAGCCGGCGCAGAACGCCCGCCCGGCACCGCGCAGCACGATCACCTTGACGGCGCCGTCCAGCGAGGCGCGCTCGACAGCGTCCTGCAGCTCGTCGGGCATCGGCGGGACGATCGTGTTGAGCCGCTCGGGGCGGTTCAGCGTGATCGTCGCGATCGCGCCGTCGGTCGCGTAGAGCACCGTCTCGTAGGGCATCTCGGAGCCTCCTTGAGAGTGGACGGCGGCGATGCTATTCGCTTGCCCCGCGCGGGCCCGGCGCCCCCGATGCCGCGCCGTCACACCCGGCCGGACAGCACGTCGACGAGCGAGCCCAGCCGCGACGGGCGACCGCTGCGCCGCTCGGCCGCGTCGGCTCGGCGGTAGAGCGCGTAGACGGCGTTGATCTCCGCCCAGCGCAGCGGCTCGGGCTCCCAACGCCGCCGCGGCGCCCTGACCCACGGCAGCTCCGTCAGCTCGCTGCGTTCGCCCAGCAGCAGGTCGCGCAGGGTTCGCCCTGCGAGGTTCGCCGCGGCGAGGCCCTCGCCGACGTAGCCGCCGGCGTGCGCGAGTCCCGTCGCCCGGTCCGCCGCGACCGACGGGCACCAGTCGCGCGGCACGCCGAGCACGCCCGACCAGGCGTGCGCGAGCTCGACTGCACTCGTTGCCGGGAACATCGCCGCGAGCTTCGCCCGCAGGCTCTCGACCGTGCTCGCCGCGGTCTCTCCGCTCCCGTCGGTGCGCGAGCCGTAGCGATACGGGACGCCGCGGCCGCCGATCGCGATGCGCCCGTCGGCCGTGCGCTGCAGATAGGCGTACACGTGTGCTCCGTCACCGATCGTCTCGGCCCCGTCCCAGCCGATCTGCTCCCACGCCGCTGCGGGCAGCGGCTCGGTCACGATCATCGAGCTGTTCATCGGCACGAGCGCGCGGCGCAGGCCGCGCAGGCTCGCCGTGTAGCCCTCCGTGGCACGCACCACCCACGGCGCCTCGACGGCGCCGAACACGGTGCGGGCGCGCCCCGGGGCGATCTCGACGACCGGCGTGCGCTCGTAGATCTGCACTCCGAGCCGCTCGACGGCGGCGGCGAGGCCGAGCAGCAGCTTCACCGGCTGCACGCGCGCCACGTGCGGTGAGAAGGCGCCGCCGAGAGCGCCGGCGACGCGCACCCGCCCGGTCAGCTCAGCTGCGCCGAGCTCGCGCAGATCCCCCTCGCCCAGGCCACGGCCGCGTGCAGCTGCGATCTCCTCGCGCAGCCGCGCCAGCTGCGCCCGGTCGAGCGCGACCGTGAGGTTGCCGCCGTGGACGACGTCGGCGTCGATCGAGCGCTCGGCGGCGACGCGCGTGATCTCCGCGACGGTCGCGAACATCGCCCGCTGCAGCGCTTCGTAGCCGGCAGCCCCGCCCCGCCGCGCATATGCCCGGGCGGGGCCCGAGAAGAAGCCCGACACCCATCCGCCGTTGCGGCCCGAGGCGCCGTATCCGGCCCGCTCGGCCTCGAGCACGACGACGCGCAGCGACGGCCGCGCCAGCTTTAGGTAATAGGCGGTCCACAGGCCCGTGAACCCAGCCCCGACGATCGCCACGTCGGCCTGCGCCGGGCCCGTGAGGGGCGCGCGCGGCGGCGGCGCTCCGCCGATCGCGCGCCACCAGAACCCGAGTTCGCCCGTTCGCATTTTGCGAGCCTAGTCGCGTGGCCGTCTCTCGCCGCGAATCGGGGTTATCATCGACCCGTTCGCCGCTGGGAGGCGGGTATCGGATAGGGAGGATCGCAATGGAGGCCGCAGTTTCAGGACCGGCAGCCGAGGGGGCAGCGCGAACAGGCGCCGCGACGATCGCCGAGGCGTTCCGGATCACCTCCGCGGAGCGTGCGCAGGAGATCGCGATTCGCACCAAGGACGACGCTTTCACGATCACCTGGGGCGAACTTCGCGAACGTGCCGATGCGCTCGCCGGGGGGCTCCACGGGCTGGGCCTGCGCCGCGGCGACACGCTCGCGCTGATGATCGGCAACCGTCCCGAGTTTCATCTCTGCGACATCGCCGCGATGATGGTC
Organism: Solirubrobacterales bacterium; assembly: GCA_025963965.1. Classification (GTDB taxonomy): domain Bacteria; phylum Actinomycetota; class Thermoleophilia; order Solirubrobacterales; family Solirubrobacteraceae; genus Palsa-744. The sequence continues at coordinate 15,998 of JAOPZS010000089.1, forward strand.
GGCGCCGCGCCGTTCTCGATCTACAGCACCTATACCGCCGAGCAGATCGCCTACCTGGTGGGCGATGCCGAAGCCCGGATCCTGATCTGCGAGCAGCAGTTCCTGGACCGCGTGCTCGAGGCCCGCGCGTCGCTTCCGAACCTCGAGCACGTGATCGTGATCGACGGCGAGGCACCGGAGGGGACCCTGGCGCTGTCGGCGGTCGAGGGCGCCGGGCCGGAGTTCGACGTCGAGGCGTCGGTCGCGCAGCTGCGCTCGACCGATGTGCTGACGCTGATCTACACGTCCGGCACGACCGGGCCGCCGAAGGGCGTGCAGCTGATCCACCGCAACCTGATCGCCGCGTGCGAGGGGCTGGAGGAGCTGATCGAATTCCCGCGCGACGGCCGCGTGATCTCGTGGCTGCCCTCGGCGCACATCGCCGAGCGCAACGCCCATCACTACCTGCCGATCGTCTACGGCCTGCAGATCACCTGCTGCGAGGACCCCCGCCAGGTGCTCTCCTATCTGCCCGAAGTTCGCCCGAGCTGGTTCTTCGCGGTCCCGCGCATCTGGGAGAAGCTGAAGGCCGGTCTGGAGACGATGCTGGCCTCACAGCCCGATGAGCAGCGCGCGAACGTCGAGCAGGCGCTGCAGGCGGCGATCCGCAAGGTGCGCCTCGAGCAAGCCGGGGAGGAGGTGCCGGCGGAGCTGGCCGAGCAGGTGCAGCGCGCCGACGAGGAGATCTTCGCGGGCCTGAGGACGATGCTCGGGCTCGATCAGGTCGAGGCGATCAACGTGGGCGCGGCGCCGACGCCGGTCGAGGTGCTCGAGTTCTTCCACGCCATCGGCCTGCCCCTGGCGGAGCTGTGGGGGATGAGCGAGACGTGCGGCGCCGGCACGGTCAACCCGCCCGGCAAGATCCGCATCGGCACGGTCGGCCCGCCCGCGCCCGGCGTGGAGATCAAGCTCGACACCGACGGCGAGGTGCTGATCCGCTCCGACGTCGTGATGCCCGGTTACCGCAACCTCCCGGAGAAGACGGCTGAATCGTTCACCGAGGACGGCTTCCTGCGCACTGGGGACATCGGCGAGTTCGACGAGGAGGGCTACCTGAAGATCGTCGACCGCAAGAAGGAGCTGATCATCAGCGCGGCCGGCAAGAACATGTCACCGGCCAACATCGAGGCGACGCTGAAGACGGCCTCGCCGCTGATCGGCCAGGCGTGCTGCATCGGCGATGCGCGTGCCTACAACACCGCCCTGATCGTGCTCGACGCGGACTTCGTGCCGGCCTGGGCCGCCAAGGAAGGGATCGAGGAGGCGTCGTTCGAGGCGCTCGCCGGGGACGAGCGCGTGCGCGCCGCCGTGGCGGAGGGCGTCGAGGCCGCCAACGCGAAGCTCGCCAAAGTCGAACAGGTCAAGAAGTTCTCGATCGTCCCGTCGGACTGGCTGGCAGGCGGCGACGAGCTGACGCCGACGATGAAGCTCAAGCGCAAGCCGATCGCCGAGAAGTACGCGTCGACGATCGAGTCGATGTACGCGCGCTAGCGCGCCTGCCTGGGGGGCGTGACCTGCGAAGGCCACGCCCCGCCCCGGCTCGCTGTCCCTATTTTTTCTTTTTTTCCTTCGGCGGCTTGGCGTATTTGAGCGCGTACTGAACGAGCGTCTGCTCGAAGTCGCCGATCATCACGGCCTTGTTGTGCCCGGCGCCTGACGGCAGGCCGGCGAGCAGGTTCACGAGCACCGTGCTGATGCCGCAGTTCTTCGCGGCGGGCACGGCGAACGCGGTGTCTTCGAGCGTGACGTTTGAGATCTTCGTGATTTTGCCTTTGGCGAGGTTGCCGATCGTGCCCATTTTCGTCGTCGTCAGATGAAGGACGACAGGTTCGGAGTCAGAGCCGATCAGGCATTCACCGCCGAGCAGCGGGTTGTCGAGTTTGATCTTCAGCGGCAGGACCACGGCGATGCCGCCGCCTTCGGCGAGGAAGTACTGGTTGACCTGGATCCCGGTCGCCGGCCCGGCGATCGTCGCCGTCGCGGTGACTTCGCCGCCGATGCCTTCGATCAGGCCGATCCCCAGCAGGCCGCCCGGCACCTTCTGGGGCGGGCTGATCAGCGTGTTGCCGTCACGGGCCGGGATCAGCGGCTGCGCCTGCAGCGAACTGAACGCGAGACCACCCTGCAGCGTGATCGGCTTTTCGATCGGTACGTCCTTGGTGCCCATCTTGAATTCCCCGGAGGTCGTGTGCGCGACCGTGCACACGCCCGCCGTCGCCTCGGGGCAGTCGAGGAACTCTGCAAATTCTTCCTTCAGCTGGCTGTTCGCGGCCAGGGCCGATCCGGCACCGGCGCCCAGCAGCGCGCACAACAGCATCGCGGTGCAGCTCGCGAGCAGGCCCGCGCGAACGACCCGGCGCCTTGCACTCGGGGTCCTCTTCATGTCTCTCTCCTTTGCCGTGTCGGCAGACGACGTGTCGAGCTCTCTCTGGTCCCGTTACGGGACCCCCGGCGAGCCGTCCCTCGACGCGCGACCGGTGGCGCATCGGCGGCAACCCCTCCCCGGCCTCTCAGCGACAGGTCTAACACGATGGTGTCTTTGCGTCAAGCCGGTGGACACGGCTGGGGGAGCGCGACGGGGCTCGGAGTCACGGCTGGCGGGAGCCCCGACGGCTCGGGGTGCCACGGCTGCGGGAGCGCGACGGGCTCGGCGGGCCCCCCGGCCCCACCGGCCCGCCCGCTCTATGCCCGCGGCCGCGCCCTCCGCGTGGCGAGGGGCCCCGCGCGTGCGAGGCCCCTGGGCCCTGGTGTCGTCTCCTGGAGGGGATCGACTGGCCGTTACAACGCCGGACGGCCACAGAGGTTGGAGAGGGA
>JAOPZS010000097.1 GCA_025963965.1 Solirubrobacterales bacterium
GACAGGGTCCCTCCCAGGAAACTTGGTCCCGAAAGTGGTCGCCAACGGTGCAGAAATGACTCGCGTTGCTTCGAACCCGTCAGAGGCCGTTTGGCTATACGGACTCCGGATCTGAGCCGGGCGAGACGCCCGAACCAGGTCCGACCACGAACGACACTCGGGCCATCAGCTCGCGACGTACGCCGCGCCGAACTCGATGTGACTCAGGCGTCGGTCGCGGCTCCCGCCAGATCCACGCGACGGCCGGCTTGCGGTAGCCCGGACACGCGGGCCGTATCGCTCCGACCGCGCCTGAGCACGAACCCGGCGACGCCGCCGCGCTCCTTGCGCGACATACCACCGCCCCGGCGCTGTGACGCCGCCTCGCGGTGGAGGTCGTCGATACGGGCGAGCTGGGCTGCCTGGGCCGGCGATGCGTACCTCATGGTGGTGCTCCCCTCAGGTCGGATGAACTGCTGACTGCGGAGCCAACCCTCCCCGGTCGCTCGTCCGAGGGACATACGGGCCCCACGTGTCCTGGGGTGCGGCCAGCCGTACCTCCCGAGACATGGAGCCCGTATTTCGAGCGGCCAACGGGTACGCGAGTGTCCCGCTTGAAGTCACGCACCCCAAGAAGGACCAGCCGATGACCGCCCTGCGCACGCAGCTCGCCAGCCAGCTCGCCCGCCCCAGGCTGGTGCTCGACTCCGTTCGGGACATCGCACCCAGGCCCGGAGCCTCCCCCGCCGCCGAGGGCGGCGGTCGAACGCGCCTGCTGCCGCTGGCCTGGCTGGCCACGATCGGACTGTTCGGGCTGCTGATGGGCCGCAGCGTGGGCGGTTTCCTGCACGCGCTCGAACGGGCCCTCCAGGACGGCTGGCGGCTGGTCGCGCTGGGGGCCCTGCTCGAGGTCGGATCGCTCGCCGGATACGTCGCGCTCCTGCACCGGCTCCTCGGCGGGTTCTCTGCCGGCATCCGCGCGAAGGACTCCTACGACATCACCATGGCCGGCACTGCTGCCACACGGCTGCTTCCGACGGCCGGCCTCGGGGGTGCCGCTGTCACCGTCTGGGCCCTGCGCGCCCGGGGCCTGCGAAGCGGCGAGATAACCGAGCGCCTGCTCGCCTTCCTGCTGATCCTCTACGCCGTCTACGTCTGGGCTCTGCTCGTCTTCGGCGCCGCCGTCGGCCTCGGCCTCGTCACGGTCTCGGCAGGCAGCGGCCTAGGCCTGCTGGCGGTCGGCCTCGCCGTGGTCCTGACCGTGGCTGTCCTGACGCTGCTGCTCGCGCCGTCGCTGACCGTCGGCGTCCTGGGTCGGCTGGCCTCCGGCTCCGGTCGCCTCGCACCGCAGGTCCAGCGGGCGGTCGACCACGTCCCGGCACTGCGTGCGGCGCTCGTCCGTGCGGGCAGAGAACTTCGCCGGCCGCACCCCGCCCTGCTCGGCGCCCTCGCCTGGTGGGCACTCGATATCGGCGTGCTCCTCGCGATGCTGCACGCGTTCGACACGCCGCTGCCGATCCCCGTCGTGGTCCTCGCCTACTTCCTGGGCACGATGTGCAACCTCCTGCCCCTGCCCGGCAGCCTGAGCGGCGGGCTCGCAGGCATGCTGATCGCCTTCGGCGCACCTGCCGGTGGCGCGCTCGCGGCCGTGCTGGCCTACCGCACGATCGCGGTATGGCTCCCAGCCGCCTCTGGGGTGGCCTCGCTGTTCTCCCTCCGCGCGACCGTGGCCTGCTGGCGCGCGGAGGGGGCGGTTATCCGTACCCCCGCTCACCTGCCCGCCGTATAGGCCCGCCGGCCCTCCGAGGCGAAGCTTGCCTCGCACCGATTCAACGAACCGAAAGGGGGCACGATGCCGACCAATTTCCACACCGCCCACGATGCGAACACCGCCGATGCCAACCTGTCCGCTGGTGACTTCCGCCTACTCGACTCCGTCATCGAGGGTACGGTGACGGCTCCCGGCGACGCCGGCTGGGACGAGGCCCGTCAGGCGTGGAACCTCGCCGTCGATCAGCAGCCCGCCGCCGTCGCGCAGCCGAGCACCGCGGCCGACGTCCAGGCGATCGTCTCCTTCGCCCGTGAGCGCGGGCTGCGGGTCGCACCGCAGGGAACCGGCCACAACGCCCACCCCCTCGAGGGCAGGCTCGCCCGGTCGATCCTGTTGAAGACCGACAGCATGCGCTCGGTTACGATCGACCCGGTCGCACGGCGCGCGCGGGTCGAAGCCGGCGCGCTGTGGATGGACGTCACGGTGCCCGCGGCCGAGCATGGGCTCGCGGCGCTGGCCGGCTCATCCCCCGACGTCGGCGTCGTCGGCTACACGCTCGGTGGCGGCCTGTCCTGGCTCTCACGCCGTCACGGCCTCGCCGCGAACAACGTTGCGGCCATCGAGCTCGTCACCGCCGAGGGCGAGCACGTCCGTGCCACCCACGACGACCACCCGGACCTGTTCTGGGCGCTGCGTGGCGGCGGCGGCAGCTTCGGCGTCGTCACCGCCATCGAGATCGAACTGTTCCCGATCACCCACGTCTTCGCAGGCGCGATGTTCTGGCCTCAGGAGCGCGCCGGCGAGGTGCTGCAGGCCTGGCGGGAGTGGACCGAATGGCCGCTGCCCGACGAGATCATGTCGGTCGCCCGCATCCTCAACGTGCCGCCCCTGCCCGAGATCCCCGAGCCCCTCCGCGGGCGGAAGTTCGTGGTGATCGAGGCGATCTACCTCGGCGAGGAGGAAGACGGCATCGATCTGATCAGGCCACTCCGCGCGCTGTGCCCGGCCATGGACACGTTCGCCATGATCCCGGTCCAGGAGCTCAGCCACCTGCACATGGACCCCGAGCACCCCGTCGCAGGGAAGGGCGACGGCATGTTGATCGACGCCCCATCCGCGGAGATGATCGACGCTCTAGTCGACGCCTCGACCGGAGAAAACGCCTCGGCTCTGCTGTCGGCGGAGCTGCGCCACTTGGGCGGCGCAATCGCGCGTCCCGCGGCCCAGCACGGTGCGACGAGCTCCATCGCGGCGGCCTACGCGATGTTCGTCGTCGGCGCCGCCCCGGTCCCCGAGCTGCTGCCGGTCATCCAGCAGCAGGTCACCAACGTGAAGGAGGCTCTGGTCCCGTTCGACCACGGGTCCATGTACCTCAACTTCGCCGAGCGGCCGACGGACCCGCGGGAGCTCTACCGCCACGAGTACACGTACCGCCGGCTGCGGGCGATCAAGACCGCCTACGACCCGGACGACGTCATCCAGTCCAACCACCCGATCCCCCCGGCGCGCTGAGCACAGTGCGCGCGAAGGGGCCGCCCGGGGGCAGCGAGGAGCTGGCCGCCCGGGTGGCCCAGGACCGTCAATCCACCATCCGTCAGAATGAGCCCGCCATGCCCACCACTGTCCTGATCGTCGACGACCACCCCGCCTTTCGCGCGAGTGCGAGGATGCTGCTCGAGTCGGAGGGGTTTGAGATCGTCGGAGAGGCGGAGGACGGCAGCTCCGCCGTCCGGCAGGCGACGGCACTCTCCCCGGACCTCGTCCTGCTCGATGTGCACCTGCCCGACATCGACGGCTTCGAGGTTGCCGAACGAGTGATCGCCGCCGACGGAGCCCCCGCTGTGATCCTGATCTCGAGCCGTGACGGTGGTGAGCTCGAGCCGCGCATCAGGGCCAGCGCCGCGCGCGGCTTCGTCTCGAAGGCCGACCTCTCGGGCGAGAGCCTGCGCGCGCTGCTCGATGACTGAAGCGGGCGCGGAGACCACCGCCGGGTCGGGCCGCGCGCTGCGGATACTCGTCGCCGACGACTCCGTGCTACTCCGCGAGGGGCTGGTCCGCCTGCTCGAGGAGGGCGGCTGCGATGTCGTGGCCCAGGCTGGCGACGCCGAGGACCTGCTTCGGAAGGTCCGAGCACACAAGCCCGATCTCGCTGTCGTCGACGTGCGGATGCCTCCGGACAACACCGACGATGGCCTGCGCGCGGCGCTGACGATCCGCGACGAGCAGCCGGGCACCGCGGTGCTCGTGCTATCGCAATACATCGAGGACCAGTACGCGATCGAGCTGATCGGTGAGGGTCATGAGGGCGTGGGCTACCTGCTCAAGGAGCGCATCACCGACGTCAGCGCGCTGCTCGAGGCGGTTCACCGAATCGCCGCCGGCGGCTCGGTGATCGACCCGCAGGTGGTCAGTCAACTGTTGCGCCGCCACAGACGTGAGGACCCGCTCGAGCTGCTCTCAGACCGCGAGCGGGAAGTGCTCTCCCTGATGGCTGAAGGCCGCTCCAACAACGCCATCGCCTCTGAGCTGGTGGTCACTGATCGCGCTGTGGAGAAGCACGTCACGAGCATCTTCTCCAAGCTTGATCTGCCTCCGGCAGAGCAGGACCACCGTCGCGTGCTCGCCGTGCTGAGGTTCCTGCGAGCCTGAGCAGCGATGCACGCGCCGCGAGCCCGTCGCCGAGCAGCATCCTCCGTCCGGCACGCGCCGTCGCTGCACGCTCACGTGAGGCTGCGCGGCTGGAGCCTTCTGGTTTCCGTCTCGGTGGCGATCTGCATCCTCGTCGCGCTGCTCGCCATCGTCGGCTGGATCGCTTCGCTTCACACCAACGTCACCACGTACTCCTATTCCGGCGCGATCACGCACGTCAGGCTGCGCCTGGCGTCCGGCGACGCCACGATCGTCAGCAGCCCCTCCGCGGCCGTGGAGGTGCGGCGAACCGACCGCTACGCCTTCGGCCATGCCGCCCGCGAGCGGCGCTCCTTCGCCGCAGGGATCGTGTCCGTCAGCTCGAGCTGCCCGCGCATCATCCTCGGCAGCTGCTCGGCCTCCTACGAGGTGGCGGTTCCGGAGACGGCCACCGTCGAGGTGCGCACGGGCGACGGGAACGTCCGGCTCGACGGCTTCCGCGGCAGCGCCAACGTTCGCACCGGCTCGGGCAGCGTCGCCGCCGCTGCCTACTGCGGATTCGACCTATCGGCCGTCAGCGGTTCCGGCGACCTGCAGGTGGCCACTGCCTGCGCTCCCCGCCACCTGCTCCTGCACACCGGCAGCGGCAACGCGTCGGCGCTCGTTCCCCCGGGCCGCTACCGCGTCGATGCGAGCGGTGCCCGACGCAGGGTCGGTGGCGTCACGCCCGACGCCGGTGCGCCCTTCACGCTCGATCTCCACAGCGGCAGTGGCACGGTCACGATCGGCGGCGGGCTGTGAGCGTCGCTCCGGCACCGGGTCGGGATGCGGCCGCGATGAAACCCGCCGCCTCGCTCGCCGGCAGCGGTCTCGACGCCGTCGCCCTCGCCAAGCTGCTCGCCTACCTCGCCTGCGGCCTGCTGCTCGGCGGCCTCTACCTCGCCGCGATCGTCTCGTCGGTGGTGCTTGGTGCGCTGCTTGGCGTCTTCTGGATCGGGCTGCTGGTGCTGATCGGCTCCTCCACGCTGCTGTGGCACTGCGCGAGCCTTGAGCGCAGGCTCGCAAATGTCCTGCTCGACGCGCGCATCCCCGTCCTGCCGCCGCTCGCGGGCGTTCGCGGAGGCACCATCTGGCAGCGGGTGCTCAGGAGGCTGCGCCGGGGTCCGGTCTGGCGCGGCGCGCTGCTGCTCGGCCTGCGCCTGCCCGCAAGCGCGCTCGCCATGGCGGCGATCGCAAGCGGCGGAGCGGTCACGGTGTTGCTGGTCGTCTACGGCGTGCGCGGACTGGCAGGCTCGGACGCCGGCTACGTGGGCCCCTTCTCGTTGGGGCCCGCTTCCGGAATCGCGCTGTGCCTGCTGGCTGCGCCGGTGGCGGTGCTGACGGTCGCGGTGACCGACCTCTCGCGGCGGGCGATGCGCTCACTCGCGAGGTCGATGCTGATCACCTCCCTCGCGGCGCACGCGCCCGTTCGCGAGGCGCTGGCGGAGAGCCTCGGCGACCGCACCCTGTCGATCGCCTACTGGCTCCCCGACCGCGAAACCTTCGTCGATGAAGCCGGCATCCCGGTGCCGCTGCCGGAGCCGGGATCGGATCGTGCCTGGACCGCCGTGGACTACGAAGGCCGGCGCGTTGCCGCGATCCTTCACGCGGCCCATCTCGAGGCCAGCCCGGAGCTGGTCCAGGCGGCCGCCGCAGCCGCCTCGCTGGCGCTCGACAACGAGCGCCTGAAGGCCGACCTGAGGGCGCGGGTAGAGGAGCTGAGCGCCTCCCGGGTGCGGATCGTGGAAGCCTCCAACGCCGCCAGGCGCAAAGTCGAGCGCGATCTCCACGACGGCGCCCAGCAGCAGCTCGTCGCCCTCGCCCTCGAACTAAAGGTGCTGCGTGGTCGCGTCGGAAGCAACGACGGGGCCCTGCAGCTGATCGACGGCATCGAGAGCAAGCTCAGCGCCGCCCTCGACGAGCTGCGCGCTCTCGGCCGGGGCATCCACCCGGGAATCCTCACCGACCGGGGACTGGCCGCGGCCCTGGAGGCGCTCGTGACGCGGGCGCCACTGCCGGTGGCACGGGAGATCGACCTGCCCGAGCGGCCTCCCCCCGCAGTCGAGGCGGTCGGCTACTACGTCGTCACCGAGGCCCTCACCAACGTCCTGAAGTACGCGGAAGCAACGGAGGCGACGGTCCGTGCCCGCTATGAGGGCGGCGACGTGCTCGTCGAGCTCCAGGACGATGGCGTCGGGGGCGCCGAGGCGGGACGCGGTTCCGGGCTTCAGGGCCTGCGTGATCGTGTCGCGGCGCTCGATGGCGAGCTGACCGTCATCAGCCCTCCGGGAGCCGGCACGCTGGTCCGCGCCCGCGTCCCCAGACATCCCGCGCGGCTGGTCTCCGACGCTGGCGCCGAGCCCGCCTGATACGGCTACCCGTACCGATCCTCACAGGGCTGCACCCTGGCCACGCGGTGGCCGGGCGGCGAGACTGCCTCCATGTTGCTGGGAAATCGCAGTCAGGGCGAGGCGGCCCGAGCGGAGACGTGGAGCGCCCGCGCGTCCGTGCAGGCCGAGCCGGGAGAGGTGCTCGAAGCCCTGACGGACCCCGAGCTGATCGCCGCCTGGGCTCCCGTCAGCTTCGAGCTCGAAGCGAATGGGGGCCGCGCGCTGTGCGGCGGATGCCGCGATCGCGTCAGCGGTTCGATCGTGGGGTTGCGCACGAGCTTCGACGTCGAGGTGACGCGCGCCGATCGGGAGGCGCTCGAGCTCGTCGCGGAAGGCCCGCTCGCGATCGACGTCACCTATGCGTTCCAAGAGCAGCCCGGGGGCGTCCTCGTCGATGCGACCGTCGGCCTGCGGCGATCGCGCGGAATCACAGCACAGCTCATGCGCGGCGCTGTCGTGGCGCTGCTCAACGCAGGTGCCCTCGACGGTGCGCTGCAGCGGCTCGCGGCCTCGCTGCGCGAGCGCTCCGAGCTCCTCGCCGCCTAGTAGGGGCACGACTCAGGTCAGGCCGCTCGCGGCGAGGAACTGACGCGCCACCGGCCGTGGGCTCTGGTGGTCGAGTTCGACGGCCGCATTCATCAGGCGCAGCGCCTGGGTGCTCAGCTTCGCGCTGACCATGTCGATTGTCCGGCCGAATTCGGGGCCCTCCCGCTTCAGCACGTCCCGGCGCACGGCGAACGTCACGTTCTGGAAGCCGAAGATCTTGCGCGGATCGGCGAGCAGTGTGTAACCCCCCTGGCTCAGCGCGCCGTCGGTCGTGAAGACGGCCGCAAGCTCCACGCGGCCGTCCTTCAGCGCCTTGTACTGATCGCCGATCTGAACGGCGCGGAAGCGCAGGTGGTGCACGCCGTAGACCTGTTCGAGGCCCAGCAGGCCGTCGAGGCGCGTCTTGAACTCCGGCGCCGCGGCGAGGGTCGCGGAGGACCCGAGTCCGGCGAGATCTCCCAGCGAGGACAAGCGATGCCTAGCGGCGTAGGAGGGCATCGTCACGAGCACGTCCGTGTCCTCCGCCGGGGCCATCGCCAGCAACGTCGCGCCGTGCCTGCGCTCGTACGCGGCGGCGCGCTCATAGGCCTGCCTGGCGTCAGCCGGACGACGCGCGTCGTGGCCGAGCACCGAGACGATCGTCCCGGTGTACTCGGGGTAGCCGTCGATGCGACCTGCCTCCATGTCGCGGGCCACCACCTCGGAGGGACCGATGTTGGGCTTCAGGTGGACCCTGTAGCCCTTGGCCTGCAGTGCCTGGCTATACAGCTCGCCGAGGATCAGCTCCTCGGTGAAGTTCTTCGTGCCGATCGTGACGATCGGCCTGCCCGAGCCCGGCCGGTCCGTGGCGCGCCTCTGTTCGGTTCCCGCCGGCCCCTCGGTGGGGGTTTCGGAGCTGGTCGAGCTCGAACCGCACCCGCTGATGCAGACGGCGAGCAGCAGCGCTGTCACACCCGTTCTGAGCAGCCACATGACCCTGACCCGTGTCACGTTCCCCTCCTGCTTCTGGTCAAGGCCAGCAAGGTAACAGTCCTCGCGGCCCCGCAGCGTCCGGTGCGAGGCGGTACGGACAACCGAACCTCCGAACCGGGGTTGTCCCCGGCCCAGACGCCGGAGGGCCGTACCGACACCACGTCGAGCAGATGGGAGCCTCGCGTCGTACAACGAATTCGCAAATTGGGGGTCAATCAGATGACACGCACGATCTTCGACTCACCGCGCAATGTGGCGGCCCGCATGGGCAACTGGAGCGCAACTCATCGCAAGACGGCCATCTTCGGTTGGCTCGCGTTCGTGATCGCCTCCGTCGCCATTGGCACAGCGGTCGGCCAGAAGTCCATCGACCTGCAGGACAGCAACGTCGGCCAGGCCCACCGAGGTGACCAGATCCTCAAATCAGCCGGCTTCACGCAGTCCGGCCGCCTGACTGAGATCGTCGCCGTTCAGAGCAAGACCCAGACGATCGCCGACCCGGCGTTCCGGAAGACCGTGGCCGCCGTGGCGAGCGCCGTCGCGCCGTTTCACACCGTGCAAGGCCTGCGCACGCCGCTCGAAGCCGGCAACAGAAGCCAGATCTCCAGGGACGGTCACACCGCACTCGTCGAATGGGATATGGCCGGGCCCGTCAAGCAGGCCGAAAAGCACATCGACCCGCTGACGAACGTCGTGGCGACAGTTGCCAGGGCGCATCCCGCCTTCTACGTCGGCGAGGCCGGCGCGGTCAGCTCCGAAAAGGCGCTCAACAAGCTCTTCAACGAACAGCTCGGGCAGGCCGGAGAGCGCTCTGTTCCCCTCACGCTGCTGATCCTCGTGCTGGTGTTCGGCTCGTTGCTCGCGGCCTTCGTGCCGCTGATGCTCGGCCTGCAGGCCGTGATCGCCACGATCGGACTCACCGCGATCTTCAGTCACGTTGTCCCGATGGACGAAAGCGTCGGCGCGATCGTGACGCTGGTGGGGCTCGCGGTCGGCGTCGACTACACGCTGTTCTACCTGCGTCGCGAGCGCGAGGAGCGCGCCGCAGGCCGCGACGAGGGGGCGGCCCTGGCGGCGGCCGCCGCAACCTCCGGCCGGGCGGTGCTGATCTCCGGCGCCACGGTGATGATCGCGATGGCAGGAATGCTGTTCACCGGCGACCGGACCTTCGAGTCCATGGGTCTCGCCACGATGACGGTCGTGGCAGTCGCCATGATCGGCTCGCTGACGGTATTGCCGGCCGCGCTGTCGAAGCTCGGGGACAAGGTCGAGAAGGGCCGCATCCCGCTGCTGTCGAGGCTCCGCGCTCCTGCCGGCGAGGGTCGTGTGTGGGGCCGGGTGCTCACGCCCGTGCTGCGCCGGCCCGCCTTGTCGGCGGCGCTGTCGGCAGCCTTGCTGCTGGCCATCGCGGTGCCGACTCTGAGCATGCACACCGCCCAGTCGGGCATCCAGTCGCTGCCCCGGAGCGCGGCTACGGTCGAGACACTCGACCGGGTGCAGGCGGCCTTCCCAGGCCAGGCCATGCCCGCCGTGATCGCCGTGAAGGCCGATACGCGGACGGCCACGTTCAAACGGGCCGTCGCCGAGCTACGCGCGGCGACGGCCGGGAGCGGCCAGCGCTTCGGCGCGGTCGCAGTGGACGCCAACGGCGCCCACACCGTCGCGCGCGTAACGATCCCTCTACCGGGCAGCGGCGTCAATGCCTCCTCGATGCGAGCGCTCGGCACCCTGCGCGACGGGCTGCTGCCACGGACGATCGGCACGATCCCGGGGGCGGAGTACGCCGTCACCGGCCAGACTGCCGCCTCGCACGACTGGAACGCGATGATGAAGAGCTCGGTGCCGATCGTGTTCGGCTTCGTGCTGACGTTCGCGTTCCTGTTGCTGCTGGCGTCCTTCCGGTCGCTCGTCATCGCCGTCAAGGCCATCGTCCTGAACCTGTTGTCGGTCGCCGCCGCCTACGGTGTCGTGGTCGCGGTCTTCCAGTTCGGCTGGGGCGAGAACCTGCTCGACTTCCAGTCGAACGGTGCGATCGCCCCCTGGCTGCCGCTGTTCCTGTTCGTGATCCTGTTCGGCCTGTCGATGGACTACCACGTGTTCATCCTCAGCCGGATCCGGGAGGCCTACGACCGCGGCATGAGCACCGAGGATGCCGTCGCGCACGGGGTCAGGACCACCGCAGGCACGGTGACGAGCGCAGCGCTCGTGATGGTCGGCGCATTCTCGATCTTCGCGACGCTCCCGATCCTCGACATGAAGGAGATGGGCATCGGCCTCGCGACTGCGGTCCTTCTGGACGCCACGATCGTGCGCGGCGTGTTGCTGCCGGCCACGATGAAGCTGCTCGGCGACTGGAACTGGTACCTGCCCTCGTGGCTGGACTGGCTCCCGAAGCTCCAGCACAGCGTGGACGCTGAGCCGGCGGCCGCAGCGGCCTAGGGCTCCAGACGAGGCGGGCCACACACACCGGTGGCCCGCCTCGACTGCACCAGGCGGCCAAACCGCCATTCGCGGTCTGTCGACTGCCGCTAGCGCCCGACTCGTGCGAGAGCGGCGGAACCCCTGAGGTTCAAGCGCCAGTTGGCCATCGGCAGCACGAACAGCACCGCGCCGAGGGCGATCATGATGAGACCGGCCAGGGTGGCGATCGTGCCGACGAGCGACCATCCCCACGCGCT
>JAOPZS010000126.1 GCA_025963965.1 Solirubrobacterales bacterium
GTTCCCGGCGGGACCGGCGGGCGCGCACGCGGCTGAGCCGCGGTCACCGCAGCCAGGAGCGTGCGCCCGCGGAGCGCCTGCCCCCGCCGGCGGCGAGCGCGTACAGTACGGGGCCGAGGAGCCGGTCGGCGACGACCACGCCCGTACGGGCGCGGTGCCCCGCCGCCCTCGCGGGCGCTCATGCGCCCCCATCCGCAGCGTCCACCGACCCGACTGAAACGCCCATGTCCCCCGCCGCCCCTTCCGCCCAGAGCAAGATCCGCGTGGTCGTCGCCAAGCCGGGCCTCGACGGCCACGACCGCGGCGCCAAGATCATCGCGCGGGCGCTCCGCGACGCCGGCATGGAGGTGATCTACACCGGGCTGCACCAGACCCCGGAGCAGATCGTCGAGACGGTCATCCAGGAGGACGCCGACGCCGTCGGCCTTTCGATCCTTTCGGGCGCCCACATGACGCTTGTCCCGCGCGTCGTCGAGCTCCTGCACGAGCAGGGCGTCGACGACGTGCTCGTCACGGTGGGTGGCACGATTCCGGCCGAGGACATCCCCGAGCTCAAGAGCCTGGGGGTCGCCGAGGTCTTCACACCCGGTGCGCCCACTCAGGCGATCGTGGATTTCATCCGCGGCGCCGCGGGGCGACGCGCCTCGAGCGCTTGATTGACTCGTCAGTCAACCGCCCGAGCAGATAGCATTCGCTGGCAACAGACCCCAAGGAGAAGCTCTGAGTATGAAGATATGCGTCCTGGTGAAGGAGGTCCCGGACGCCGCCGTCGAGAAGAGGATCGATCCCTCGACGGGGCGAATGGACCGCAGCGGGGAGAAGAACCTCAACCCGTATGACACGCACGCCATCGAGGCTGCGATGCAGATCAAGGAGGGTGGCGCCGTGCCGGTCGAGGAGATCGTCGCCGTCACGATGGGCCCGGAGAGCGCCGTGCGCGCTCTGCACAAGGCCGTCTCACTGGGCGCCGACCGCTCGGTGCACCTCGCCGACCAGGCCGTCGCCGGCTCGGACGTCGCGGCCACCGGCTACGCGCTGGCCAAGACGCTGCAGCGCGAGAACCCCGATCTGGTGCTGCTCGGCCAGCAGTCCGATGACGGCGAGTGCTACACGATCGGCGCCGTCGTCGCCGAGCACCTGTCGATGCCCTCGCTGACGCAGGTGATCAAGATGGACGTCGACAGCGACAGCCTGCGCTGCGAGCGCCAGGCCGAGTATGGCTACGACACCGTGCAGATCAAGCTGCCCGCCGTGATCTCGGTCGGCGACGCGATCAACGAGCCCCGCTACCCGTCCCTGAAGGCGATCATGGGCGCCAAGAAGAAGCCGCTGGACACGGTCGGCATCGGCGACGTCGAGATCGACGCCTCGAAAGTCGGCGGCGAGAACTCGGCAGCGCAGTGGGTCGCCGCGAAGGCGCCGCCGGCGAAGTCGGCCGGGGAGATCATCGAGGACGAGGACACGGGCGAAACGGTTGAAAAAATCATCGCCTGGCTCGACGAGCGGAAGCTCATCTAAGGAGATTCAGAACGACATGGCAAACATCCTGGTCTACGCGCTGCACTACGACGGCGCGATCAACAAGAACTCCCTGGGTGCCGTCTCCGAGGGCGCCAAGCTGGCCGCTGAGCTCGGCGGCGAGGCGCACGCGATCCTGCTCGGCGAGAACGTCCCGCAGGACCTCGCAGCATCGCTCGGCAAATACGGCGCCAAGAAGGTGCTCGTCGCCGAGGGGCCCGAGGGTCTGGCCCAGCCGCTCGTCGACGCGATGGCCAAGGCGATCACCGACGGGGGCTACAAGTACGCCCTGTTCGGCGGCGGTCTGCTCGGCTTCGAGATCGGAGCCGGCCTGGCCGCCCGTCTCGGCGCCGGCGTGGTCATGGAGGTCACGAACGTCCGAGCCGAGAACGGCGAGCTGATCGCCGAGCGCCCGATCCTCGGCGACTCGTCGATCTCCGAAGTCAAATACCGCTCCGAGGTGGGGATCGTGATCGGCCGCCTCAACGCATTCGAGATCAAGGACGCAGGCGGCGCCGACGCCGCGGTCGAGACGCTCAGCTTCGACCTGAGCCCGCAGTCCTCACAGGCGACGATGGTGACGCGCGGCGAACAGCGCGGCGCCGACGTCGACATCGAGGGCGCCGACGTGCTGATCGCGGGCGGCCGCGGCCTCGGCAAGGCCGAGGGCTTCGAGCTCGCCGAGCAGCTCGCGGCGGCGTTCGGCGGCAACTCGGCCGTGGCGGCCACGCGCGCCGTGGTCGACGCCGGGTGGTACCCCTACGCAGCGCAGATCGGCCAGACCGGCAAGACCGTCTCGCCGAAGCTGTACCTCGCCGCCGGCATCTCCGGGGCGATCCAGCACAAGGTCGGGATGCAGAGCTCGGAGAACATCGTCGCGATCAACAAGGACGCCAACGCGCCGATCTTCGAATTCTCCGATCTCGGGATCGTCGGCGACCTGAACAAGATCCTGCCGAAGCTGACCGAAGCGGTGAAGGCCAAGAAGGGATCCTGAGCATGTCCTCCAACGGCTCCAGCAACCACTCATCTCGGGGGGCGGGCGGGAAGGTCGCACCCGCCGCCTTCCCGCCCCCGGTCGACTCGCAGAAGGAGTTCATCAAGCGCGGCCTCGACGACGAGGACGAGCTGATCGAGGTCGGCGTGGCGATCATCGGCGGCGGCACCGCGGGGCTGGCCTGTGCGAACCGCCTGCTGCAGCTGCTGGCCGAGGACCCGGAGACGATGGAGCGCCTGGGGGAAGTCCCCGTGGCGGTCGTCGAGAAGGCCAAGACCTGCGGCGGGCACAACCTGTCCGGAGCCGTGATGCGCCCCGGGGCGCTGCAGGAGCTGTTTCCGGACCTGAGCCGGGAGGACTGGCGCAAGGAGGGCTTCGCGTTCGGCGAGGTCAAGAAGGAGGCCGTCTACATGACGCCGACCTCCAAGATCAAGCTGCGCATCCCGCCGCCGCCGCCGTTCAAGAACCACGGCAACGAGGTGATCTCGGTCTCCGCGCTGGCACGCTTCCAGCAGCGCCAGGCCGAAGAGGGCGGCGCCTACGTCCTCACCGAGACGGCGGCGACGCAGCTCGTCGTCGAGGACGGCCGCGTCGTCGGCGTGCGCTCGGGCGACAAGGGCAGGGGCAAGGACGGGGAGCCGCTCGGCAACTTCGAGCCCGGCACCGACATCAAGGCGAAGGCCACGGTCCTCGCCGAGGGTTGCTGGGGGCATCTGACCGGCGCTGCGATCAAGGAGTTCGATCTCGCCGAGGGACGCGAGCCGCAGGTCTGGGAGCTCGGCGTCAAGGAGGTCTGGAAGGTTCCCAAGCCGCTCGACCGCCTGATTCACACGATCGGCCCCTGGCCGCTGAAGATCTCCTCGAAGTACGGGCAGATCGGCGGTACCTGGATCTACCCGATGAAGGACGAGAAGACCGGTGAGGACCTTGTCTCGATCGGCTTCGTGGTCGACCTCGAGTACGCCGACGCGACGACCTCCGCGCACGACCTGCTGCAGCAGTTCAAGATGCACCCGCTCGTCAAGGGCATCCTCGAGGGCGGCGAGCGCGTGGCCTGGGGGGCGAAGGCGCTGCCCGGCGGCGGCTACTGGTCGATGCCGAAGCTGACGATGCCCGGCGCGCTGCTCGTCGGCGACGCCGGCGGGATGGTCGACACTGTCGCCCTGAAGGGCGTGCACCACTCGATCATGTCCGGCAAACTGGCCGCCGAGTCGATCTACGCGGCGCTGAAGCGCGGCGAGAGCAACTTCGAGTCATACGAGCAGGTGATCGAGGACTCGCAGGTCGGCAAGGAGCTCTACGAGGTGCGCAACACGCGCCAGCCGTTCCAGCGCGGATTCCTGCAGGGCGGCCCGATCGTGAACCTGGCGATCGCGACCAAAGGGCTGCTGCCGCCCGGCCGGCTGTCCTGGCACCGCAACGACGCGAAGCCGATGTTCATCGGCAAGACCAAGGACAGCTATCCCAAGCCCGACGGCAAATACACCTTCGACAAGCTCTCGTCGGTGTTCATCACCGGCAACGCGACGCGAGACGACGCGCCGAACCACATCAGGCTGCAGAAACACGTGCCGCGCGAGATCGCCGAAACGTGGCGCTGGATGTGTCCGGCCGGTGTCTACGAGATCCCGGAGGACGCTCCCGAGCACGGCGAGGTCGACGTGATTGTCAACTACACGAACTGCATCCAGTGCGGTGCGATCACGGCCAAGGGGGGACGCCTGACGACGCCCGAGGGCGGCGACGGGCCGCTCTACCAGGTGACCTGACGGCGACGCGCCGGCCGCGGCGAGGAACGCGGCCGCGCCAGCGCGAAACATGCGCGCACTTCGAGTGTTAGGGGGGATGTGAGAAGCACGCTCAACAAGCGGTCGGGGGCCACTCGTCTGCGGGCACCGGCGCTCGCGACAGCGGCCGGCGCCATGCTCGCTTCGCTGGCGCTCGCCGCGCCCGCGACATCGGCGGCCGGGGGCGGTCAGGCGAGCGCTGCGACGCCGGCGAAGCCCGTCCAGTCGGCAACGCTCGAACAGTGCCTGACCTCGAGCGTCCAGGCCGAACGAGCCGCGACGTTCTCCGGAGAAATGACGGCGATCCCGGGCAGCGCGAAGATGGAGATGCGGATCGAAGTGCTCGAGCGAGCGCCCAGGGAAATGGCTTTCCACACCGTCACGGCGGCAGGTCTCGGTGTGTGGCGGGTGGCGGCCCCCGGTGTCAAGACGTACAAGTACCTCAAACAGGTAACCAACCTCGCGGCGCCCGCCTACTACCGCGGGGCGATCCGCTTCCGGTGGCTGAACGCGAGGGGCAAGCTGATCCGCTCGGCCGAACTGCGCACGGCCCGCTGCCTGCAGACGATCCAGGCTGAAGGACCCGTGGCCGGAGAAGCGCCTGCGAAGCCCGCCTGACGTGGGTGGGCGGCCCCGCTAGAATCATCTGAGGATGAAGACCGAGATCCACCCGACATACGAGCAGGCCCACGTGCGGTGCACGTGCGGCAACGAGTTCATCACGCGCGCGACGCGCGCCGAGCTCCACGTCGAGGTGTGCTCGAACTGCCACCCGTTCTACACGGGCCGGCAGAAGCTGATGGACACCGGCGGCCGCGTCGAGCGCTTCCAGCGCCGCGTCGCCAAAGGCCGCCTGGCGCAGTCCCGGTCCGCCAAGTAGAGCGATGGCGGCGCGTTCGGCCGCTGGGTCGCCGAGTGGGCCGGTCGCAGTCAGCGCCGTAGCCGCGCCGGTCAATGCAGAGACGCGCGACGCGGCAGGCCTCCCCGGCGCCGAGCTGATCGACGGCCAGCTGACCGCCATCCGCGACGCGCCGCTGGGCGGGCAGGCGGTGCTGGAGGGCGTGATGATGCGGGGCGTCTCGCACTGGGCCGTGGCCGTGCGCAAGCCGACTGCCGAGCAGCTCGCCTCGGGCGAGCGCTCCCCCGATGACGCGGCGCTCGGCGAGATCGCCGTCACGACCTATCCGCTGGACTCGGTGATGCGCCGCCACCGCGTGCTGCGCCTGCCGGTGATTCGCGGCGTCGTCGCGCTCGGCGGCTCGCTTGCGATCGGCTTCCGCGCGCTGGAGGTGTCGGCGAACGCCCAGCTGCCGCCCGAGGAGCCGAGCGAGGGGGGAGCCACCGAGGACCCTCAAGAGATCCCCAAGGCGGTCTGGTTCGGGACGATCGTGCTCGCCTTGGCGCTGGCGGTCGTGCTGTTCTTCCTGATCCCCGTAGGCCTGACGAGCCTGATCAAGGGGCAGCTGCACTCCTCGCTGCTGTTCTGGCTGATCGAGGGCCTGCTGCGGACGTCGATATTCCTCGGCTACATGCTGCTGCTCTCACGCCTGCGCGACCTGCGCCGGGTGTTCGAGTACCACGGCGCGGAGCACAAGACGATCTCCTGCTACGAGGCCGGCCTGCCGCTGACGCCCGAGAACGCCCAGCGCTTCTCACGCCTGCACCCCCGGTGCGGGACCAGCTTCCTGCTCGTCGTGATGATCGTCGCGATCTTCGTGTTCGCGCCGATCGGGCTGCCGGCCTGGTACTGGCTGGTAGCGACACGCATCCTCGGCGTCCCCGTGATCGCCGGGATCTCCTTCGAGCTGATCAAGTTCGCCGGGCGCAACCGCCGGCGGCGCTGGGTGCGCGCGGTGATGTGGCCCGGTCTGAAGCTGCAGCTGCTGACGACCCGCGAGCCCGACCTCGACGAGCTTGCCGTGGCGATCGCGGCGCTTGAGGCGGTGCTCGCGCTCGAGCAACCGGGCGAGCTGAGCGCCGAGGATCTCGTCGGCGTCGAGGTCGTCGCCTGATCAGGCGGCCGGGAGCGCTTCGCCAGGCGGCGTCCTCGGTCGCTCGTGTGCAGAGCACACATCGCTCCCTGCGTCCTTGCCTGGCTCGACTCCCGGCCGCCTGACCCGGGGCAGGCCCGGGAGTGTTTCCCGGCCGCCTGACCCGGGGCAGGCCCGGGAGTGTTTCGCCAGGCGGCGTCATTGGTCGCCTGACCCGGGTAGGCCTGGAGTGCCTCGCGAGGCGGCGGCCTGATCCCGGGAGGCCGGAGCGGTTAGACCGGCTGGACCTGCTCGGCCTTCAGCGCGCCCTCGACCAGCACCTGCCACGCCCCCTTGAGTCGTTCCAGGCCCGCCTGGCGGGCGTCGCGCTGGTAGAGGAACAGCCCTGCCGAGAGGCTCGCCATCAGCGTGTCGGCGAGTACCTCGGCGTCGCACGCCGGGTCGATCTCGCGCAGCAGCAGCGCGACGTGCAGGCGGCTGGCGGCGTAGGGCTCGGAATCGAGGTGGGCGCCGGCGACTTCCCCGGCCGCGATCAGCTCGGCGTGGGCGTCGAGAAGGTCCAGGCGGGCACAACCGAAGGCGATCAGGCGCTCGCGAGGCGGCGCTCCCGGGCCGAGCGGCGGCTCGCCGCGGATGAAGCCTTCCTGCAGCTCGGCCTCGTTCTCGCTGAGGACCGCCGTGGCGAGGGCCGCGCGGGAGCCGAAGCGGCGGAACAGCGTGCCCTTCCCGACGCCGGCCGCGTCGGCGATCTCGTCCATCGACACGCAGCTCGGGCCACGTTCGTCGAACAGCCGCCGCGCGGCGCCCAGGATGCGCTCACGGTTGCGCGCCGCGTCCGTGCGCTCAGCGCGCTGTGACTGGATGACGGGTAGCTCGAGTGGTTCGCTCACACCTTCATCCTACTAAACGGACCACGGTCCAGTTGTCTGCTACAGTGATTCTACGTTGAAACGGACCACGGTCCGCCAGCTGTGAACCGACCAAAACCCACCGCAAGGAGACGTCACATGAGCACCACCGCAACACAGCCCGTCGCCACCGGCAACTGGACGATCGACCCGATCCACTCCCACGTCGGCTTCTCGGTCAAGCACATGGTCGTCGCGACCTTCCGTGGCTACTTCGCGGAGTACGACGGCGCCCTCACGAGCAGCGAGGACGGCACGCCCGTACTGAAGGGCAGCGTCAAGGCCGACTCGATCGTCGTCAAGGACGAGAACCTCGCCGCCCACCTCAAGTCGCCGGACTTCTTCGACACGGCGGCCTACCCGGAGATCAGCTTCTCCTCGACGGGCCTGAGCCTGGGCGAGGACGGCAGCGTCGAGGTCGACGGTGACCTCACGATCAAGGGCAACACGCACCGCGTGACCGCACGCGGCACGCTCAGCGGCCCCCACGCGGACGTCGCCGGAAACGACAAGATCGGCGTCGACCTCGAGGCCGTCATCGATCGTCGCGAGTTCGGCCTGGAGTGGAACGCGCCGCTGCCGAAGGGCGGCTTCGCACTCGACAACGACGTCAAGCTCGAGATCACGCTCGAGCTCGTCAAGGAGGCCTAGCGATCATGCGGATCCTCGGACTGTCCGGCAGCCTGCGGCGCGAGTCGCACAACACGCGCCTGCTGCGCGCCGCCGGCACGCTGCTGCCCGCAGGGGCGGAACTGGCCGTGTTCGACCGGCTCGGGGAGATCCCGCTGTTCAACGAGGACGACGAGCACACCCCGCCGGCCGCGGTGATCGCCTTCAAGGAGGCGATCGCCGAGGCCGACGGCCTGCTGATCGCCACACCCGAGTACAACCACTCGATCCCAGGCGTGCTGAAGAACGCGCTCGACTGGGCCTCGCGGCCGTCGGCCGACACGCCCCTGCGCGGCAAGCCCGCCGCTGTGATCGGAGCCTCGACGAGCCTGTTCGGGGCCGTCTGGGCGCAGGCCGAGACGCGCAAGGTGCTCGGTGCGACCGGCGCGCGGGTCGTGGACCGCGAGCTGCCCGTGCCGCAGGCCGAGGAGGCGCTCGGCGCCGATGGCCTGCCCGTCGAGCTCGACGCGCGGGAGGCGCTGTCGGCGACGCTCGACGAGCTCCTCGACCTGGCGACGCCCGCGACGGTGGCGGCCTGAGGAGCCGGTGGGGCTCCTGAAGGCCCGTCGGAAGGGGCGCGTGCGCAACTGCATCCACGGCGAGTGGATGCGACCGCGCATGCGCCCCTTCACGCCGTTGCGAGCAGGCGAAGGTCGTGTCTTTCCGATCGAGGCCGCGAGACGGCGACTCGAAGGACACGACCGGAGCGTTACGCTCGGACGAGGATGATCGAAGACCTCGTCGCCCAGATCGAGACGCGCTTCGCCGAGCTCGGCGGGCAGATGACCGACCCGGAGGTGATCTCCGACCGGGAGCGTTACGCCGAGGTCGGGCGCGCCTATCGCCAGCTCGAGCCGGCGGCGAAGCTCGCCGCCGAATGGCGCCACGCGCAGGACGATGCCGCCGGGGCGGAAGAGCTGCTCGAGGAGCTCGGCGAGGAGTCGGGGATGCGCGAGGAGCTCGAGCAGGCGCGCGAGCGGATCGAGCGCCTCGAGGAGGAGATCCGCCTGGCGATGGTCGAACGCGACCCGAACGACGAGAAGAGTGTGATCGTCGAAATCCAGGGTGGCGCAGGCGGCGAGGAGGCGGGGCTGTGGGCCGGCGACGTGTATCGCATGCTGACCCGCTACGCCGAGCGGCGCGGCTGGCAGATCGAGCCGATCGAGGCTGGTGAGGGCAAGTACACCTTCGCGATCAAGGGCGAGGGCGCTTACTCGGTGTTCAAGTTCGAGGGCGGGACGCACCGCGTGCAGCGGGTGCCGGCAACCGAGTCACAGGGACGCATCCACACCTCGACGGCGACCGTCGCGGTGCTGCCCGAGGCCGAGGACGTCGACGTGCAGGTCGACCCCGGCGACCTGCAGATCGACGTGTACCGCTCCTCCGGGCCCGGCGGCCAGTCGGTCAACACGACCGACTCGGCCGTGCGCGTCACCCACAAGCCATCCGGGATCGTCGTCTCGATGCAGGATGAGAAGTCCCAGCTGCAGAACCGGGAGAAGGCGCTGCGCGTGCTGCGCGCGCGGCTCTTTGAGCGCGCGCTCGCCGAGCAGCAGGCAGAGCTGGCCGCCGACCGCCGCTCGCAGGTCGGCACGGGCGACCGCTCCGAGAAGATCCGCACCTACAACTACGGCGAGCGGCGCGTCACCGACCACCGCATCAAGCTCACCGTGCACAACCTCGACCAGGTGCTCGAGGGCGACATGGACGAGCTGACCGAGGCGCTGCAGGCCGACGAGAAGCGCCGGGGGCTGGAGGCCCAGGCGGCGGCGTGAGCGGCACGCGGGCCCGGACCGGAGCGGACGGGGCAGGGACGGGCGGCGCCGGCCCCGGCGGGACGCGGCCGGGCGCGACGGGGCCGGGCGGGACTCCCGTCAAGGAGGCGCTTCAGGGCGCTGTCACGGCGATCGCGGCGGCCGGCTGCGAAACCCCCAGGCTCGACGCCGAAGTGCTGCTGGCGAGCGTTCTCGGAGTCGGTCGCGAGCGGCTCCTGACCGACCCGACGCTGAACGTCCGCGGTCCGGCCGTGCGTGCCTACCAGAACGCCGTGCGCCGCCGTTCGGTCGAACGCGAGCCGGTCGCCTACATCACCGGCCGCCGTGGCTTCCGTTACATCGAGCTGAAGGTCGATCCTCGCGCGCTGGTGCCGCGAGCAGAGACCGAGCTCCTCGTCGAGGCCGGTCTCGCCGCTGCACCCGGAGCGGCCGTGCTCGACATCTGCACGGGGAGCGGCGCCGTCGCGCTGGCGCTCAAGCAGGAGCGCCCGGACCTCGACGTGTGGGGCAGCGATCTCAGCGAGCCGGCGCTCGCCCTGGCGCGGGAGAACGCCGCGGCGCTCGGTCTGGAGGTCGGTTGGCTGCACTCCGACCTGCTCGACGAAGTGCCGGACCGCTTCGACGTGGTCCTCGCCAACCCCCCGTACGTGGCCGACGGCGAAAGGCCAACGCTCGCGCCTGAGATCCTCCGCCACGAGCCCCCCGGCGCGTTGTTCGCGGGACCGTACGGTCTCTCCGTGATCGCCCCGCTCGCCGCCGCGCTCGGCGCCCGCAGGCGGGTCGCGACGGTCGCGATCGAGGTCGGCGCGGGCCAGGCGGAGCGGGTCGGAGAGCTGTTGCGCGAGGCCGGCTTCGGGTCGCTGCGCTTCGAAGCGGACCTTGCGGGTATAAACCGTGTGGTGATCGGGGGAAGGGATTGACCTTGACGCTTGACGAAGACGCCGCGGAGCGGCTGCGCGACTGCATCACCTCCGGCGGCGTCGCCGTGTTCCCGAGCGACACCGTCTACGGGCTGTGCTGCGACCCCGACGACGAGCAGGCGACGCGGCGGCTGTACGCGCTGAAGGGCCGGCCCCCGGCGCGCGCATGCGCCGTGATGTTCTTCTCGCGCGAGGACGCGCTGGCGCGCCTGGACGATCTGCACGAAAGCGAGCGCGATGCGCTTCACGCGCTGCTGCCCGGCCCGGTGACGGTGCTGCTGGCCAACCGCAGCCGCCGCTTCGCCTGCGCGTGCCGCGTCGACCCCGGAACCCTCGGCCTGCGAGTGCCCGAGCTGAGAGGGGCGCTGGCGCCGCTGCAGGCCGTCGGCGTCCCCGTCCTGCAGTCCAGCGCCAACCTCTCCGGCGAGCCGGACGCTCGCACGCTCGAGGAGATCCCGGCGAAGCTGCGTGAAGGCGCCGACCTCGTGATCGACGGCGGCGAGCTTCCCGGCACGCCGTCGACCGTGATCGACCTGCGCGACCTCGACGCCGAGCGGCGCTGGTACGTACTGCGCGACGGAGCGCTCCCGCGCGAGGACGTCGAGCAGGCGCTCGCGGCGCTGGCCTGAGCAACGCGGCGCCCGTCGCCACCTCGGTCGGGCGCCCATGCTAGCCTCGGGGTAGCTGCCGCAACTGGCGCGGAAGGTGGAATCGACCACCGGGAAGCGGACAGCGAGCACGCCGCGCGCCTGGGCACCAGAATCGTTCATCCAGCGTCAAGGAGAGCGCCGTGTCCGAGCTGAGCCCCGACTACTTCAACCGCCCCCTCGCCGAGGTCGACCCCGAGATCGCCGAGGCGCTGGCCGGCGAGCTGCACCGCCAGCAGGGGACGCTCGAGATGATCGCCTCGGAGAACTTCGTGCCGCGCGCGGTGCTCGAGTGCCAGGGGTCGGTGCTGACGAACAAGTACGCCGAGGGCTACCCAGGCCGCCGCTACTACGGCGGCTGCGAGTGGGTCGACGTGTCCGAGCAGCTGGCCATCGATCGCGCCAAGGAGCTGTTCGGCGCCGAGCACGCCAACGTGCAGCCGCACTCCGGCGCACAGGCGAACACGGCCGTCTACCACGCGCTGCTCGAACCCGGCGAGACGATCATGGGCCTGTCGCTCGCGCACGGCGGGCATCTCACGCACGGGATGCGGATCAACGTCTCGGGGCGGCTGTACGAGATCGCCGCCTACGAGGTCGACCGCGAGAGCAGCCTGATCGATATGGACGAGGTGGCGCGGATCGCCCGCGAGCGCCGTCCGAAGCTGCTCCTGGCGGGCTGGTCGGCCTACCCCCGCCAGCTCGACTTCGAGCGCTTCCGCGAGATCGCCGACGAGGTCGGCGCGCTGCTGATGGTCGACATGGCGCACTTCGCAGGGCTGGTCGCGGCGGGCCTTCACCCGAGCCCCGTGGCCGCCGGCGCGGACGTCGTCACGACGACGACCCACAAGACACTCGGCGGCCCCCGTGCCGGGATCATCCTCTGCAAGTCCGAGCACGCCAAGAAGATCGACTCGGCCGTCTTCCCCGGCCAGCAGGGAGGGCCGCTCGAGCACGTGATCGCCGGCAAGGCGGTGGCGCTGAAGATCGCCGGCAGCGAGCTGTTCGCCGAGCGCCAGCGGCGCACGATCGTGGGCGCCCAGGCGCTCGCGACGGAGCTGCTGGGCGCCGGCCACGGCGTCAACGTGCTGACCGGCGGCACCGACGTTCATCTCGTGCTCGTCGACCTGCGCGGCTGTGAGCCGGAGCTGACGGGCAAGCAGGCCGAGGACCGCCTGCACGAGATCGGGATCACCGTCAACCGCAACGCCGTGCCGTTCGACCCGCGACCGCCGATGGAGGCCTCGGGGCTGCGCATCGGCACGCCGGCGCTCGCCACGCGCGGTCTTCAGGAGGAGGACTTCACCGAGGTCGGGCGGATCCTCGCCGTCGCGCTGACGCCCGAATACGAGTCGCGAGCCGGCGAGCTCGCCGAGCGCGTCGAGGCGATCGTCGAGCGCTACCCGCTCTATGAGGGGCTCGCCGCCGCCGCACCGGCCTAGGCGCCGGCCCGCAAGTCGGCGGACGGGCGACGCTCCCGACCCCCTTGCCTGCGATGCTGTGGCGAGCCGATGGCTCATCCCTCCGAGCTCGAAGCGCTATACGCCTTCCTCGCGGCGCTGGCAGTCACCGCGGCGCTTACGCCTTTGACGATGCGGCTCGCGCGAGCGGTCGGCGCGGTCGACCGTCCCCGCGCGCGCGGCCTCTCCGAGCGTGACACGCCGCTGCTCGGCGGCCTGGCGATCTTCGCCGGGGCGCTCGTCGCCGGACTGATCTGGCTGCCCGCGGGCTACGGCGGCTCACCGGATCTGTGGCACGGCGTCCTGCTCGGTGCCGGCGTGATCGCGATCGTCGGCGCGCTCGACGACCGCTTCGACCTGCATCCGCTCGCGAAGCTCATGGGGCAGGTCGTCGCCGCTGTGATCGTCGTGCACTACGGCGTGGCCGTGAAGGCGATCACGCTGCCGTTCGTCGGCAAACTGCAGTTCCCGAACGCAGGCGTCACGAACGCCGGGCCGATCCTCACCGTCATCGGCCTCGTCTTCATGATGAACGTCGTCAACTTCTCCGACGGCGTCGACGGCCTAGCTGCGGGCGTCTGCGCGATCATCGCCGGGGCGATGGCCGTGATCGCCTATGACCTCGGCCGCCAGCAGCCGGGGGTGCTCGCGGCGATCGCCGCCGGGGCGGCGATCGGCTTCCTGCTGTTCAACTTCCCGCCCGCCTCGAGCTTCATGGGCGACTGCGGAGCGAACCTGCTGGGTCTGCTGATGGGCGTGATCACGGTCGAGGCGGCTGTCAAGACGACCGCCGTCGTGTCGTTCGTGCTTCCCCTGATCCTGCTCGCCGTGCCGTTCCTCGACACGACTTTCGTGATGCTCAAGCGGCTCAAGTACAAGCAGCCCGTGTACCGCCCCGACAGCGAGCACTTCCATCACCGCATGGCTCGCATCGGCTTCTCGAGCAGGCGCACGATCGCCTACCTGTACGCGTGGTCGCTGATGCTCGCCGGCCTGGCGCTGGCGCTGCGCTTTGTCCCGTACAGCAACCACCACGGTCATCTCTACACGGGCTGGGTGATCGTGATGGTCGCGCTCGGCGTGATCGTCGTGGCGGCGAGCGTGTACCTCGTCTACGTGCTCGAGATCCTCAAGTTCCGCCGCCTCGACACGATGCGGCTGCGGCGGCTGCGCCCAGAAGCCTCACCAGCGGAGATCGCGGCTGACGTGGCCAAGGATTTCGAGACCGGCGAATTCAACGCGGTCGCGCAGCAGGGGCGTCCCGACCCGGGGGGGCAGCGTCCCTCCCCGCGGCTTGGCGGGGCTGAGCAGGGGGTTGGCGAGGGGCAGATGAATGAGGACGGCGTAGGCGCACAGCAGGAGCGCAGCGCCACGCAGGCGCCGATTGCCGCAGACGGCCGCTAGCGGCAGCGGCCAGATCGCGTACCACGGCAGCAGCCACGCAGTCGAGACGAGCAGCGCGAGCGTCGCCCAGCCGGCCGCCGCGCGCCAGTCGGCGCCCCGGGCTGTCCGCCAGAGCGCATAGGCGAGGGCCAGCAGGAAGCCGGCCGCCCACGCCTGCCGCCACCACCCCGGGGTTCCGCTCAACCCGACCAGCCGTGCGGTCTCGGCGGGAACGCTGTGCGTGGAGACGAGCTGCTGCTGCTCTCCGATCGCCGTCAGGAAGCCGAGCGCGTGCGGGCCGAAGCCGATCACGCCGACGGCGGCCACGGCGAGCAGCCCGGCCGCGGCGGCGAGCGTCACCTCCAGGCGCCGCCGCCAGCGCGGCTCGCCGAGCACGAGGAACGGAAGCAGCAGCCCGGCGGTCAGCTTCACGCCGACGCCGGCGGCTAGCGCCAGCGCCGCGCCGCGGGGTCGCCCCCCGGCGCTGAGCGTGAGCCCGACAGACAGAGCGAGGATCAGCAGCGTGTCGTTGTGGGCGCCGCCGACAGCCAGCACCAGCAGCACCGGGTTCAGCCCGACGAAGACCGTCGCGAACGCCGCCGAGCGGCCGAGCCTCGAAGCCGTGCGCGCCGTCAGCCAGACGGCGCCGAGGCTGCACAGCGCCGTCAGGACTTTCAGCGTCCACAGCGCGCCGGCAAGCCCGAGCGGCGCCGTCGCGTAGCTCGCGAGCGTGAAAAGAGGCCCGTACGGGGAGTGCTGAAACGGCCAGCCGATGAAGCCGAAGACAGGGTCGGTGGCGGCTTCCGCCGGGAAGTGCGTGTACGGGTCGAGACCGTGCAGAGCCCCCATACGGGCGAACGCGATGTAGCCGAACACGTCCTGGGAGATCAGGGGCGGGCCGAGCGCGAGAATCACGTGAGCAGCGAGCACGGCGGCCGCGATCCAGCGCAGTGGCAGCGAGCGGGCGCTCGCGAGCGCCAGCAGGTAGGCGCCGCAGACGATCAGCATCAGCGTCTGGAAGTCGCCGCTGCCGAGGTGCGAGCCCGCGCCCCTGAGCGGACCCGCGAGCCAGTCCGGCCAGCCGCCGCTCTCGGCCGGCACGTAGCGCGACGGAGCCTGCGCGGCGTCGAACGCGAGCACGATCAGGGCTGCGAGCAAGGCCAGCAGCGCGGCGCTGCCGGCGAGCCGAGCCGCGCCGCGCAGCCGGTCGGAGTTCCGTGCCGCGGCGGCACGCGGGCCGCCGGGCGCGGGGAGGAGCGTCGCTGGCCTGGCCGCCTGCATGAACCCATTCTCACTGCTCGCCGCCCGCCGGGTGTCCATCCGCCCATGTACGCTGTCGAGACAGCCGCGCCGCCGGGGACGCCCGGACGAAGGCGCGCCCATGCGTGCTGTAACCCCCGTGGGTCGGCGGGCTAATTCCAGTGATGCGACGCCCAAGACGCAAACGCCTCCTGCGCGCGGCTCCCGATGTGGACCGGCCGCGTCGCGTCCTGATCCTCTCGGCCGACGTCGGCGAGGGACATGCCGCTGCCGCGCGCGCCCTGGCCGGCCAGGTAGAGGCGTCCACCCAGCCGGCCGAGGTGACGGTGATCGACGGCCTCGCCGCGATGGGGCGCGTGCTGCGTCCGATCGTCGAGGACGGGTATCGCGTGCAGCTGCGCCTGTTCCCGTGGACCTACACGGTCGTGTACTGGATGCTCGAGCACGTCGTGCCGTTCCGGCTCCTCGCGCGGAGGCTGCTCTGCGCGTTCGGCTCCAGGCCGCTGGCGCGGACGATCGCCGAATACGACCCCGACGTGGTCGTCTCGACCTACCCGGCCGTGACGGTCGTGCTCGCCCGGTTGCGCCGCCGCGGCGAGATCGAGGCGACGACCGTGGCGACGATCACAGATCTCACTGGCCTGTTCTTCTGGGCACAGCCGGGCATCGACATGCATCTCGTCATGTACGGCGAGTCGATGCGCTCGGTCGAGCGGATCGCGGGCGAGGGCAGCGTGCGGCTCGTGCGCCCGCTGATCTCGGCGGAGTTCCTAGAGCCGCGCTGCGCCACCGAGGCTCGGCGCGGGCTGGGGCTGCCGGAGGACGGGCGCATGGTCGTCGTCTCGGGTGGCGGCTGGGGCGTCGGCGACATCGCCGGCGCGGTCGGCGAGTTCGTGCGAACACCCGAGGTGACGAGCATCGTCTGCCTGGCCGGCCACAACGACCAGCTCCATGAGAAGCTCGGAGCGGCGTTCGCCGAGGAGCCGCGCGTGCACGTGTACGGGTTCACCGACAAGATGCCCGAGCTCCTGGCGGCGGCCGACGTGCTCGTGCACTCCACCGGCGGCGTCACCTGCCTGGAGGCGCGCGCGGCCGGCACGCCCGTCGTCTCCTACGGGCTGCCGGTCGGGCACGCCCGTCTGAACACGCGGGCGATGGCCGCGCTGGACCTGCTGCTGCTGGCGAACGACACCGATGAGCTGCGCCAGCACGTCGTCGCGAGCTTCGCCTCCGAGTCAGACCTCGCTGCCGGGAGCGATGCGCCGGCCCCGGATCCCGCCGCTGTCGAGGTCGTGCTCTCGGCGCCGCGGCGCGTGCGTCCGATTCCGCGCTGGCGGCTGCGGCTCGTCGCGCTCGGCACGCAGTTCGCCGCGATGATCGTGCTGGGCTCGTGGATGATGTCGACCGACGAGGTGACGAGCCTCGCCGCGAAGGTGCTGCGCGTGCACCCGCTGTCGCACGTGAACACCCAGCGGCGCGCCGTCGCCGTGATCGTGAAGGCCCCGTCAGGCGAGATCTCGGTGCTGGCCCGCCGGCTGGCAGAACGGAAGATCCACGTGTCCTTCGCCGACGACGCGGGCGTTCCGACGCCGCAGCGGATCACCGAGCTGCACAGCCTGGGCGACCAGCTGCTGCCCGAAGTACCGAAGTCCTCGCCGTTGCGCTGGCCGGGGACGCGCAGCGCGCTTCACCGACAGGCAAGGGCGCTTGGCCTGCACCACCGCTTCTACTACGTCCAGCCCTCGAGCGGGCTGTCAGTCGGCCAGCTCGTCCTCGCGCGGACCGACGGCGCGACGCCGGTGGTCGGGGCGATGCGGATCAGCGCGACCCGCGGGCTGCCTCAGCGGCCGATCCGCGCCGGCGACGTGTTGGTCGTCGAAGGCGACGCCTCGGCCGCGTCGGTTGCGGGACTCGAACGGATCGTGTCGCGGCTCTCCTCCGCGGGGTTGGCGACCGAGACGCTCGAATCGCTCGTGCGCTGAGGATCCATCAGCGCAAGCAGCAGCGGCGAGCGCGCCAGCATCGCCGCGCCGGCGAGCAGCAGCAAGAGCGCCGCGGCGAGCGGGATTCCGCCGAGGGGCGAAGCGGTGAAGTGCTCTTCCAGCAGCGTCGGCGCGAGCACCACGGGAACGACCGTCTGTGTCACGAACACGACCGGCGCGACCTGGATCGCCGGGCGCGACTGCAGCGCGCTCATCTCGCTCAGCACGCCCACGCCGGAGGCGAGCGCGGTCGAGACGCCCCACGCGGCGGCGACCAGCAGATGGCCGGAGGACAGGTCGTCGGAGGCGAGCTTCGTTGCCACGCCGCTCCAGCCGAAGGCGAGTCCTGCGCAGACCATCGTCAGCTCCGGGCGGGAGCGGCCGATCAGGCGCAGGGCGTAGGGCAGCAGGGCGGCCGCCCCCAGCACCAGCAGCGCGAGGGTGATCGTGAGCTGCTGGGAGGTGTGGGTGACCGAATGCGGCGGCGCGCACAGCGCCGCGCCGAGCACGCCGGCGAGGATCGCCGCCATCGCCGTGTACTCGTAGCGCCCCGCACGCTCGCCGAGCAGGCGCTCGGCCAGGAACATCAGCGCCAGCAGCCCCACGGCGAGCGCGGGCTGCACGACCACCAGCGGCGCCAGCATCAGCGCCACCACCTGCAGCGGCCAGCCCAGGATCGATAGTCCGGTGCCGAACAGCCAGCGGGCGCGTTTGACCAGCCTGAGCGCCAGCGCCAGCCGCAGGTTCTCATCCGGCGGCGCGTCGCGGGCGTCCATCGCCTGAAAGGCGATCCCTAGGCTGTACAGGGTGGAAGCGCCGACCGCGGCGGCTATTCCCAGAACGAGATCGACCATGTCCACTGACGATCATCGCACTCGCACGGCGCCGATCGCGGGTGCGCTGGCCGGCGCGGCAGTGGTGGGCTACGCGCTGCCGGCGCTCGCCGGCGTCTGGCCGGCGCTGCGCCGTCCGCTCGGCGTCGAGGACCGCACCGCCACCGGCCGTGGCTACGCGCTGACGTTCGACGACGGGCCGCACGCGCGGGGCACGCCGGCCGTGCTCGAGCTGCTCGCCGCCGAGCGCGTTCGCGCGACGTTCTTCCTGGTCGGCGAGCAGATCCGCCGCAATCCGTCGCTGCCCCGCGAGATCGCCGACGCCGGGCACGAGATCGCGCTGCACTGCGATCGCCACCGCAACCTGCTGCGGCTGGGCCCGCGTCAGGTTCGCGAGGACATCGCTCGCGCCGAGGACGCGATCGGGACCGCCACGGGCCTCGCCCCGCGGCTGTACCGGCCGCCATACGGCGTGCTCAACGCCGCGGCGCTGCGCCTGGCCGGAGCGCGCGGCTGGCGAACGCTGCTGTGGAGCCACTGGGGCAGGGACTGGGAGGCCGGCGCGACGGCCTCGTCGATCGCCTCGAAGGTCACCCAGGGCGCGGGCGAGGGAGCCGTGCTGCTGCTGCACGACGCCGACGACTACTCGGCGCCCGGCTCGTGGCGGCGCACCCTCGCTGCGTTGCCCGCCGTGATCGAGACGATGCGCGAGCGGGGGGTCGAGCCGGTGCTTCCCTAGCCACGGCACGGTGGTCCCTCGGGCGCGCTCGTGCAGGGCCGTTCGAGGTCAGGCCGCGTCGGGCGGCGCGGGTAAGATCGACTACTTGTCGACCGTCATCTCCCCGATCGACGCGACCGTCGAGGCCCCGGCGGGGGAGCTGAGGAGCGCCGCCGTCGCGCGACCCCTCGGCGTCGAAGGTCTCGGCCGCCGTGCCGCCGCGCAGCCTGCGCAGGCGCAGGCGCCCACGGTGCGACGCACTCGCTGGTGGGTCGAGGCGCTGACGATCGTCTGGCTCTGCTGGGTCTATGACGCGGTCACGAACCTCGCGCCGCTTCGGCTGGGCGTCGCGCTCGAGCACGGCCGCGAAATCCTCGGTTCCGAGCGCGCGCTGGGGATCGCTCCCGAGCAGGCCCTCGACCGCTGGCTTGCCAACCATCACGGCCTCGGAGTCGCGCTCTCCTACTACTACGACAACGCCCACTTCCTCGTCACGCTCGGCCTGCTCGGCTACCTGTGGTTGCGCCGCACGGACGTCTACCGCCCGCTGCGCAACTCGCTGGTGCTGATCAACGTGCTCGGCTTCGTGGTCTTCTGGCGCTACCCGGTCGCGCCGCCGCGGATGCTCGACGGCTTCACAGACGTGGTCGCCGCCAGCCACGCCGTCGGCTCGTGGCACACCGGCGCGTTGGCCTCGAACGCCAACCAGCTCGCGGCGATGCCCTCGCTGCACATCGCGTGGGCGGCCTGGTGCGTGGTCGCCGTGTGGCGCCTGACGAGCCGCCCGGCGATCCGTGCGCTCGGCGTCATCTATCCCTTCCTGACCGGCTTCGCTGTGCTCGCCACAGGCAACCACTACGTTCTGGACATCGTCGGCGGCGCGATCCTCGCGGCGGCCGCGGTGGCGATCATCGCGTGGGCGCCGCGGGCCCGGGCGCGATGGAGCTCCGGGGCTCGCCGCCAGCCTGCAGCCGCCTAGCGGGCGGGCCCATCAGCCGACCCGGCCCCGGGAGCGCCGGCGCAAGCGTCGCGCGCCGGGCGGGCCGTCGCCGGACCGTCCAGAGAGCCGAGAAACCGACGTCACAAGCCCCGTGGCTCATGTCACAAACTTGTTACGAAGTCCAGGTTCGGGTAGAGTGGCGGGGCTGTCGCGGAGTGTTGAGGAGCGCTCCGACCGACCTGCCACTGCAGAGCGCGGGCGTCCCTGCCTCTGTAGGGTGGCCCCATTCACATGCCAGAATTCGACGCCAACGACGAGGACACGCGCACGCCCGGCCAACGGCCGGAGAGCTCGCACGATCCCGCTGAGATCGAGCCGCCCGTCACGCCCCGCCGCGTCCGCCTGACAGGCGGACGGCGCCGTGCCTCGCGGGGGCGGCGCGAGCGCCGCGTCGCACGCACCCTGACGGCGCGCCGGCGTGCCCGGCGCCTCGCCTGCGGGCCGTCGCGCTCGGCAGCAGGAGCTATCCGACGCCCTCGCCGCGCGCGGTGCCAAGCGCCCGCTCAGGCTCCCGGAACGTCGAGCTGAGATGGTCCTCCTGCGATACCTCGACGTGTGCCTCGTGCTCGCGACGGCCCCATTCGTGCCGATCGCGGGCCTGCCTCTGCTCGGCTATCTCATAGCCGCTGTCGCCTGGCTGCTGACGCGCCTCGGGACGACCTTCGCGCAGGAGCGCGCACTGAGGGTCGGCGATCCAAAGCTGCGCGCGGGGCTGCAGGTCGGAAGCATGATGGGCCGCATCTGGGTCGTCGCCCTGGCGATCATCATCGCGCGCTTCGCAGGCGGCAAGAGCGACGGCATCATGGCCGCCGCGCTGATGCTGGCGGCGTTCACCGTCTACTTCGTGATGTCGTTCTTCACCGGAAACCCGCTTCAGGCCGGTCGGCGCCCTCCGGCGCAGGGGAGACCGAGCACGTCATGAGCGACGCACAGGCGGGGGGAATCGGCGGGGTTCCACCACCCGATGCCGCGGTCAAAAGGCCGGGGCCCGGGGCGGGCGACCTCAAGCCGCCCAAGAAGAGCATCAAAAAAACGCTGCTGCTGCTGGTCGGCGTGTGGATCGGCGGCGTGATCCTGCTCTATGCCCTATTCGGCAGCGGCGGGCGCAACAACAGCTACCAGCCGCAGAACGAGTTCAAACTCGACAACTGGATCAACGCGGGTGTCTTCTCGATCAACAAGGCCGTCCTATACCTGTTCCTGGCGGCGATCGCGACCTGCGTTTCGATGATCTACGTCGCCAACCGCATGCAGGCGCGTCCGAACAAGGTGCAAACGGCCGTCGAGGTCCTCTACCAGCTGATGCGCGACAACATCACCGGCGGCAACCTCGACGAGAAGATGGCGCGGCGCTGGTTCCCGTTCATCGGCACGCTGTTCCTGTTCATCATGTTCTCGAACCTCGTCGGCTACATCCCCCTGCCGACGAACACCGAGGAGAAGATCAACATCTTCGGCGCGCACATCCCCTCGTTCTCCCTCTACGCGGCGACGGCGAACCTGTCGATCCCGCTCGTGCTGGCGCTGCTCGTGTTCGGCTCCTACACCTTCGAAGGGATTCGCGCGAAGGGGCCGATCGGCTACCTGAAAGGGCTGATCCCGAGCGGAGTGACCGGCGGCATGGCCGTCTTCATCTTCTTCCTCGAGGTGCTCTCGAACATCATGCGGCTGATGTCGCTCTCGATTCGTCTGTTCGCGAACATCCTCGCCGGGCACCTGATCATCCTCTTCATGGCGGGGGCGCTCGCGGTGATCCTGGGCGTCTCGGCGCTGGCCTGGTTCACGATCCCGGCCGGGATCGCCCTGTTCGCCTTCGAGGTCGGGCTTGTCGCCGCCCTGCAGGCCTTCATCTTTGCCACCCTCACAGCTATCTACCTCGGCGGCGCCGTCGCCGAAGACCACTAAAGGAGTCAAACGACGTGCACATCGCCCTAATCACGATCCTCGCCGTAGCCGAAGAAACGGCCAAGGCCGGCAAGTCGATCGGTCTCGGAGTCGGTGGCGGGCTCGGTGCCGTGGGCGCCGGCGTCGGCATCGGCATCATCTTCGGAAAGGCGATCGAAGCGATCACGCGCCAGCCGGAGATGCGCGACGAGATCACCCAGCTGCAGTGGCTGGGCTTCGCGCTTACCGAGGCGTGCTTCTTCTACGGCCTCGTCGCGGGCCTGCTCGCCGCGTTCATCGTCTGACGCGATGATCGCCACGCTCGCAAACATCTCCGTGACCGGTGCCCAGGTGATCGCCTCGAGCGGCGGCTTCCTGATCGAACCCAGCGTCGGGTTGATGGTGTGGACGCTGCTCGTCTTCGGGGCGACCATGTTCCTGCTCTCGCGGCTCGCCTTCCCGCGCATCAGCGAAGCGCTCGGCAAGCGCCAGAAAGCGATCGAAGACTCGATCGACACGGCCGAGCGCACCCGCAAGGAGGCCGAGGAGCTGCTCACGGAATACCGCGAGCGACTGAAGGAGGCACGTGCCCAGGCCGACGAGATCGTGCATCGTGCGCGCCAGGCGGCCGACGCCCACGAACAGGAGGCCAAGCAACGCGGGCAGGAGCTGCTCGCGGAGGCCGCGGGGCGCGCTGAGCGCGACATCGAGGCGGCAACCGAGCGGGCGCTGTCGGATATCCGCCGCGAGGTCGCCGACCTGACCGTGTTGGCAACCGAGAAGGTGACCAAAAAGGTGCTCACCGACGCAGACCAGCGCCGTCTGGTCGAGGAGGCGCTCGGCGAGCTCGACTTCTCCTCCATCTCGGCGGGACCCGCGAGCAACTGATGGAGGAGCTCGCCCAGGTATATGCGCGGTCGCTGTTCGAGGTCGGCCGCGAGCAAGACAAGCTGGACGTGCTGCGCGAGCAGCTCGGCGAGTTCGCCGAGGCGCTGGACCAGCACCGCCAGCTGGCGACTTTCTTCTTCTCCCCCTACTTCAACACGAAGGAGAAGGAGGACGGCCTGGAACGCATGCTCGTCGACGCCGACGAGAGCTTTGTGAACTTCGCGAAGTTGCTGATCGAGAAACACCGCATGCCGGTGATCTTCCGCATCCGCAGGGAGTACGAGCGGCTGTGGGACGAGGAGAACCGCGTGCTCCCCGTCGAGATCACGAGCGCGATCGAGCTCGATCAGGCGACGACGGAGAACCTCGGCCGCACGATCGGCGAGCGGGCCGGACGCAAGATCCAGCTCGCGGCGCACGTGAACCCCGACATCCTGGGCGGCATCGTGGTCAGGGTCGGCAACTCGATCCTCGATGCCTCAATTCGAAACCGACTGGAGCAGCTGCGCAGGCACGTTGCCCAAGGAGCTTCCTAGAGGAAGGCGAAGCCGGCCGCAAGGCCGGCAAGCCGGGCCCCTCGCCCCCAAAGGAGAAAAATGCAGATCAACCCAGACGAGATCACCAGCATCCTCAAGAGCCGCATCGAGGGACTCGACGCCGGTACGGCCGAGCTGACCGAGGTCGGCACCGTGCTGTCGGTCGCCGACGGCATCGCCCGCCTGCACGGCCTGGAGAACTGCATGTCCTTCGAGATGCTCGAGTTCCCACACGGCGTCACGGGCCTGGCGCTGAACCTCGAGTCCGACAACGTCGGCGCCGTGCTGTTCGGCGAGTGGGAGCGCGTCGTCGAGGGCGATACGGTCAGGCGCACCGGGCGGCTGCTCGACATCCCCGTCGGCGATGGGCTGCTCGGCCGGATCGTCGATCCCCTCGGCCGGCCGCTCGACGGCAAAGGCGACATCGACGTCAGCGAGACACGCCCGGCGGAGTTCAAGGCCCCCGGCGTCGTGCAGCGCCAGCCGGTGAAGGAACCGATGCAGACCGGCATCAAGGCGATCGACGCGATGATCCCGATCGGCCGAGGTCAGCGAGAGCTGATCATCGGCGACCGGCAGACGGGCAAGACGGCGATCGCCGTAGACACGATCATCAACAACAAGGACACGGGGATCGTGTCGGTGTACGTCGCGATCGGCCAGCGCATGTCCACCGTCGTGGCGCTCGCGGACACGCTCGAGGAGAGCGGCGCGATGGAGAACACGATCATCGTCGCCGCCGGCGCCGACGAGGCGGCGCCGATCAAGTACATGGCGCCGTACGCGGGGTGCGCGATGGCAGAGCACTTCCTGTACAGCGGTCGCCACGCGCTGTGCGTGTACGACGACCTCACCAAGCACGCCTACGCCTACCGGCAGATGTCGCTGCTGCTGCGGCGTCCCCCGGGCCGCGAGGCCTATCCCGGCGACGTCTTCTACCTGCACTCGCGGCTGCTGGAGCGCGCGGTGAAGCTCAACGACGACCTCGGCGGAGGCTCGCTGACGGCACTGCCGATCATCGAGACGCAGGCCGGCGACGTGTCCGCGTACATCCCCACGAACGTGATCTCGATCACCGACGGACAGATCTTCCTGGAGTCGGGCCTGTTCAACGCCGGCGTTCGCCCGGCGATCAACGTCGGCATCTCCGTGTCCCGCGTCGGCGGAAACGCCCAGATCGGGCCGATGAAAAAAGTGGCCGGCCGGCTCAAGCTCGAGCTGTCGCAGTACCGCGACCTGGAGGCGTTCTCACAGTTCGGCTCCGACCTCGACGCCGAGACCCAGCGTGCGCTGGCGCGCGGCGAGCGCCTCGTCATGACGCTCAACCAGGGCGAGCGCGAGCCGCTCCCGGTCGAGGATCAGGTCGTGCAGATCTACGCCGCCACGAACGGCTTCCTCGATCGCCTCAGGGTCGAGCGCGTGCCCGAGTTCCTGCAGTCGCTGACCGAGCGGGTGCACGCCCAGCACGCCGATCTGCTGAAGAAGATCACCGAAGGGGACTGGTCGGATGAGATGCAGAAGGGCGTGCGCGACGCGATCGAGGCGTTCGCCCGCGACTTCGGCTACGACCTCGACGAGGAAGGACAGGCGCTGGAGGAGGTCCAGGCGGCTTAGCCGCCTGCGCGAGCCATGGCCAGCCAACGCGACGTCAGGAACCGGATCTCCTCGGTGAAGAACATCCAGAAGATCACGCGTGCCCTGGAGGCGGTGTCCGGCGCCCGGCTGCGCCGCGCTGAACAGCGGATCGAGGCGCTGCGCCCCTACGCCGACGCGATCCGGCGCATGACCCGCCAGGCCGCCGAGGCGGCCGGCGCCGAGGCCGCCAGGCTGCCGCTGCTGACCGAGCACGAGTCCGAGAGGAACGTGGCCCTGCTGCTCATCACGGGCGATCGTGGGCTCGCCGGCGCCTTCAACTCGCAGATCATCCGTGCCGGCGTGCGTGCGGCGGCCGAGTTGACGGACGGCCAGCGCAACCCCGTGTGGTACGCCACAGGACGTCGCGGGGCGTCCTCCCTGAGCTTCCGCGGCTACGAGCTGGCAGGCACCTACACGGGCTTCGCCGACCATCCCGGCTACGCCGACGCCCGCTCGGTCGCCGACGATCTCATGACCGGCTACATCGACGGGCAGCTCGACCGTGTGGAGCTGATCTACAACGCCTACATCTCGCCGCTCAGCCAGCACGTGCGGCGTGAAACGCTGCTGCCGCTTTCCCAGGCGACGGTCACCGGCGCGACGGAGGACGAGGAGCAGGAGGCCGACGCCGAGGGTCCCCACGCGCTCGTCGACTACGAGCCCGGCCCCGAGGAGATCCTCAGGCGGCTGATCCCCGACTACGTCGAGATCTCGATCTACCGGGCGCTGGTCGAGTCCGCTGCGGGCTTCTTCGGCGCGCAGATGACCGCGATGCGCAGCGCGTCCGAGAACGCCGGGGAACTCATCACCGATCTGACGCTGCAGATGAACCGTGCCCGCCAGGCCGAGATCACCCAGGAGATCATGGAGGTCGTGGCGGGAGCAGAGGGACTCAGCTAGCCGGCTGCTAAACAACTTGAATCGATAAAGAGGAGAATCAGAGAATGGACGCCAGCACAGCCACCGAGCCGACAGCCGCCGGGCAATCCGCCAACGGGGAGGCTTCCCAGCGCAACACCGGGCGCATCGAGGAGATCCAGGGCGTCGTGATCGAGGCCGTGTTCCCAGACAAGCTGCCGGCGATCAACCACGCGATCACCGTCGCCCGTCCCGCGGCCGCCGAGAAAGAGGAGGCGCCCGGAATCAGCCCCATCACCGGCCAGGGGGTCCTCGTCTG
This sequence comes from Solirubrobacterales bacterium, assembly GCA_025963965.1. Classification (GTDB taxonomy): domain Bacteria; phylum Actinomycetota; class Thermoleophilia; order Solirubrobacterales; family Solirubrobacteraceae; genus Palsa-744. The sequence continues at coordinate 25,969 of JAOPZS010000126.1, forward strand.
CGAGGTGCAGCAGCACCTGGGCGACGACCGTGTGCGTGCGGTCGCGATGGACACCACCGACGGCCTCTCCCGCGGCGCAGAGGTGATCGACACAGGCGCGCCGATCAGCGTGCCTGTAGGAGAGGCCACGCTCGGGCGCATCTTCAACCTGCTCGGCGAGCCGATCGACCTCGGAGCCGACCTGCCCGCGGACGTCGAGCGCCGCAGCATCCACCAAGACGCCCCGGCCTTCGAGGACCTCTCGCCGACGACCGAGATGTTCGAGACCGGGATCAAGGTCATCGACCTTCTCGCGCCATACGCAAAAGGCGGCAAGACCGGGCTGTTTGGCGGGGCCGGAGTCGGCAAGACGGTGCTGATCCAGGAGCTCATCCACAACCTCGCCAAGGAACACGGCGGGCTGTCGGCCTTCTGCGGGGTCGGCGAGCGCTCCCGCGAGGGCAACGACCTGTGGCTCGAGATGAAGGAATCAGGCGTCCTCGAGAAGACGATGCTCGTCTTCGGCCAGATGAACGAGCCGCCCGGCGCACGTATGCGCGTGGCGCTCTCCGGGCTCACGATGGCCGAATACTTCCGCGACCAGGGCCAGGACGTGCTGCTGTTCATCGACAACATCTTCCGCTTCGTGCAGGCCGGCTCCGAGGTCTCCGCCCTGCTCGGCCGGATGCCCTCCCAGGTCGGCTACCAGCCGACGCTCGAGACCGAGATGGGCCAGCTGCAGGAGCGCATAACCTCGACACGCGAGGGCTCCGTAACGTCGATCCAGGCGATCTACGTCCCCGCCGACGACTACACCGACCCGGCTCCGGCGTCGGTGTTCGCCCACCTCAACGCGACCACCGCGCTCTCCCGGGCGATCTCCGAAAAAGGCATCTATCCGGCGGTCGATCCCCTCGAGTCCACCTCCACGATCCTCAAGGCCGACATCCTCGGCGAGGACCACTTCCGCGTCGCCAACCGGGTCAAGGAGATCCTCCAGCGCTACAAGGAACTGCAGGACATCATCGCGATCCTCGGCATCGACGAGCTCTCCGACGAGGACAAACTGACGGTCCAGCGGGCACGCAGGATCGAGCGCTTCCTCTCGCAGCCGTTCTTCGTGGCCGAAGAGTTCACGGGCACGCCCGGGGCATACGTGCCGATCGCCGAGACGATCAGGGGCTTCGAGGAGATCATCGAAGGCAAGCACGACGAGGTCCCAGAGAGCGCCTTCTTCCTGAAGGGCACCATCGACGAAGTGGTCGAGGCGGCCAAGAAATAATGCCGCGCACCAGCTTCCCCGCGGAAGTGCTGACCCCCGAGGGCGAGGTGTTCTCCGAGGAGATCGAGATGCTCTCCACGCGCACGGCGGTGGGCTCGATCGGAATCCTCGCCAACCACGAGCCCGTGCTCGCCATGCTCGAACCCGCCGAGCTGCGGCTCTACCGCTCCGATTCCGACGTCGTGCGCTTCGCCCAGGCCGAGGGCTACCTGCAGTTCGCCGAGAACCGCGCACTCGTGCTCGTCGAGGAGGCAATCGCGCCGGACGCGCTTGACCGCTCGACCATCGAGAGCAAACTCTCGGAGGCCCGTGCGGCTGCCGAGCGCGCCGAGGAGGGCAGCGAGGAAGAGGCGCGGGCGCAGCGCGACATCCGCCGCTACGAGGCGTTCCTGGCAGTCGGCCAGTAGGCTTTTCGGGCGTGGAGACGGGCAGTCCAGCCACAGCTCACTTCGAGCGCAAGCGCCCGGGCTGGTTCACCGCGCACGTCTTCAACCCGCTGGTTGCGCTGCTCACCCGCCTGGGCATCAGCCTGCTCGGCTCGCGCGTCCTCGAGGTCCGCGGACGCAGCTCCGGAGCGCTCCGGCGCACCCCCGTCAACCTGCTGGAGCTGGAGGGCGAGCGCTACCTGGTCGCCCCGCGAGGCGAGACGCAGTGGGTGCGCAACCTGCGCGCCAGCGGCGAGGGCCGGCTGCTGCTCGGCAGGCGCGGCGAGAGCTTCGCAGCCGCCGAGATCGCCGACGGGCAGAAGGCCCCGATCCTCCGGGCCTACCTGAAGCGGTGGAAGGCCGAGGTGGGCGTGTTCTTCGACGGGGTGGGGCCTGACTCGCCCGAGGATGAGCTGCGGCGAGTGGCCGCCAAGCATCCGGTTTTCCGGCTGTTGCCTAGCGGCTCGTGACGCGTCTGCCGCCGGCCAGACAGCTCGCCGCCACCCCTCACCTACTAGCCTTCCCCGCCTCATGAGCGCCGACCGCCAGCCAATCGGAGTCATCGGCACCGGCTACGTGGGGCTGGTCACCGCCGCCGGCTTCGCGGAGCTCGGCAGCGACGTGTGGTGCGTGGACATCGACGCCGAGAAGGTCGAGCGCCTGAAGCGAGGCGAGGTGCCGATCTACGAGCCGGGCCTCGAGGAGCTGCTGGCGCGCAACAAGGCGCGCCTGCACTTCTCCACCGAGCTCGATGGCGCGCTGGAGCACGCGCGGCTGCTGTTCGTCGCCGTGGGAACCCCGCCGACGTACTCCGGCGACGCCGATCTGTCCGCGGTGCACGCCGTCGTGGATGGGCTACCTGCCTCCGCGGAGCACGCGCTCGTGATGAAGTCGACAGTTCCCTGCGGCACCGGGACGTCGCTCGCACGCGCCTTCGGCGAGCAGGGCAAGGACGGGCTCGGATATGTCTCCTGCCCGGAGTTCCTCAAGGAGGGCTCCGCCGTGAACGACTTCCTGCACCCGGACCGGGTGGTCGTGGGCGACGACGGGAACTGGGCCGGCGACGCCGTCGTCGAGCTCTACGCGCCGCTCGGTGCCCCGCTCGTGCGCACCGACGTGGCCAGCGCGGAGATGGTGAAGCTCGCCTCCAACGCGTTCCTCGCGACGAAGATCTCGTTCATCAACGAGATCGCGAACGTTTGCGAGGAGACGGGAGCAGACGTCGTGGAGGTCGCCCGGGGGATGGGTCTCGACGACCGCATCGGTGCGAAGTTCCTGCAGGCCGGCATCGGCTTCGGCGGCAGCTGCTTCCCGAAGGACGTCGATGCGCTCAAGCAGCTGGCGGGCAACTCCGGCTACCACTTCCAGCTGCTCACGGCGGTGATCGAGGTCAACGAACTGCAGAAGCGACGGGTCATCGGCAAGCTGCACAAGCATCTCGGCGGGCTCGTCGGCAAGCGGGTCGCGTTGCTCGGCCTCGCTTTCAAGCCGAACACCGACGACATGCGGGAGGCATCATCGCTCGTGCTCTCTGCACGGCTGAACGCCGACGGGGCGAGCGTCAGCGCCTACGACCCGGTCGCCGAGGAGCAGGCGCGCAGGCTCGTCACGGGCATCACCTTCGCCGACTCCCCGCTGAGCGCCGTGCGCGGGGCCGACGCGGTCGTGCTCGTCACCGAGTGGCAGGAGCTGCTCGAGCTCGACTGGGCCCAGGTGGCCGAGGCGATGAGCGGGGATCTGGTCATCGACGGGCGAAACGCGCTGGACCCGCAGGCGGTGCGCGCCGCCGGGCTGTCCTACGAGGGCATCGGGAGGCGGTGAGCCGGTGCAGGCCGTGATCCTCGTGGGGGGGGAGGGGACGCGGCTGCGCCCGCTGACCTCGACGCTTCCCAAGCCGGTCGTGCCGCTGGTGGACAGGCCGTTCATCGCGTTCATGCTCGAGTGGCTTCGCGCGCACGGCGTCGACGATGTGATCATGTCGTGCGGCTTTCTCGCCACGGCGGTACGGGACGTCCTCGGCGACGGCTCCCGGCTCGGCATCCGCCTGCGGTTCGTCGAGGAGCCAGATCCGCGCGGCACGGCGGGCGCGCTGAAGCTCGCCGAGCCGATGCTCGACGAGCGCTTCCTGATGCTCAACGGCGACGTGCTCACCGACATCGACCTGACGCGCCAGATCGCCCAGCACGAGGCGACCGGCGCCACCGCGACGCTTGCGCTCGTCCCGGTCGCAGACCCCTCGGCATACGGCCTCGTGATCCTCGAGGAGGACCGCTCTGTGCGCGACTTCGTCGAGAAGCCGAGCTCCAAGGAGCTGCCGAGCAACCTGATCAGCGCCGGCGCGTACGTGCTTGAGCGCACGATCCTCGAGCTCGTGCCGGCCGATCGCAACGTGTCGATCGAGCGGGAGGTGTGGCCTCTGCTGGTCGGCAAGGGCCTCTACGGCTTCCCCTCAGACAGCTACTGGCTCGACATCGGCACGCCGGCCCGTTACCTGCAGGGAACGTTCGACATCATCGAGGGCAACGTCGAGACCGCCGTACGGGAGCGGCTGGGCAGCGACTGGCTGGCGATCGGCGAGGGTGCCCAGCTCGACGGCCGCGTGGTTCCTCCGGCCGTGCTGGGGCAGGGCGTCCGCGTCGCCGAGGGCGCGCACGTCGGGAGCCTCGCGGTGCTCGGCGCCGACGTGTCGGTCGGCGCGGGCAGCATCGTGGAGCGTGCGGTGGTCCTCGGCGGCACGCAGATCGGGGCCGGATGCGAGCTGCGCGACTGTATAGTCGCCGCCGGCTGTCGCATCGGTGACCACACCCAGATCAGCGGGGGCGCGGTGCTCGGGGAAGGCGTCAACGTCGGGGCGGACAACGTGATAACCCGTGGGGCGCGTATCTTCCCTGGGGTCGCGCTACCCGACGGCGCGATCGAGTTCTAGGCTCCAGGTCCGCAGATCCTCCGGCGACCCTCGGTTACGACAGGCCGAACGGCCACAATTTCCACAGCCCCACAGGAGAAGAGCACCAGATGAGCGAAGGCAGCGCCACCGCCCCACCGGCCGCAGAAGAGCTCTCGCGCGCGGTCATCGCGCGCGTCGACGCCTCCGACCAGCTCGGCGACGTGCTTGCGCTCCCAGAGCACCTGCGCGACGCCGTCTGGCGCGTCGAGTCGGCGATCATGCAGGGCTGGGACACCGCCGACGGCCTGGTGGTCGCCGGCATGGGTGGGTCGGCGATCGGCGGTGCGCTCGCCCGGGCGGCGCTCGGCGATCACGCCTCCCGCCCGATCTTCGTGACCCGCGCCTACGGCCTGCCCACCTGGACGACGCCCGACACGATGGTGCTGTGCGCCAGCTACTCCGGCGACACCGAGGAGACGCTCGCGTGCTACGAGTCGGCGGGCGCCCTCGGCGCGAAGCGGACCGTCGTGACCACCGGCGGTCGCCTAGGCGAGATGGCTCGCGCGGACGGCGTGCCGGTGATCCCGCTCCCGGGCGGATTTCAGCCGCGCGCCGCCGTCGCGTACATGATCGTCGCCGCCCTCGAGGTCGCAGCGCTGTCCGGGGCCGGGCCGCGGCTGACCGCCGAGATCGACGTCGCCGCCTCACACATCGAGCAGCTCGTCGCCGAGTGGGGCCCGGACGCGCCCGAGGACTCCCTGGCGAAGGACATCGCCCGCCGGCTGCTTGGCACCACTCCGGTGATCGCCGGTGCCGGGCTGACCACGCCGATCGCCTACCGCTGGAAGACGCAGATCAACGAGAACGCCAAGCAGCCCGCCTTCTACCACGAACTGCCAGAGCTCGACCACAACGAGCTCGCCGGCTGGGAGGGCGCGCGCGAGCTCGGGCGCTTCTCCGCAGTCTTCCTCGACGACTCCGACGCACACCCCAGGGTGAAGGAGCGGATGGAGCTCACCGAGCGCCTGATCGCCGACAACGCCGCGATGAGCTGCCGACTCGAGACCCGCGGGCAGACGGCGATCGAGCGGGTCCTCTCGCTCGTGCTCCTCGGCGATCTCGTCTCTATCTACCTCGCCGCGCTGCGCGGCGTTGATCCCGGGCCGGTGAAGGTGATCGACGAGCTGAAGGCCGCGCTCGCCAACCGCTGAGCTATCACTATGACCATGGAGATCTACAGATGAACCCCACCGCCACGCTGACCGATACCGACTTCAAGGTCGCCGACCTGTCCCTCGCCGAGTTCGGGCGCAAGGAGATAACGCTCGCCGAGCACGAGATGCCGGGCCTGATGGCGATCCGTCGCGAGTACGCCGACGCCCAGCCTTTGAGGGGAGCCCGCATCACCGGCTCGCTGCACATGACTATCCAGACGGCCGTGCTGATCGAGACGCTGACCGCGCTCGGCGCAGAGGTGCGCTGGTGCAGCTGCAACATCTTCTCGACCCAGGACCATGCCGCGGCGGCGGTCGCCGTGGGGCCGGACGGCTCGCCGGAGAACCCGCGGGGCGTGCCCGTCTACGCGTGGAAGGGCGAGACGCTCGAGGAGTACTGGTGGTGCACCGAACAGGTGATGCGCTGGCCGGAGAGTGAAGCGGATCCCACCCACCCCGCCGGCCCGAACATGATTCTCGATGACGGCGGCGACGCCACGCTGCTCGTCCACAAGGGCACGGAGTACGAGAAGGCCGGCGCGGTGCCGGACCCGGCCGGCGCCGAGTCCGAGGAGCTCGCCGTGATCCTCTCGCTGCTGCAGCGGTCCCTCGCCGAGGATCCGCAGCGCTGGACGAAGATCGGCCAGGGCATAAAAGGCGTCTCCGAGGAGACGACCACCGGCGTGCACCGGCTCTACCAGATGGTGTAGACCGGCGAGCTGCTGTTCCCCGCCATCAACGTCAACGACTCGGTCACGAAGTCCAAGTTCGACAACCTCTACGGCTGCCGCCACTCGCTGATCGACGGGATCAACCGCGCCACCGACGTGATGATCGGCGGCAAGATGGCGGTCATCTGCGGCTTCGGCGACGTCGGCAAGGGCTGCGCCGAATCGCTGCGCGGGCAGGGCGCACGCGTGGTGATCACCGAGATCGACCCGATCTGCGCGCTGCAGGCCGCGATGCAGGGCTACGAGATCCGCACGCTCGAGGAAGTGCTCGACAGCGGCGACATATTCATCACCACGACGGGCAACCGCGACATCATCACAGCGGAGCACATGGAGCGGATGAAGCACCAGGCGATCGTCGGCAACTTCGGGCACTTCGACAACGAGATCGACATCGCAGGCCTGTCGCACATTGCGGGCATCGAGCGGGTCAACATCAAGCCCCAGGTCGACAAGTGGGTGTTCCCCGACGGGCACGCGATCATCCTGCTCTCCGAGGGGCGGCTGCTGAACCTCGGCAACGCCACGGGACACCCGAGCTTTGTGATGAGCAGCTCGTTCTCCAACCAGACGATCGCCCAGATCGAGCTGTTCACCAAGAACGACGAGTACGAGAAGAAGGTCTACGTCCTTCCCAAGCACCTCGATGAGAAGGTCGCCCGCCTGCACCTCGACGCGCTCGGCGTGAAGCTCACGAGGCTCACCGACGAGCAGGCCGCGTACATCGGCGTGCCGGTGGACGGGCCGTACAAGTCCGACCACTACCGCTACTAGGCGCCGGCCACAGCCGATGAGAGCGATGGTCCTTGCGGCGGGCCTGGGCACGCGCCTGCGCCCGCTGACGTATGAGATAACCAAGCCGATGGTGCCGGTGCTCGACAGGCCCGTCATGGAGCACATCGTGGACCTGCTCGACAGGCACGGCTTCGAGGAGGTGATCGCGAACCTCCACTACTTCCCCGACACGATCCGCGAGCACTTCGGCGAGCGGCTCGAGTACCGCTTCGAGCCCGAGCTGCTCGGCACCGCCGGCGGAGTTCACGCCTGCGCGGAGTTCTTCGGGGACGAGCCGTTCCTGGTGATCTCCGGCGACGCGCTCACCGACATCGACCTCGGAGCGCTCGCCGCAAGGCACCGCCAGGCCGGCGGCGTGGCGACGCTCGCGGTCAAGCAGGTGGCGGACACGCGCGAGTATGGCGTCGTCCTGCACGACGACGACGGACGGATCACCGGCTTTCAGGAGAAGCCCGAGCCGGATGACGCGCTCTCCGACCTCGGCAACTGCGGAATCTACGTCTTCGACCCGCGGATCTTCGACTACTTCCCCGACCGGCCGTTCGTGGACTGGGCCCAGGACGTCTTCCCCGTGCTGCTCGAGAACGACGTTCCCTTCTACATCCACGAGGTGCACGAGTACTGGAACGATGTCGGGTCGCTCAGCGAGCTGCGCCAGGGCACCTTCGATGCGCTGCGCGGCGAGCTGCAGCTGCAGATCGAGGGCGAGGAGGTCCGGCCCGGGGTGACCGTCGCCGGCGGCTCGCCGATCCCCGAGGACACCGACATCGACGGGCGCGTGTGGGTCGGGCACGACGTGCGTATCGGGCACGGCGTGCGCCTGATGGGGCCGATCGTGCTCGGCGACGGTGTGAGCGTGGGCGACCATGCCCAACTGCGCTCGAGCATCGTGTTCCCCGGCACCGTGATCGCCCCGGACTCGATCCTGATCGGCGCGATCGCCGGCCACGGCGGCATCCTTAAGAGCCTGCGCCGGCGGGACTAGGCGGCGCGCCTCACACGAGGCCGTAGCGCTCGCGACGCTGCTGCTCGCGCTCTGACTCGCTCAGCGCGCGCATGAACAGCACGACGAGCGCAATGCCCATCACGAGTGACTGCTCGACCGCCATGATCAGGCCCGCGAGCGACTGATCGTCTCCGGCGCTGATGCCCCACACGCGGCCCAGGTGCTCGTAATAGGGGTAGAGGGCGGCCGGCGCGAAAGCGAGCCCCATTCCGAGCGCGCCGACGAACAGCTTGGTGGAGGCCATGTAGAGCACCGGGCCCATACCGTTCAGCCGAAGGCGTCCACGGATCGGGGAGAGCAGATGCCACCAGTAGAGCGAGCCGGCGAGCAGGAAGCTGGCGTGCTCGAGGACGTGCGCGAACGGGTGACGCACGGCGAAGTCATACGCCGATGGCACGTGCCACGCCCAGATCACGCCGACATAGAGCAGCACGGCGAACGCCGGATGCGCGAGCGCGCCCGCGCGATGCTCGATGCCGCGGACCAGGCGCGTGACCGGTCTGAGGAGGACCTTCGTGAAGCCCGCGATGGCGAGGATCGGCACCACGTCCAGCAGCAGCATGTGCTGCACCATGTGCATGAAGAACAGCTGGTCGGCGAGCGAGTCGAGGGGGGACACGAGCGCCGCAAGCGCAACCAGCACCGCCGCGGCGAAGCAGCCCAGGCGCCATACCGGCGCCTCGGCGCCCGGGCGTGCGGACTCGCGCCGCACCTGCCGCCAGCGTCTGCCGTAGATGCCCGCCGCCAGCGCCGCACCGATCAGCACGCCGGGGCTCAGCGTCCAGATTATGTTTGCGCGCATCCTCCGGCCATTTTGTCGAACCCCATGGACATCCGCCGTGCCCCGGCGTAGCATCGATGTCCGACACGCAAAGACACCGAAGGGAGCCTACGATGCAGATCGACATCAAGGGTCGAAATGTCCCGGTCACCGACAAGATCCGCGCCCACGCGGAGCGTCGCCTGGCCAAGGTCGCGCGGCAGGTCTCGGACCTCGCCCGGCTTGAGATCGAGATCTTCAAGGAGCCCAACCCGCGGGTCGCCGACTGTCACGTCGCCGAGGCGACGCTCTACCTGAAGGGCGTCACGCTGCGCGCTCACGATGCCTCTCCGGAGATGCTGCACTCGCTGAACCTGGTGGTGGACGAGCTCGCGCGGCAGGTCAAGCGCCACCGCGACAAACTTCGCCACCGCCGCGAGGCGCACGCCGCAGCCGCCCGCGAGGCGGCCCGGGCAGCCCGCCTCCGGGCTGCGCAGCCGTCGCTCTAGCGCTCCGCGCCTCGCGCGAGGGGGGGCGATGTTTGGACCCCGCCCCATGCGGGTATTGCCGATCGCGGGTGAGGGTACGTGTTCTTCTCGGGGTGACGGGGGCGCTGGCGGTCAGCTGGCTGCTTCCGGGCGCAGCCGGCGCGGCAGTCTCGCCGTCGCTGCCCGCCAAAGTGGGGACCGCACCGCGGCCGGGTCCGGCGGTGCTCTACGAACGCCCCGCTCGCGCGCCCCAGCTCGAAAACGCGCCGGGCTCCGCCTGGCATGCGCCGTCGATCCTCGTGTCGGGGGCCAGCGCCTACCGGCTGGGTGAGTTCGTCTACCAGGGGTACGTCTACGACGACCACGGCGCCAAGGGGCTGACCGACCCGACCAACCCGATGCACTCGCCCGGTGGCGACTCCTCCGGCGGAGACCTCTTCTCGGCGCCCGACGGCACCTACGACTATCCGACGGGGCCCGGATACGACGAAAACGCCGCCAACCTCGTGGAGCTGCGCGTCAAGCCGCTCGTCAGCTCGACCGCGATCCGCATCACGCTCAACACGCTGGAGAAACCGGACCTCGTAGCGACCGCCATAGCGATCGGCGGCAGCGAAGGCCACAGCCACCCGTTCCCGTTCGGCGCGAACGTGAGCGCCCCCGCGCAGTACTTCCTGACCGTGCACGGAGAAACCGCGGTGCTCACCGACGCGGTCACCGGCACCGAAGTGCCGGGTCCGGCGCCGACGGTGAGCGTCGACCTCGCGCGCCGCCAGATCACCGTGCTCGTGTCGCACAGCCAGTGGAACCCCGGCAGCTCCGCGGTCCGCCTGGCCGGCGGCGTCGGCCTGTGGAACGCGTCGGCCAACAGCTACCTGCTGCCTGTGGCGGAGCGCTCTGCGACGCAGCCCGGCGGCGCCGGTGTGAACACGGCTCCGCCCGCCTTCTTCGACGTGGCCTACCGGTTCAATGCCCAGGAGCCCGTCCCCGGCACCCCGGGGCCCGCGACCACAGCCGACCCCGCCTGGTGGCGCGAGTCGGCGCAGGCGCGGGCGCTGGCGAGCGGTGACATCAGCGCCTTCCACGCCGAAGTCGACTTCGCCAAGCTGAAGGCGAAGGTCAACGACGACATGCCCGGATCTGCCACCGGCGTGCCACAGACCGGCACCATCGACCGGATCCTCGCCTCCCATTTCTCGCCCGGCCAGGGCGCGGACTACGCGACCGGCGGCTGCGGCTCCTCGACGGCGTGCATCGGCGCGATGCGCGGCCAGCTCCTGCCCTACGCGGTCTACGTGCCCGGCGGCTCCGCGCCGGCGGGCGGGTGGGGCCTGACGCTGCTGCTTCACTCGCTGTCGGCGAACTACAACCAGTTCGCCGGGTCGCGAAACCAGTCGCAGTTCGCCGCCCGCGGGCCAGGATCGATCGTCATCACGCCGTCCGGGCGCGGGCCGGACGGGTGGTACTACGACCACGCCGGAGCGGACACCTTCGAAGTGTGGGCCGACGTCGCCGCCCACTACCAGCTCAACCCCTCCTTCACCGACGTCGCCGGCTATTCGATGGGGGGATACGGCACGTACAAGCTGACCAGCCAGTTCCCTGACCTGTTCGCCAGGGCGCAGCCCACGGTGGGGCCGCCGGGCCTCGGCATCTGGCTGCCTCCGGGCGAACCGCAGCCGGGAGGCAACCGGTCGCTCACCCAGCGCATGCTGCCGTCCGTGCGCAACGTGCCGTTCCTGATCTGGAACGAGACGACCGACGAGCTCGTGCCGATCGCCGGCGTGCTCGAACAGGTCGCCAAGTTCGACTCGCTCGGCTACCGCTACGAATTCGACCAATTCCAGGCCGGCGACCATCTCACGCTGGCGATCAACGACGAATACTCGCCGGCTGCGGCCTTCCTCGGCACCGAAGGCGTCGAGCCCAACCCGCCGCACGTGACCTACGCCTACAACCCGACGATGGACTTCCCCGCTGACGGGACGACCGCCGGGCACGCCTACTGGCTCTACAACATCGGCCTGCGGGAAAGCAGCGGCAGCGCACCGCTGGGCACGGTCGACGTGCGCTCCGAGGGGTTCGGCGTCGGGGACCCGGCGGCCTCGGAAACCCAGCACGGCGCGGGAGTGCTCACCGGCGGCCAGCTCCCGGCGATCCCCTTCACGAGCCAGGCGAAGAGCTGGGGGGCGGCGCCGGCGCAGGCGGTCAACGACGCCCTCGACCTGACCGCCGGCAACATCGCGCACGCCACCATCGACGCGAAGCGGGCGAAGATCGACTGCACAGCGCACCTGAACGTCAAGACCGATGGTCCGCTGAAGCTGACGCTGGCGGACTGCCCCGGCGGCGGCTCCAAGACGTTCTCGTTCGCCGGCTGAGCCCCAGCGTGACGCGCGCGGGGGCCACCCCCCGGTAGCTATCCTTGGGCAGATGCCATCCCTGCTCGATCGCGCGCTGAACGTCGGCGAGGCGAAGAAGTTCAAGACCTATCAACGGCGCGTCGCGCTGATCTCGGCCTTCGAGGCAGAGCTCGAGCACGACACAGATGCCGAGCTGCGCGAGCGGATGTACGCGCTGCGCGAGCGGGCCGCCGAGGGCGAGTCGCTCGACGCCCTGCTGCCGGAGTGCTTTGCGGTCGTGCGCGAGACCGGCAAGCGGACGATGGGCATGCGCCACTTCGACGTCCAGCTGATCGGCGGCATGGCGATGCACGAGGGCCAGATCGCCGAGATGAAGACCGGCGAGGGCAAGACGCTCACGGCGACGCTCGCGGTCGTCCTCAACTCGCTCGCGGTGCGCAGCCCGGTGGCCAACGGCGCGGACCCCGAGCAGCAGGACGGGGCGCCCGAGCGCAAGGGCGTGCACGTCGTAACGGTCAACGACTACCTCGCCCGCCGCGACGCCGAATGGATGGGGCCCATCTACGAGGCGCTCGGGGTGACGGTCGGCGTCCTGCAGAACATGCAGTCCTACGAGGACAAGCAGGTGGCCTACGCCTGCGACGTCGTCTACGGCACGAACTCCGAGTTCGGCTTCGACTACCTGCGCGACAACATGGCCAAGGACCTCGCCGAAAAGGTCCAGCGAGGCCACTTCTCCGCCATCGTGGACGAGGTCGACAACATCCTGATCGACGAGGCTCGCACGCCGCTGATCATCTCCGGGGCGCCCGAACAGGCTGCCGACCTGTACGTCAAGTTCGCGCGCCTCGCGCCGCAGCTGAAAGTGGGCAAGACGCCCGAAGGCATGGACCCCCGCATGAAGAAGCAGTACCTCGCGGACTTCGACTTCGAGATCGACGAGAAGCACAAGACCGTGTCGATCACCGAGCAGGGTGTCGCCAAGGCCGAGCGCTTCCTCGGGATCGATCACCTCTACCGGGCCGAGAACGGTCATCTCGTCAACCACCTGATCCAGTCGCTGCGCGCCGAGTCTCTCTACAAACGCGACGTTGACTATGCGGTGATCGACGGCGAGGTGAAGATCATCGACGAGTTCACCGGGCGGATCCTTGACGGCCGGCGCTGGTCGGAGGGCCTCCACCAGGCGGTCGAGGCCAAGGAGCGGGTGCCGATCCAGGAGGAGAACCAGACCCTCGCGACGATCACCTACCAGAACTACTTCCGCCTCTACGACAAGCTCGCGGGCATGACCGGCACGGCGCTCACCGAGGCGACCGAGTTCATGAAGATCTACGAGCTGCCCGTCGTCCAGGTCCCCACCAACATGGAGATGGTGCGCGCCGACCGCAACGACCAGGTCTACAAGACCAAGGAGGGCAAGTGGAACGCGGTCGTCAAAGAGATCGGCGAGCGCAACGAGGCCGGACAGCCGGTGCTCGTGGGAACGATCTCCGTCGAGGTCTCAGAGCTGCTCTCCGAGCGCCTGACCAAGCGTGGGATCACGCACACCGTTCTGAACGCCAAGCCCGAGCATGCAGCGCGTGAGGCGGAGATCGTGGCCGAGGCGGGTCAGCCCGGCGCGGTAACGATCGCCACGAACATGGCCGGCCGCGGCGTGGACATCAAGCTCGGCGGCAACCCCGAGCACCTCGCCCGTCTGCAGCTCGCCAGAGAGGGCGTAGAGCCTGGCGACTCCGAGGAGTTCGAGCGGCGCCTGCAGCAGGCGCTGCCGCAGCTCGAGGAGAAGGTGGAGGGTGCCCGCGAGCAGGTGGTCGGGGCCGGCGGGCTGTTCATCTGCGGCACCGAGCGCCACGAGTCGCGACGCATCGACAACCAGCTGCGTGGTCGCTCCGGACGCCAGGGGGACCCCGGCGAGTCACGCTTCT
>JAOPZS010000128.1 GCA_025963965.1 Solirubrobacterales bacterium
TCGCTGTCGGCGATCGTCGACGCGGCGCGGCCGTGACCGAGCCGGCGCCCGCGGTCTGCCTCGTCGTCCTCGACGGCTGGGGGCTGGCCGAGGCGGGCCCGGGCAACGCGGTCTCGCTGGCCGACACCCCGGTCATGGACGACCTCTGGGCGCGCTTCCCGCACGCCACGCTGCGCACCAGCGGGCCCGACGTGGGGCTGCCCGAGGGGCAGATGGGCAACTCGGAGGTCGGGCACCTGAACCTCGGCGCCGGGGCCGTGGTCAAGCAGGACCTGCTGCGCATCGACGAGGCGCTGCTGAGCGGCGGCCCGGTCGACGACGAGGTCCTGCGCGCGGCGATGACCGGCGCCGAGCGCGTGCACCTGATCGGGCTCGTCTCCGACGGCGGCGTGCACTCCTCGATCGAGCACCTCGAGGCGCTGGTCGGGCTCGGGCGCGAGCTCGCGGTCCCCGACCTGGTGATCCACGCGTTCACCGACGGCCGCGACACGCTGCCCCGCAACGGCGCCGGCTACCTGGACCGCGTCGCCGGCTGGGACGGCGTCCGCGTCGGCTCGGTGATCGGCCGCTACTTCGCGATGGACCGCGACCGGCGCTGGGATCGCGTCCAGCGCGCCTACGACCTGCTCGTCCACGGGCGCGCCGAGCACCACGTCCAGGCACCCGGCGACGCCGCGCGCGAGGCCTACGCGCGCGAGGAGACCGACGAGTTCATCGCGCCGACGACGGTGGGCGACGACGCGCGCATCCGGCCCGGCGACAGCGTGATCGCCTTCGACTTCCGCCCCGACCGCATGCGCGAGATCACGCGCGCGCTGTGCGACCCGGGCTTCACCGAGATCGACCGTGGCGGCGCCGAGCCGGTCGGCCGCTACACGACGATGACCGAGTACGAGGAGGGCTGGCCCTACCCCGTCGCCTTCCCGCCACACCGCCCGACGGCCACGCTCTCGCGGGTGGTGGCCGCGGCCGGGCTGCGCCAGCTGCACGTCGCGGAGACCGAGAAGTACCCGCACGTGACGCACTTCTTCGGCGGCGGCGAGGAGACGCCGCAGGCGGGCGAGCGCCGCGAGCTGGTCGACTCGCCCCGCGACGTCCCCACGTACGACCACAAGCCGGCGATGAGCGCGCCCGAGGCGGCGCAGGCCTTCGTCGGCGCCTGGCGCGAGGAGGAGTTCGGCTTCGGGATCATCAACTTCGCCAACGCCGACATGGTCGGCCACACCGGCGTGATCGAGGCAGCCGTGAAGGCCGTCGAGACGGTCGATGAGTCCCTCGGGCGGGTGGTCGCAGCGGTACACGAGAGCGGCGGTGTGTGCCTCGTGACGGCCGACCACGGAAACGCCGACCACATGCTCGAGCCCGACGGCAGCCCCAACACGGCGCACTCGATGAACCCCGTTCCGGTGATCGTGACCAGCCCCGGGGCGCGGCTGCGAGCAGACGGCGGCATCCTCGCGGATGTGGCGCCGACGCTGCTCGAGCTGCTCGGGATCGCCAAGCCCGCGGCGATGACGGGCGCGTCGCTGATCGAGGGCAGCTAGATTTCAGCGATGGACGAGGAGCTCGCAGGAGGGCGCATGGGACGGCGGCTGCTGGCCGCGTTCTTCGTCAGCGCCGGCGTCAACCACTTCGTCAACCCACGCTTCTACGAAGCGATCGTGCCGCCGTCGCTCAAGCACGAAAGGCGGCGGATCGTGCAGATCAGCGGTGTCGCCGAGCTGGCCGGCGGCCTCGGCGTGCTGATCCCCTCGACGCGGCGGCTGGCGGGAGTCGGCCTGATCGCTCTGCTCGCGGCCGTCTTCCCGGCCAACCTGTACATGGCGCGCGAGCCCGAGGACTTCAAGAAGCTGCCGCGCTGGGCGCTCTTCGCTCGCCTGCCGCTGCAGCCCCTGATGATGCTCTGGGCCTGGAGGGCGACCAGGAGCAGCTGACAGTCGGCGCCCGCTCGCGGGCGCTGCACGCTGCTATGTTCGCTGGTAGAGGGCGCTGAGGTTCGAATCGCAAATGGCTACCGCAACCGCAGTACAGATACCGACCGCCGACCAAGAGGCGCTCACGCTGGGGGAGCTCCGCGCCTGGCGCGGGCTGCTCAGGGCGCACGCCTGCCTGGCAAAGCGCCTCGACGCCGAGCTCGACCGGGCTCATCACCTGCCGATGACCTCCTATGAGGTCCTGCACCATCTCGAGGAGGCGACACGTGGACGCATGCGCATGTGCGACCTCGCCGAGCAGGCCGGACTGTCGCGCAGCGGCCTGACGCGCCTGGTCGATCGCCTCGAGCGTGACGGGCTGCTGGAGCGCTGTTCGTGCAACCACGACGCGCGCGGCTCCTACGCCTGCCTGACGGACTCCGGCCGCGAGCGCCTGCAGGAAGCGCGCGTGACTCACCTCGGCGTCGTCCGCTCCGCGTTCTTCTCGCGATTCTCCGAGGAGGAGCTGACGCTCCTCGCGGACATGTGGGAGCGGATCGCTCCCTGCAGCTTCTAGACCGGGCCCTCTCGCCGCCGCAAGGCGGCTTTTTCGTGGGCCCTCTCGCCGCCGCACGGCGGCTTTCGTGCTCAGCCCCCGGGACCCTCGTCGGGTGACTCCGCGCCCGCGCCGTCGTCGGAGCGGGCGCTGCTCATCTCATGGGCGCGCCCGCGGCGGTGCAGGACGAAGAAGCTGACGATCGCGATCAGCACGGCGATCAGGCCGTAGATCCCGAACGTTTCGATCGCGTTGCTCGCCGAGTTCCCCAGGAAGTAGGCGATCAGCCCGATCGCCGTCGCCCAGGTGATGCCGCCGAGGGCGTTCCACAGCACGAACGAGCGCCAGTGCATCCGAGTCGCGCCGGCCAGCCACGAAGCCCACACGCGCAGTCCCAGCAGGAAGCGGCCGAAGAACACCGCCTTCGGCCCGTGCCGTTCGAAGAACGGCTCGCCGATCCGCAGCACCTCACGACGCTGACGCCGGAAGCGCCCCGGGCGCTCCAGGATCCAGCGGCCTCCCTTGCGGCCGATCAGGTAGCCGATGTTGTCGCCGATGATCGCGCCGGCGGCGGCCAGCGGGATCACCAGCGCGATTTTCAAGTTGCCCTGGCTTGCGAGGACGCTTGCCGTGATCAGACCGGTCTCGCCCGGGACGGGCAGGCCGCTGGACTCGCTCATCACGATCAGGAACAGGAGCGGATATCCGGCGGTGCGGACGAGGTGTTCGACGTTGATCAGAGCGAACAGCATCTGCGCCCTAGCATGGCGCACCGCGCCCGGACTGCCTGACGAGCGCCTACTTCGTGTTTTCGGAGATCAGCTGTTTCAGCACGGACGCCGCTTGCTGAACGTTCGTGTAAACGACGTTTTCCTGGAGATGCACGCTCTGTGAGGCGGGCGTCGTCAGGACGACGATCGCGATCACGATCAGGGCGAGGGCGAGCAGTGCGAGCAGCACCCCGGCGAGGCGGCCTCTGCGCCTGGTGCGAGGCGGCCGCGACCGCTGCGGCGGTTCCGTCGCGGCCGCTCGCGATCGGGCCGGTCCCTGGCGAGGCTTTCGCGGGGCAAGCGCGGCGGTCGACGCCGTGGCGGGGGCGGGCGCCCGCGCTCCGCTGCGCCGCGCGCCTCGGCCGCCCGCCAACACGGTCGTGGCGTGTGTCGCATACGGCTCGCCGCCTGGGCGCTGCGGTGTGATGCCCCGCGCGCCGTCGTGCAGCGCGCGGCGCATCTCGTTCGCCGTCTTGTAGCGGTCGCGCGGGTCGAGCGCGAGCGCGATCGCGACAGCGTCTGCAAGCTCGGGGCCGACGGCCGCGACGAGCGTGTCGAGCGTCGGCGGCGCCTCCTGCTGCTGCTTGAGCGCCAGCTCTGTCAGCGAGGAGGCCTCGTACGGGAGCCGCCCCGAGATCAGCTGGTAGGTGACCACGCCGAGCGCGTACGGGTCGGCGCTCGGGCCGGCCTCCTCACCGCGTGCCTGCTCCGGAGCCAGGTAGGCGGCGGTGCCCAGCACCGAGCCGACCTGCGTGATGCTCGACTGCTCGGTCGCCTTGGCGATCCCGAAGTCCGCGAGCTTGACCTCGCCTTCGCGCGAGCGCAGCAGGTTGCCGGGCTTGACGTCGCGATGCACAACGCCGTGGCGGTGGGCGTAGTCGAGTCCCTCGCAGGCCTGTTCGATGATCGACAGGCCCTCCGGCACGTCCACCCAGCCGTCGTCGCGCAGGATCTCGGCGCAGGAGGAGCCCTCGATGTACTCCATCACGATGAAGTACTGATCTGAGCCCTGGTCGCGGCCCGAGTCGAAGACCTGCACGATGTTCGGGTGGATCAGGCGGGCAGCAGCCTGTGCCTCGCGCTGGAAGCGCGAAACGAACGCGGGGTCGTCGGCGAGATGCTCGGCGAGCAGCTTGACCGCAACCCGGCGCTCGAGCCGCAGGTCCATCGCCAGGTGGACGGTCGACATCCCGCCGAAGCCCAGCCTGCCCTCGACCCGGTAGCGCCCGGCGATCTCGGCGCTGCTCATTTGCCCCCTTCCGATCCGCCGGCGCCGGCGCCGGCACCTTCTTCCGGCGCGGCGCCTCCGGCCCCTTCACCCGGCGGGCGTCCGTTGCCTTCGCCGGGGGCGGGAGTGCCGCCGCCCGCGCCGGCGCTTTCTTCTTCGTGTTCCGGCGGGGTCGTCGGAGTCGTCTGGGTGGTGGTGGTCGTTGTCGTCGTCGGCGTCGTCTGGGTAGTGGTCGGCGCCGGCGTCGTCTTGGGCGTGGTCGCGGTGTTGGTCGGCGCGTGCGGCTGTGCGCACGCTTCTCTGGCGACCTTGTGCAGGTTTTCGATCGCAGTGCCGATCTGCTTGCGCAGTTCGGCGTTGACCGACGACGGAAGCGCCCCGTAGTCCTGATCGGTCTTCAGCAGCGCCGATTCGGTCGCGGAGCAGTCACCGTTTCCGGCTTCGGCGGCACGCTCGACCTTTTCGATGTCGCTCTGCAGAGGGCCGCCCTGTGAGGCCGGGATCAGCCCGCCGGCCGAGCTGCCGCAGGCGAGGAGCATGGCGGCGGCGCCGCCGAGCAGCGCAGCGACGACGGCACGCGCGCCATGGCGGCGCGCAAGCAGGGCCGCTCGCCTCATTGGCCGTACTCCAGGCGCTCTGCCAGGGAGTCGGGCAGCCGCGCCGCCCTGATCGCGGCGGCGGCGCCGGCCACGTCGTAGTCGGCGCGGTAGAAGGTCGCGTCCATCGCGTCGAGGTCGAGCAGCAGCCAGGCGGCGCGCGCGTCGCCGTCGCGGGGCTGCCCGACGCTGCCGGGGTTCAGCAGCCACTCCCCCTCGGCGACATCGAGCCGCGTGCCCGCCCGGCGCGGCTCGCCGGTCGCCAGCTCGCCGTCACGTCGAGCGAACGAAAGCGCGACGTGGCTGTGGCCGATCAGGCAGATGCGGTTTCGCTGCTGGTTCATGCACAGCTCGGCGAGCAGCGCGGAGAGCACGTACTCCCAGACCGGATCGCGCGGGCTGCCATGGTACAGCCCGATCTCGGACTCCTCGCCCTGCGGGCTCAGAGCCTCCAGAAAGGCCATGTTGTCGGGGTCGATCACCTCGCGCGTCCACTGCGCCGCGACGCTTGCGCCGCGCGAGAACTCCTCGAGGGAGATCTCACCGGTCACCGCCATGTCGTGATTGCCGGCCAGGCACACGGCGGCATGCTCGCGGGCGAGCTCCACGCATGCATCGGGCTCGGCGCCGTAGCCGACGAGGTCACCGAGACACCACAGCTCGGAGGCCTCGCTGGCGGCGACGGCCTCCAGCGTCGCCTCGAAGGCGTGGCGGTTGGCGTGTATGTCGGAGACGACGGCGACCTTCATCACTGCAGGGTAGGAACACCAGCGGGACGCGGCCGTTCCACGGCGAACAACTCCGCACGCCCGCCGCGGCGAGAATTCCGCCGTGGGAGCCCGTCGCGCGGCCGCGCAACGCGCGCTAGTCCTCCTCGGGACCCGTCTGTCCGCCGCCGTACTCCGGGAGGTTCTTGATCC
The DNA here is from genome assembly GCA_025963965.1 of Solirubrobacterales bacterium. GTDB lineage: Bacteria > Actinomycetota > Thermoleophilia > Solirubrobacterales > Solirubrobacteraceae > Palsa-744. The sequence goes on from JAOPZS010000128.1 coordinate 5,984, forward strand.
CCTCGCGGGTGAGCCACTTCGAGTAGTTGTCCTCCATCGCGTCGATCAGCTCGCGCATGAAGCGCGGCGACAGGTTGACGCGGGAGACGACGACGCCCGGCACCTCCTCTGCCTCGACCTCGTGGTCGACGCGGGCAAAGGTCACCGTGAACTCGTAGTCGGAGTGGCTGACGTTGGCGAAGTTCGCGTATACGCCCCCCATGATCTCGGGGGACAGATGGATGTTTATGTGACGTTCCTGGCCTGAGTCTCGCTCGTTCACACGGCTAGTATCGCAAGCCCCGAGAACGGACCATGAGCGACCATCCCGCAGCCAACGCAGAACAGGGCCCGAGCGGCCCCCCCGAGCCGCTGCAGGGGTTGCGTGCGGCCGTCCTGCGCAGCGCCGCCGAGCTGGCACCGGGCAATGGCGGCGAGGCTCGGCAGGACGAGGTCCCGGCGAGGCGCGCGATCACGCTCGAGCGGCCCAAGCGGGCAGAGTTCGGCGACTACTCGACGAACGCCGCGCTGCTGCTCGCGCCCGAGCTCGGGGCACCGCCCCGCGAGGTTGCCGAGCGGCTCGGCAGGGCGCTGTCGGAGCAGCTGGGGGAGAGCCTCGAGCGCTTCGAGGTGGCCGGCCCGGGCTTTCTGAACCTGTTCCTCTCCGACGCCTGGCGCCGCGAGGCGCTCGCGGCGGCGCTTGCGGCGGGCGAGCGGTTCGGCGCCGGTGGCGCGACGCGCCCCGAGAGGGTCCTCGTCGAGTTCGTCTCCGCCAACCCGACAGGGCCCATGCATGTCGGCCATGCCCGCAACGCCGCCTACGGCGACTCGCTGTCGAGGATGCTCGCCTTTCACGGGCATAGCGTCGACCGCGAGTTCTACGTCAACGACGCGGGTTCGCAGATCGTCAAGCTCGGCGAGTCGATCCGGGCGCTGGCCCGCGGCGAAGCGGTGCCCGAGGACGGCTACAAGGGCGATTACGTCGCGGGCCTCGCCGAGCGCCTGCCCGGCGCAGCCGAGGCGGAGCCCGGCGAGCTCGGCCGCGCGGCGGTCGGCGCGATGCTGGAGAAGATGCGTGCCTCGCTGGAGGCATTCGGGGTCGGCGAGTACGACCACTGGCAGTTCGAGAGCGCGCTGCACGAAGGCGACCCGAGCCCCGTCGAGCACACGCTCTCGGTGCTCGCCGGTCAGGGGCGCACCTACGCGAAGGACGGCGCGCTGTGGCTGCGCACGACGGAGTTCGGAGACGACAAGGACCGCGTGCTCGTTCGCTCCAACGGCGAGCACACCTACTTCGCCGCTGACACGGCCTACCACCAGGACAAGCGCGAGCGCGGCTTCGAACGCCAGGTCGACGTGTGGGGCGCCGATCACCACGGGTACGTGGCGCGCACGAAGGCCGCCTACCAGGCGCTCGGCGGCGACCCGGACGAGCTCGAGCTGCTGATCATGCAGCTGGTGCACCTCGTCCGCTCCGGTCAGCGGGCGCAGATGTCAAAGCGCGCCGGCGAGTTCGTCTCGCTCGACGACCTCGTGGGGGAGATCGGCGTGGATGCCGCGCGTTGGTACCTGCTGGCGCGCTCGCACGACACGACGCTCGACATCGACCTCGACCTGGCACGGGAGGAGTCCAGCGAGAACCCCGTCTACTACGTCCAGTACGCGCACGCGCGGATCGCCTCGATGCTCGATCGCGCCGGCACGGGACGCGTCCAGGAGGCGCTCGCGGCTGTCCGGGACGGCGGTTTCCCTGAGGAGCCGATGCACGAGTCCGAGCGGGCACTCGTGCTCGCGCTGCTCGGCTTCCCGGGCGAAGTGGCCGAGGCGGTGGCCAGGCGCGCTCCGCATCGGATCGCCGCCACCTCACTCGAGCTCGCGCAGGGCTTCACCGCTTTCTATCGCGACTGCCGCGTCGTCGGCTCGGAGCCCGCCCCCGTCGAGTCCTTCCGGATCGCGCTCAGTGTCGCTGCGATGGGGACGATCGCGCGCTGCCTGCAGTTGCTCGGGGTCAGCGCCCCACAGCGCATGTAGCTAGTCGAAGCGGGCGAGGTCGGACTCGAGCCTCGCAGCATCCCCCGGGCTGAGGTCCGGCGCGGGCGGGGCGCCCTCCTCGGCCCGGCCACGGCGCCGCCAGCGCGGCAGCAGCACGAGCAGCGTCGCCGCGAGCGCGAGGACGGCGGCCAGCGGCACGAGGTACGCGGCGGCGTTGAAGCCGTGGTTGGCGGGCAGCCCGAGCACCGATGCCCCGTACTGGCCGACCAGGCTCTGCTTGACCTGCGCCTCGCTCTGGCCGCGATCGATCATCGATTGGATGAAGGCACGCTCGCGATCGGCCTGAGGCGACTGGGCGACGTTCAGGGGGATCTTGCAGGTGACGCACATCACCTGCCGTTCGACCTGCGGCAGCGACGTGCGGGGCTTGGCTACCGCCGCGGCCATCGCCGGCGCGGCTGCCCCAGCGATCAGCGATGCCAGCGCACAGATCGCGAGGGCGGCGGTGCAGAGCAAGCGCCGTCTCACGTGCCCTCCGCCAGGCGGATCGCTTTGTCGATGAACTTCTGTTCGATCTCGCCCCGGGCGATCGCAACGACGTGTCCGCTGCGGTCGACGATGAAGCTCTCCGGGAGCTGGTCGGTGCCGTAGGCGTGCGCGAAGTCCCCGTTGTCGTTGTCACGCAGGTTCGGATAGCTCAGGTGGTAGCGGCGCACGAACGCCTCGGAGTCGGGGGAGGTGTCCAGGTAGGTGACGCCGAGCACCGTCGCGCGGCTGCGCGCTAGCCGCGCCTGGCTGTGTTGCAGCAGTGGCGCCTCGGACTGGCAGGGCACACACCACGAGGCCCAGAAGTTCAGCAGCACGACCTTGCCGCGCTGCGCTGCCAGCGAGCCGGCGCCGCTGTGACCGAGCACGGGCAGCGAGCGGCTCGCGTCGGGCGCGGTGGGGCGCTGCCCTTCGTGCACGCGCGTGTCGAGCGTGCGGCTGGCCGCCCGGGTCGAGATGCCGTACACGAGCAGGCCGATCAGGCAGACCCCGGCGGCGGAGATGAGGATCGGCGCGAGACGCAACTTCACGACTCCGAAGAGTAGACGCGGCCGGCTCCGGCGTAGACGTTGACCGCGCCGCGCCGGGCGAAGCCGCCGAGCGTCATGCCCTGGGCGACGGCGAGCTCTACGGCCAGCGATGTCGGTGCGCCGACACCGATCAGAATCGGCGCGCCGGCCACGGCCGCCTTCTGGACGAGCTCGAACGAGAGCCTGCCGCTGACGCACAGGATGCGCTCGTGCAACGGCAGCAGATCGTCGAGCAGCGCACGCCCGATCACCTTGTCCATCGCGTTGTGGCGTCCGACGTCCTCCCGGACGACGAGCAGCTCGCCCTGGGCGTCGAACAGGCCCGTGGCGTGCAGCCCGCCGCTGCGGGTGAACGCCGGCTGGACGAGCCGGTCGGGCAGCGACGCGAGCAGCTCGCGCGCGACTCGCGGGCCGGGCGCGGCGGCCGGCGCCTGCACGGCGATCTCCTCGAGGGCGCCCTTCCCGCACACGCCGCAGGAGGACGTCGTGTAGAAGCTCCGCGCCGAGGGCTCTCGAGCGAGCGGCCCCGCGACGTCGATCGTGTTGGCGCCGAGATCGTCGGTGGGGCCGGCCGCCCGCACGCCGTCGATCAGCCCCTCGCCGTGCAGAAACCCGAGGGCGAGCTCCTCGTCGTGGCCCGGCGTGCGCATCGTCACCGCCAGCGGCGTGCCCTGCACCCGGATCTCGAGCGGCTCCTCGATCGCGACGAGGTCGGTCTCGCCGTCGCGCTCCACGCGCTTCAGCGCCCGGCCGAGAAAGGCGCCCTGATCGCCGTGCTCCGCTTGCATCTCGCTCACCTGCCACTCACCCTAGTCGCGCTGCGCGCCATGTCATCGTCTCGGGATGGGCGATCACGTATTCGGGTATGCCTCGCTGCTGATCGACATGCGGCGCGAGGAGGAGGAGCTGTGCCGGCTTCACGGCTACAGGCGATCGTGGAACGTGGCGACGGACAACTCGCTCACACTGGACCGCTACAAGATCTACCTCGACCCGGCGACCGGCGAGCAGCCGGCGGTTTTCGTGACGTTCGTCAACCTCGTCCCCGACGGCGAGGCCTCGGTCGGCGGCGTCCTGTTCGCGGTCACGCCGGGGCAGCTGGCCGAGCTCGACCTGCGCGAGCGAAACTACGAGCGCCGCGACGTGAGCGGCGAGATCAGCGACACCGTCGACGGTCCCGTGTGGTGCTATTTCGGCACGGCCGACGCCGAAGCTCGCTACCGCCGGGGCGTGGCATCTGAGCGAGCTGTGATCAGCCGCGCCTACTACGAGCGCGTGCGGGACGGGTTCGCCGCCTGCGGAGCGGCTGCGCTCGCAAGCTTTCAGGCCAGCACCGAGGAGCCGCGCGTGCCGATCGTCGAGCTGGAAAGAGTCGACGTGCAGTAGCCGCGCCGTCGAGGTCACGGGCTTCTCGAGCACCTCCCCTGGCGAGGGCCCCGGGGTCGGAAGCGCCCTGACACGGTGGTCAGCTGCTTGGCGACCGTCGCTGCGGGCGTTGGCGACGGCGCCGCCGAGCTCCCACGCCCGTGGCCGCTGGAGCCGTACGCCTGGCCAAGACAAACCTCCCGATCGTTTGATGACGGCCGGCGCGGGAATCTGCGGTGGACCGGCGCTGTGGGGAATACGTCGCCACAGCCGGTTTGCAAGGTCGCGAGCGGCGACTCGGGCATGAGCCGGAGGCGTCCTCGCGGCCGCTAGCGCTACCGGGCCTCCTAATCATGAAATCCCCGCTCGTTCAGGAGGCATCGCCGGAGGTAGCTACTCGCGCTGAGCCCACGAAGAAATGTCCGGACTGCGCGGAGACGGTCCTCGACGAGGCCCGCGTCTGCCGGTACTGCGGGTATCGCGTCGCTTAGTAGCCACCCGGCCCTACGGTGTCGAGAGGATGATTTCGTCGGCTGGTTGGAACCTGAGCGCCTCAAGCAGCGGGGCTCGGGAGCCGATAGCGACATGACGACATGCCAGCCAAGATCACCCCACGACAGCCGGTGCGACCGAGGAACGCACCGAGAGGGGCTTTGGCGCGAGATGGAAACGCCCCGGCCAGCGCACCGGAGAGTCCGACCAAGCGGTCCTTCGAACAGGGAGAGCAACTAACCCGGACCGGCATCTGGGAGTGGGACCTTGACACTGACGCCCTGGTGTGGTCGAGCAACATGTGGCGCCTCCTCGGTCTGGAGCCAGGCTCTGTAACTCCCTCGCCAGAGTTCGTGCTCGGGCGGGTGCATCCAGACGATCGTGAACAAGTCGAGCAACAACTCGACCTGGCCAAGAGGGAGGGAAAGCCGCCCGCGCCCACCTATCGGACGATCTGGGATGACGGCTCAGTCCACGTTCTTCGCTCTTACCCGACGGCGACCGAGGAGCATGAGGGTCGCACGCGCATGATCGGTGCTGTGCAGGATATAACGGAGCTGTCCGATTCCGAGCGGCTTGCCACCGAGACATTGATCCTCATGGAAACGCTTTCGGCGGCGGCACCGGTTGGTTTTGCCTTCGTTGATCGCGATTTCCGGATCGTTCGCATCAACGAGACGCTCGCTGAGATCAACGGCAGTCCGCGCTGCGAGCAGATCGGTCGTACGGTGGCTGAAGTAGTGCCAGACGTGTGGTCACAGATGGAGTCCGTATACCGTCGCGCATTGGAGGATGGAGAGGCGACCACCAATTTGGAGGTCGAGCGCCTGAGGAGCGGTGAGCGTGGCCCCCGTTACTGGCTTGCCAGTTACTACCCCGTTCGGACCGATGAGGTGATCATTGGCGTCGGCGTGGTCGTGACGGACATCACAGAGCGCTATGAGGCACAGCGTTTCCGCGAGGCCGTAATGGACACGATGGTCGAGGGTCTCTACGCCCTCGATAAGGAGGGCCACGTGACGTTCATGAACTCGGCGGCATCGAAGCTCCTCGGCTGGACCGAGGATGAGCTTCGTGGAAGGTCGATGCACGGGGCGATCCACAGCCAGCGCGCAGACGGCACTCCGCATCCGGAGTACGAGTGCGAATTGCTCAAGGTCAGAACCGAGGGAAGGTCCGTGTGCATCAGTCACGATGCGTTTACGCGTAAGGACGGCACGATCTTCCCCGTTGCCTATTCTGCGGCGCCCTTGATGAGCGGTCCAGCTGTCGATGGCGTCGTAGTTGTGTTTCGGGACGCCAGCATCGAGCAAGCCGAGGAGCAGCGAGCAAAATGGAAGTTGGACGAGCTCGCATGGGTGGGTCGGATCAGGGACGCGCTTGACCAGGACAGGTTGGTCCTCTACTCCCAGCCGATTGTTGCCCTTTCTGGGGAGACGCCCAGCCAAGAGCTCTTGCTGCGAATGATCGGGTCAGATGGGAGCATCATCGCCCCTGGGAGCTTCCTGCCCGTGGCCGAGCAGTACGGGCTGATAGGTGAGATCGACCGCTGGGTTATCAGCCGGGCGGTCCGGATGGCCGCCGAGGGGCAACGTGTGGAGGCGAACCTGTCTGCCTCGTCGGTCGGAAATCTTGATCTGCTTGGCGTGATTGAGCGCGAACTCCGCGACGCCCAGGCTGACCCAGCAAATGTCGTCTTCGAGATTACAGAGACCGTGCTGATGCAGGACGTTGAGACCGGAAAAGCCTTTGCGCACGGACTCGCAGCAATCGGCTGTCAGCTGGCGCTCGACGACTTCGGCACCGGCTTCGGCAGTTTCACCTACCTCAAGACGATCCCCGTTTCCTACCTGAAGATCGACATCGACTTCGTAAGGGACCTAGAGGCAAATCCGGCCAACCAGATCCTGGTCAAAGCAATCGTTGGCCTAGCCCGCGGATTCGGCTGCCGCACCATCGCTGAGGGCGTCGAGGACCCAGAGACGCTGGCGTTGCTCAGGGAGTACGGCGTCGACTTTGCGCAGGGCTTCTATCTCGGACGCCCCGGACCAATAGCGGCTGTCTAGACCGGGGGTGCGGTGGGAGCAGGTGCCCGGAGTAGCCGACTTCGCCGTTGTCACCGTACTTGTCGGACTTGTACTCCGGGAGTGGTTGCGCGGCAAAGCGCGCGGCAGTCGAGTGCCGCGCAGGGCGGGTTCCAGGCGGTTCACCGGCGGTCCACCCCCATATCTCCTGGGGGAATAGCCCTGCCCGTAGCCCTAGCCGCCGATGTAGGACATCTCGACCCGGGGACGCGCCGGCGGGTCGGCCCGCCGGGCGTTGCGCGGCGAAGCTGCCGGGCGCGCAGCGGAACGCTCGGCTGAGTAGCGGTCCGAACGGCCGGCCCAGACGCCTGCCAGCGCCGCGGCGATCTCGGGGTCCTCGGCGCCGGCACGCAAGAGCTCACGCAGGTCGTGGCCGTCGGTCGCGAAGAGGCACGTGTACAGCCGTCCGTCCGCCGAGAGCCTCGCTCGCGTGCAGCCGTGGCAGAAGGGGGCGGTGACGGCGTGGATCACGCCGATCTCGCCGGCGCCGTCGGCGTAGCGGTAGCGCGTGGCCACCTCGCCCGGAGTGGTCGGAGGAAGCGCTTCCAGCGGCCATCGTGCCGAGATACGGGCGAGGATCTCGGCGGCCGGGACGACGTGCTCGCGGCGCCAGCCGTTGGTGGAGCCGACGTCCATGTACTCGATGAAGCGGAGCACCTGCGGGCTGTGGCGGAAGCGATTCGCCATCACGATCAGCTCGCCGTCGTTGACGCCGCGGCGGACGACCATGTTCACCTTGACGGGCCCGAGGCCCGCGTCGGTGGCCGCCTCGATGCCGTCGAGGATCCGCTCCGGAGCCACCGGCGCGTCGGCGATGCGGTGCAGCGTCGCCGGGTCGAGCGCATCGAGGCTGACGGTCACGCGGTTCAGCCCCGCATCGGCGAGCGCCTGAGCGCGGCGGGCGAGCAGCAGGCCGTTGGTCGTCAGCGACAGATCCTCGATGCCGTCGATCGAGGCGAGCATCGCCACGAGGTTCTCGAGGCCACGGCGCAGCAGCGGCTCGCCTCCGGTCAGGCGGATCTTGCGGACTCCGTGGCCGGCGAGAACGGCCGCGACGCGTGCGATCTCCTCGAAGCTCAGCAGCTCATCGCGCGGCAGGAAGCGGTGCCCGGCGCCGAAGACCTCCCGCGGCATGCAGTAGCGGCAGCGCATGTTGCAGCGGTCGGTGACGGAGATGCGCAGGTCCCGCATCGGCCTTCCCAGCGTGTCGAGCATCCTCCGAAAATACCCGCTGCGAGGCCGGACCACGCGCGCAGCGGGATGCAACGCGCAGTCGGGATATGGTGGCGGCGATGACCCGCGACGAATGGATCGCCGCGTTCGCTCGCGAAGCGGGGGTCGAACGCCCCTCGCCCGATGAGATTCGCGAGCTGCTCTCGCTGGCTGGCGTCGCGGCACATTCCTCTGAACGGACCGCCGCGCCTATCGCATGCTGGATCGCCGGGCGCTCCGAGCTGAGCCTCGGCGAGCTCCGCGCCGCGGCCGAGCGCGTCACGCCGGCCGACGGCGACTGATCCACTCCTCGGCGAGGCGCAGATCGGAGGCGTCGTTGACGTTGAAGCACAGGCGGCCCGGATCGCCGAACGCTGCGAGCTCCTCCGGATCGACGATCCGCGGCTGGAGCGCTCCGAGCGCGTCCCGCAGCGAGCGCTCGGCCAGGAGGCTCTCCTCGAGCAGCTCGATGCCGCTGAGCGGGTAGCGCGCCGGGAGCGGCTGCAGCCGGCCGGCTGCAGCGAACGCGACGGCGCCGTCGAGGCCGGCCATCCAGGCGAGCAGCGCGGCCGTCAGGAACGGCGTGTCGCAGCCGACGGCGAGCACGGCTGGGCCCGGATCGTGGCGGGGCAGGGCGCCCATCGCCGCCAGCACGCCAGTCAGCGGGTGGCGCGGCTCCTCCGGCTCGATCACCACCTCGGCGTCGAGCTCGGGCAGCCGCGTGCTGCGCTTTGCCACGACCGCCACGGGCAGCCCGGTTGCCCGGGCGGCCTCGAGCACGTATGAGATCAGCGGGCGCCCGGCGAGCTCGGCGCCGGGCTTCGCGCCGCCGAGCCGCGATCCTCGCCCGCCCGCCAGCACGGCGATCAGCACGCCCCCATGAGCCACGACTCGAGTGTGGCATCTTGTGGCGTGGCAATGTCGGGAAGCACGCTTGTCGAGCTGGACGACGCGCGGGAGGCGATTCTCTCCGCGTCGCGTCCGCTCGCCGGCGAGTCGGTCGCGCTGGGCAACGGTGCGCTCGGACGCGTCCTCGGGGAGGACGTGACGGCGACACACCCGGTTCCCGCGTTCGACAACTCGGCGATGGACGGCTTCGCCGTCCGCGCCCCCGACCTGAGCGGGGCGGGCCCTGCGAGCCCCGTGACGCTGCGCCTGGTCGGCGAGTCGCGGGCCGGGCACCCCGCGTCGGCGGTGCTGGAGGAGGGCGAGGCGATCGCGATCTCGACCGGCGCGATGCTGCCGCGCGGCGCCGACGCGGTGCTGCGCGTCGAGCAGACGCGCCCGCGAGACGAGGAATCGGTGCAGGCGCTCTCGGCGCCCGAGCTGGGCCGCGACGTGCGCCGGGTGGGCGAGGACCTGCTGCCCGGTCAGACGGTCCTGAGAGCCGGCACGCGGATCGGGCCGGCCGAGCTCGGTGTGCTGGCCTCGCTCGGCCGCTCGCTGATCCGCTGCGTGCGGCGGCCGCGAGTGTCCGTGCTGGTCACCGGCGATGAGCTGCTCGGTCTTCACGAGGCGCCGCGGGCGGGCGCGATCCGGGACACCAGCTCCTACTCGATCTCGGCGCTCGCGCAGTGCGGCGGCGCCGAGGTGAAGTGGACCGGCCGTGCGGCTGACGACGAGGCGGCGACGCGCGAGGCGGTCGAGCGCGCGCTGGACTCCGTCGATGTCGCGGTCGTGTGCGGTGGCGTCTCGGTCGGCAGCCACGACCATGTGCGGCCGAGCCTCGGCGCGCTCGGCGTGCGCGAGCGCTTCTGGGGCCTGGCTCTGAAGCCTGGGAGCCCGGCGTGGTTCGGCTGGCGCGACGAGACGCTCGTGTTCGGCCTGCCAGGTAACCCTGTCTCGGCGATGGTGACTTTCGTGCTGCTCGTCGGGCCTGCGCTGCGGGTGATGCTCGGCCAGCGGGGCGAGGCGGAGCGCGGGGAGGCGATCATGTCCAGCGACTACGCGAAGCCGCCTGGCCGCGCGCATGCCGTCCGCTGCCGCCTGGAGCAGCGCCGCGAGGGCCTCTACGCGGCTCCCACCGGGCCGCAGGGCTCCCACGTGCTGAGCTCGATGCTCGGCGCCGACGCGCTGGCGGTGATCGCCAGCGACTCGACCGGCGTCAGCGCGGGCGAGCGTGTGCCGATCGAGCACTTGCGCGAATGGACGCGGGCGTGACGCCCCCGGAGCCGATCACGGTCACAGTGCGGCTGTTCGCGATGCTGCGCGAACGCGCCGGCACGAACGAGCTGGAGCTGCGCCTCGAACCCGGAGCCACCGTCGAGGATGCGCTCGGGCGCCTCGCCGAGGAGCGCGCGCTCGGTGAGCTCCTGGCTCGGTTGCCGATCCGGACGGCCGTCAACCGCGAGTACGCCGACACCGAGACGGTGCTTTCGACCGGCGACGAGCTGGCGCTGATACCGCCGGTCAGCGGTGGGGCCGCCAAGCCTCAGGCGCAGCGGACGCACGTGGCGATCAGCGTCGAGAAGCTCTCGCTCGAGCGTGTACGGGCGCTCGTCTCAGACCCGCGGGCCGGCGCGGTCGTGATCTTCGAAGGCGTGACGCGGGAGATCGAGGCGCTCGACTACGAGGCCTACGCGGAGATGGCGCGGGAGCGAATCGAGCAGATCCTCGGCGGATGTATCGCGAAGCACAGGCTGTGGGCGGCGGCCGCGGAGCACCGGACCGGCCGGGTCGAGCTGGGCGAGCCAAGCGTGATCGTCGCCGTGTCGGCGGCGCACCGCGAGGAAGCCTTCGCCGGCGCGCGCGAGGCGATCGACGCGATCAAGGCGCAGGCGCCGATCTGGAAGCGGGAGGACGGCCGAGGGGGGACCGGAGCGTGGGTCGCCGGAGTCGCGCCACGACTCGAGGCCGAGTACGAGCGCGACGAGGCGGCCGAGGCCGGCCTGGAGAGGCACGGCGCGTGAACGATCGCCTGACGCACATCGACGAGCACGGGCGGGCGCGCATGGTGGACGTCGGCGACAAGCAGCCGTCGCGCCGCAGCGCCCGCGCGCGAGCCCGTCTGCGGATGACTCCCGCGGCGGCCACCGCGGTCCGGGACGGCTCGGGTCCGAAGGGTGAGGTGCTGACGGTCGCCCGCCTGGCCGGCATCCAGGCCGCCAAGCAGACCGCCGGCCTGATTCCGCTGGCGCACCCTCTGCCCCTGACCTTCGTCGACGTCGACGCGACCGTCGACGCGAGCGCAGGCGTGGTGACGATCGAGGCGGAGGCGCGCACGACGGCCGAGACGGGCGTTGAGATGGAGGCGATGACAGCCGTCGCCGTGGCGGCGTTGACGGTCTATGACATGGTCAAGGGGCTCGAGCGGGGGATCGAGATCGAGCAGGTCGTGCTGCTCGAGAAGCACGGCGGGCGCAGCGACTACAGCCGCCAGGAGCCCGGCCCGGTTGCACCGTCGCCGTCCGCTGCACTCCCCGGTGCCGAGGGAGGAGCGGGCGTCGTCGAGCGTCGTCGCGTGCCGCGCGAGCGGGCGCCGATGGTCGAACGCGGCTCACCGAAGGGGGCGGCGCTGGTGACGATCAGCACCTCCAAGGCGGCCGGGCACGGGACCGACGAGAGCGGGCCGCGCCTACGCGCGCTGGCCGAGCAGCTCGGCCTGGAGGTGATCAGCGAGGAGATCCTCGGCGACGAGCGGCGCGAGATCGAGATCCGCCTGCGCCAGCTCTCCGAGCAGCACCGATGCGCGCTGGTCCTGACCAGCGGCGGCACCGGGGTCGCGCCGGGCGACGTCACGCCGGAGGCGACGCTCGCGGTGATCGAGCGGGAGATCGACGGGCTCGCAGAGGCGATGCGCCTGGCCTCAAAGCCGCACACGCCGAACTGGATGCTCTCCCGAGGCGTGGTCGGCGTGCGAGACGGCACGCTGATCGTGAACCTGCCGGGAAGTCCCAAGAGCATCGAGCAGATCGGCGAGCAGATCGGCGGCGCCCTGACCCACGCGCTGGCGCTGATCGCGGGCGAGGACCCGGGCCATGGGGGCGTAGCTCAGGGCGACGCCTGAGCTCGGCGGGCGCCACGCGACACGGAGATGGACCGGCGCTCTTCTGAGGCCGGAGCGCGGTGTGTGGCGGCCGGACTAGTGGGTCGACGCGACTGGCATCGTGAACCACACGCGCGTGTCCTCGGCGCGCTCGACGCCCCACTCGCGCGCGAAGGTGTCGACCAGGTGCAGCCCGTATCCGCCGCGAGCCAGGTCCGGCTCCCGCGCGACAGGCAGCTCGCCGACGCCGGAGTCGGTTACCGTCACCAGGATCTGGTCGTCGCTGAGCAGGCCCGCCAGGGTGATCCTCGTCCCAGCCGAATGCCGGACCGCGTTCGTCACGAGCTCGGAGACGAGCAGTCGCAGCAGGTCTGAGACGTCCGGCTCGAGCGGGAGCCCTTCGCTCCATTCGGCCACCGCCGCACGCCCGAGCGCCGGAGCGTCGCGTCCTCTCTCCATCCGCACGTACAGGGCGTCGGAAGCTACCTCGTGCTGCCAGCCAACCAGCTGCTCGTGCATACGTTCCTCGGGCTGCACCAGATCCTTTCGGGATGGTGTGCTGCATGAGCCTCTACCCGATGCGGCGCCGGATGACGCCAACGGGACAGCATTCCCAGCTTGATCGGGCTCTCGGGACCGCGGCGAGCAGGCGCGGGCAGATGCCGGGCCCGAAGCGAAGGACCAGCCGAGGCTCAGGCCATCAGTGGCTGAACGTGAGCGATCCTGCGAAGGAGCCTGGGCTGCAGGGGCTGGGTGGGTGGCTCACGAAGCCCTTGGTAACGGGCCCGGGGGCATAGAACGTGTTGGTGCCACCGGTGACGGTGAGCTTGAGCGAGTAGCCGCCTTTCTTGCTCGCTTTGCCGGCGATCGAGGCTGTCGTGGTCGTGTGATCGGCCCAGAGGACTTCGACAGTGCCGGTCACTTTCTTCGACACGCAGGGGCTCGGCGGGTGCTTGCCGCTGCCCAGGAGACTGAAGTTGAATGTGCCGCCGGCGGGCGCGCCTGACAGGCAGTTCTTCGTGCATTCAGACCCGCCGGTGTATTCGTAGGTTGGCGTGCAGTCGATCTGGTTTTCGCAGTTGTTGGCCGAGTAGCTCCCAGCCGCGCCGTAGAGGACCTTCGGCGATGCCGCTGACGCGACGGACGTGATGCTCAGGAGAAGGCCGATTGCTGCGAGACATGGCCGGATGAACTTCATTGTCGTGTCCTCTCGGTGATTGCTCGGCGAATGCTCTGGGCAGCAACCTACTCCTCGGGTCCGGACCGGCGAGGGGCGGGCGCACAGATCCCGGGTCTCAGGGGTGTACCGTCACAGCATGAGGCGCGGCCCCGAAGCCCGGCAGACGCTCCGCACGCTCGTCGGGCTGGACCAGAGCCCGGCCGTTTCGGGCAGAATCTCGGGCACGAATGCGAAAACGAGCCGGCAGACACGGTCGCCGTAGGGAGTGCAGAACCAGCGAAACCCCGTAGTAGCAGGCTAAAAGCAGCATCTTGCGGCGATAGCTCAGTTGGTAGAGCGCAAGCTTCCCAAGCTTGAGGTCGCGGGTTCGAGACCCGTTCGCCGCTTACCTCCAAGAGGGCGCCGAGGTGCCCGACAGCGCCCGTTACGCGGGTGCCTGACCGGACGCGCCGGCCGATCCCGTCCACAGGTCGAGCTCTCGGCGGAAGCGCGCCGCGGGGCGGTTGCGGAAGGGAAGGTGGTCGAGCAGCCGCGTCAGCTCGAAGACACGATCGCCCTGCTCGCCCGCGTGGGTCATCGTGAACTCGCACGAATGCCGCTCGCACGTCGCTTTGATCGCGAGGATCGCCCGGATGCCCGTGGAGTCGATGAAGCTCACGTCGGAGATGTCGACGAGCATCTCGCGTGCGCCCAGCTCGCACAGGCGCGTCGCTGCTGCTTCGAACGCGGGCACCCCGGCCATGTCCAGCTCGCCGCCCAGCTCGAGCACGTACCGGCTCGGCTCCTCATAGGCCCGTATCGTCATGGACTGCTGGTTCATCGCTCCCCAGGGGTCGATCCCCGCCCCCCGCGCTCGCATCCTGCTTGCGCGCCAACGGCACATCGCTACCCATTCCCGCCGACGATCTAACGGCGGACGTCAGCTCAGGCTCCCGTGTAGGAAGCCGGCGCCGGCGGTCCACCGCGGACCGCCGCGATCTGCGACAGAAGCGCCTGCGGCGAGGTCCCGCCGAGCACGCGCAGGCGGTGCAGCCGGTAGGGATCGTCCTCGCGATGAGCCCACCCCGGGACCACCGTCGTCGAGCCGGCATAGCCAGCCGCCTTGACGGCGGCGATGACCGTCGCGTCGTAGTGACCCGACGGGTAGCAGAACCAATCGACCGGGACGTGGAAGCGGCGCCTGAGCGTCTGTCGCGCGACAGCCACCTCGTAGTGGAGCGCCGCCGCGTCGAGCGTGATCAGGTCCGCATGGCTGAAGCCCTGCGTGTCGAGCTCCCAGCCGGCCGCGACCATTCCGCGGATCTGGCGCTGCAGCAGCCCGCCCTGCGATGGGGGCAGCCCGCTCAGCTGGATGTTCTCCTCGCCCACCCACCCCAGCCGTTTGAGGACCGGCAGCGCCTGCGTGTACTGAGACTGGTAGCCGTTGTCGAAGCTCAGCACGATCGGTTTGCCGGCTCCCAGCGGCGTGCCCTCCCGCCAGCTCGACGCGACCTGATCGGGCGTGACCGCGTGCCACCCGGCGTCCTTCAGCGCCTGCATCTGCGCCGCGAACAGGGCCGGTTCGACGTACAGCCCGGGGAACGGGGCGCCGGCCGGGGGCGCTGCGATCACGTGGTACATGAGGATCGGCACCGCCTCGTGCCCCGCCGGTCCGACCCGGACGGTTGCGATCCCGCTTGCCGGGGCCGTCCGCGACCGGGACCTGGCCGTGTGCGCCGCGGATCCGCGGCTCGCGTCGCTGGGCCTCTTAGCGCGCGACGATCCACCCGAGCCGACCACCACGGCGATCAGCAGCGCGATCGCCACGACAGCGACCAGCGCTGCGAGCGCGAACGCGCGACGGCGGCGCTGCTCGCGACGGCGCTGCTCGCGGCGGAGGCGGCTCTGCTCGGCGTCCATCGGCCCCTCAGCGCGGGGTGGGCGGCGTGGACATCCGCGCAGGATACCCCGGGCACGCAATGAGATCTCGTCTTATATAAGATCTCGTCTCATGTTGGGCGCCACGAAAGGATCTCGCAGGGTGGCCCGGGGCGCCACCCCGGCCGCCATCGCCATCGCCCTCGTCCTCGCCCTCACCGGATGCGGGCGCAGCGGTCCCGCGGCCGTTCGCGCCGGGAGCGGGGGAGCGCGCTTCACAGTCCTCGCCGCCGAGAACTTCTGGGGCAGCCTCGCTGCGCAGCTGGCGGGCGACCGGGCGAGCGTCACGAGCATCATCGTCAACCCCGCCACCGATCCCCACAGCTATGTCCCCTCGACGGGAGCTGCGCGCAGGATCGCCGGCGCGAACATGGTGGTGCTCAACGGGCTCGGCTACGACGAATGGGCAAAGCAGCTGCTCGACGCCAGCCCCTCCTCGCAGCGGGTGGTCCTGAACATCGGGCAGCGGCTCGGCCTGCCCGCGGGCGCGAACCCGCACAGGTGGTACTACCCGGCCGACGTGCACGCCGTGATCGGCGCGATCGTCGCCGGCTATGACCGGCTGGACCCTGCCGACGCGGCCTACTTCGCCGCCCGCCGCCGGCGGCTGGAGACGGTCGGGCTGGCATCCTACGACGCCCTGCGAGCGACGATCCGTGCCCGCTACCGCGGCGTCCGGGTCGGCTACAGCGAGAGCATCTTCGAAGGGCTCGGAGAGGACCTCGGCCTGTCGCTGACGACGCCACCGAGCTTCGCCAAGGCGGTCGCCGAGGGGACCGACGTGACCGCCGCCGACAGGCAGGCCGTCGACGCGCAGGCCGAACAGCGTCGCATCGCCGTGTGGGTGTTCAACAGCCAGAACGTGACCCCCGACGTGCAGCGGGTGAACGAGATCGTGCGCCGCCGGCGGATCCCGCTGGTCTCGGTCACCGAGACGCTGTCTCCGGCCGGTGCGAGCTTCGAGCAGTGGCAGGTCGCTCAGCTGCGGGCGCTCGCCGCCGCCCTGCACAAGGCGACCGGGCGCTAGCGCATGCGTGCCCTTCCCGCAGGCGAGCCTAGAATCGCGGTGATGAGCACTGATGCCGAGCGCCTCGGCTGGGCCGAGCAGGCTGCCGAGGCGTTGACCGAGGCCGGGTACCGCCGCGGCGGCGTGCGCAGCGCGATCGTCGCGCTGCTCGACGAGCAGTCCTGCGCGCTCTCCGCCGTCGAGATCGGCGAGGCGCTCGCCGAGCGCGGCCGCCGCGCCTCCCGCGCGAGCGTCTACCGCGTGATGGAGGAGCTCGAGCGGATCGGGCTGCTGGCACGCGTCGAGGTGGGCCAGGGGATCGTGCGATACGAGCCGCTGCGCGAGGGACCGGGCCACCACCATCACCTCGTCTGCGAGCGCTGCGGGCGGCTCGAGCCGTTCACCGACGACGGGGTCGAGCGTGCCATCCAGCGGCTCAGCGAGCGGCTGCCGCTCGAGGTCTCAGAGCACGAGATCGTGATTCGCGGCGCCTGCCGCTCCTGCGCCGACTAGACGCGGTCAGTCGCCGCTGAGGTTCGGCGGGATCGGCTGGCCCGCCGGGGGCGGGTCGTCGAGCAGCAGCTTCGGCACCGTCACCAGGTCATAGCCTTTGGCGCGCAGGCCCTTGATGATCAGCGGCAGGGCTTCGATCGTCTGCGTGCGCGGCCCGCCGGCATCGTGAAGCAGGATGATCGCCCCGGGCCGCGCGGCTTCCAGCGCGCGTTCGACGATCACTGACACACCCGGCTGGCGGTAGTCGTCGGTGTCGGCCGTCCACAGCGTCATCAGCAGGTGCAGCTTGGACAGTTCGCGCAGCGTGGTCGCGTTGAACGAGCCGTAGGGAGGGCGGAACAGCGTCGGGCGCGGGCCGCCGAGCAGTTCGACGCGGGCGATCTGTTCGAAGAGCTCTTCGTACTGATCGTGGGCCGTGAGGTGCGCGAGCATCGGGTGCGACTGCGTGTGGTCGCCGATCACGTCGCCGTCTTCGATCTCTCGCACCACCGCCGCGCTGAAGTAGCGCAGCATCTTGCCGATCACGAAGAATGTGGCTTTGACGTGGAAGCGCTCGAGCACGGCGAGCACCTGCGGCGTGTACGGGCCCGGGCCGTCGTCGAACGTCAGCGCGATGTCTCGCGACTTCCCGCTGCCCTCTTTGACGAACGGCGTGTAGGCGAGCACCGACCGGACCGCCCCGAGCTGGTCCTTTTCGTGGTCGGTGACCGGTTTGGAGGCGACGTGCGTGCGCGCGTGAGCGCCGCCGGCGGCCGTCTTTCCCCCGCCGTGTGAGCCGGAGGCGACGGCGGCGACCACGACGACCAGCACGAGCGCCGCGATCAGCGCCACCGCGCGGCGGCGGCGCACCTGCACCTCCCGAGCCCCGGCTCCACCATCCCCGGGCCGCTCCACCGGCGGCGGTCCCCCGGTCAGCGCGGGGGGAGGCCGCGCCGGCGCCGGCACGCGCGGCTTCGGCTCGTCCTCGAAGTCCCAGCTCCAGCGCCGCGCCATGCCCAGATGCTAAACGGCCCTCTACCCGCCTCCGCCGGGCGCTCCCAGGATCTGTCAATCGAGCGCGGTGACAGGACCGCGTGCCTGCACCTGGACGCGCGTGCCGACCGGCAGCGCCAGCTCGCCGTGAACGCGCGCCAGCAGCAGCTCCGAGCCGCCGTTCTGCTCGGCGCGGATGTGCAGGAGCGC
>JAOPZS010000142.1 GCA_025963965.1 Solirubrobacterales bacterium
CCCCTACAAACTGATCGCCACGTACTTCGTCTCGAGGTACTCCTCGATCCCCTCGAAGCCGCCCTCGCGCCCGAAGCCCGAGTGCTTGACGCCGCCGAACGGTGCGGCGGGGTTCGAGACGACGCCCTGGTTGAGGCCCACCATGCCCGTTTCGATGCCCTCGCAGACGCGAAGGGCCCGCTCGAGGTCGCGCGTGTAGACGTAGGCGACGAGCCCGTACTCGGTGCGGTTGGCCGCCTCGATCGCCTGCTCGTCACTGGAGAAGGTGGCGACCGGCGCCACCGGACCGAAGATCTCCTCCTCGAGCAGGCGGGCGTCGTCGGGAACCGCCGTGAGCACGGTCGGCTCGTAGAAGTAGCCGGGGCCGTCTCCGCCATGGCCGCCGACCAGCACCTTGGCGCCCCGCTCGACGGCGTCGGACACGAGCTCGGCGACCTTGTCGCGCTGCGTTGCGTCGACGAGCGGGCCGACGTCGACGTCGGGCTCGGTGCCGCGGCCGACCTTCAGCCCGCTCATCCGGTCCGCCAGCCCACGCGCGAACTCCTCCGCGAGTGACTCGTGCACGTGGAAGCGGTTGGCGGCCGTGCACGCCTCGCCGACGTTGCGCATCTTCGCCAGCATCGCGCCGTCCAGGGCGGCGTCGAGATCGGCGTCCTCGAACACCAGGAACGGGGCGTTGCCGCCGAGCTCCATCGACATGCGCAGGATCTGCTCGGCTGACTGTTCGATCAGCTTGCGCCCGACCTCGGTCGAGCCGGTGAAGGACAGCTTGCGCGTGCGGGGATCCTTCAACAGCGGTTCGATCACGGCGCCCGACTTGCGTGCCGTGATCACGTTGAGCACGCCACCCGGCAGGCCCGCCTCCTCGAGGATCTTCGTCAGCGCAAGCATCGAGAGCGGCGTCTGCTGAGCCGGCTTGACGACCATCGTGCAGCCCGCGGCGATCGCCGGCGCCATCTTGCGGGTGCCCATCGCCGTCGGGAAGTTCCACGGCGTGACGAACACACACGGCCCGACCGGCTGGCGCATCGTCAGGATCCGGCCTTTGCCGGTCGTGTTGACCATGTAGCGACCGTGGATCCGCACGGCCTCCTCGGAGAACCAGCGGAAGAACTCCGCCGCGTAGGCGATCTCGGCCTTCGACTCGGCGACCGACTTGCCCATCTCGAGCGTCATCAGCAGCGCCAGGTCGTCGGCCTGCTCGACGATCGCCTCATACGCTCGTCTGAGGATCTCGCCGCGGTCGCGAGGGGCCGTGCGCGCCCACTCGGCCTGCGCGTCGGCCGCCGCGCCGAGGGCCGCCATCGCGTCACCCGGCTGCCCATCGGCCACCTCGATCAGCGTCTCGCCGGTCGAGGGGTCCTCGACGCCGAGGCGTCCGCCTCCCTCAGCCTCACGCCACTGACCGCCGATGTAGAGGCCCGTCGGGACGGCCTCGAGAACGGCGCGCTCGCGCGCATCGCCAGTCATCGTGCATCCCTAAGACGAAAACTGCGCAGCGACGACCTCAAACTCATGGGATCTCCCATCCTCGACCGCGACGGCCGGTTCCTCGGCGTGTTCTTTAGGAGCCAGATGCCCCGCTCGCACGCAAACTATCATCGCCCCGCGGGCCTCCCTGAAGCCCGCCCCGGGCGCCTAGCCCGTGGCCGGATGCAGGTGGGTGGCGCCCTCGTCGCCCTCGCCTGCGCCATCGCCGCGACGCTCCCAACCGCCGCGGTGGCGGCAACTTCGACGCTCGTGATCGAAGGCGCAGGCGAAGGCCACGGCGTCGGCTTGAGCCAGGACGGCGCTCTCGGCTACGCCAGGCACGGCGCCAGCTACCAGCAGATCCTCGGCCACTACTACACCGGCACCACGATCGGGAAGGCGGCGGGCGGCACCGTCGTGAAGGTCCTCGTCGGCTCGAAGGTCAAGCGCGTGCCGCTCGAGCGCTACGTGCGCGGCGTGATCGGCGCCGAGATGTCCCCGAGCTGGCCCGCCGCGGCGCTGGAGGCCCAGGCCGTCGCCAGCCGGACCTATGCCCTGACCGCGCATGCCGGCGGCTCGCGCTTCGACGTCTACGCCGACACCCGCTCCCAGGTCTACAACGGCGGCGCCGCCGAATCCGCCGCCACCAACGCGGCCGTCTCCGCAACCGCCGGGCAGATCCTGATGTACGGCGGCAAGGCGGCGATCACCTACTTCTTCGCGAGCTCCGGCGGCATGACCGAGTCCGTCCAGGACGGCTTCCCCGGCAGCGAAGCCAAGCCGTGGCTGGTGGGGGTGATCGATCCCTTCGAAGGAACCGCCTCGCGGTGGCAGCTCGAACTGCCTTTCGCGACCGCCGCGCGCCGGCTTCGCGGCCTCTTCAAGGGCACGTTTCACGGCATCGAAGTGCGGCGCCGCGGCACGTCCCCGCGGATCCTCTCCGCGCGCGTGCTCGGCACCACCGCCGCCACGGTCCTGAGCGGCCCGGCGCTCGCCGGGCGGCTCGGCCTGACCAGCACGTGGGCCTACTTCGACGTGCGCACCGGAAGCTCGCTGAAGCAGGAGCCCGACCACAGCGGCCAGGCACGTACCTGGAAGCCCGTCGCCCCGGCGCCCGCGACGGTCCTCGCGCAGGCGCCCAGCCGGGCCGGCGGCATCGAACCGTCGCCGGCCTCCGCGGCACATGCCCCGACGGCTGGGGCGAGCGGCGGCGTGGAAGCGCCCTGAGCGGTTCGCACGCGGGGAAGCTCGTTTGTTGGCCACTTCGCGGCGTCCCGCGCCGGCCTGGCTCGCTGAAACCCCGCATTTTGCGGGTGTTCTGCGGTCATCGGTGATCCAACCTGCACAAAGCGGGGCAAACCTCGCATGGTGGGTGCGCACGCATCGAGGCTCAGCGCCTGCCGTGGCCGGCGGCGGACCGGGGGCACCGCCCGCCGCCGGCATTACCGCCGCCGTAGTCTGGGCGCGTGCCCGCACCGCTGCTGATCGCCGACACGCCATGGCTGCTGTACCGCTCCTTCTTCGCGTTGCCGAAATCGATCACCGACGGTGACGGCCGGCCCGTCAACGCGCTGCTCGGGACGATCAATGCGCTGCTCGCGCTGATCGACCCTCCAGCGGGGGCGGGGGCGTCCCTTCCGCCGCGGGCCGTCGTCGCCTGCACGGGCGCCGAGGAGGCCCAGTACCGCGTCGGGCTCTATCCGCCCTACCACGCTCACCGCGACCCGATGCCGCCGGAGCTGGCCGAGCAGTGGCAGCGGGCGCCCGCGCTGCTCGCAGGGCTCGGCTGGACCGTCATGGGAAGCGACACGCTCGAGGCTGACGACGTGATGTTCTCGCTGGCCCGGCGCGAGTCGGCCGCCGGCGGCTCGGCGCTGTTGCTGACCGGCGACCGCGACCTGTACGGCGCCGTCGATGAGCGCGTATCGGTCATCGAGATGCTCAAGGGCGGCCGTCACGGCCTGATCGGCCCGCAGGAGGTGCGCGAGCGCTACGGCGTCCCGCCGGCGCTCGTGCCCGACTTCATCGCCCTGCGCGGCGACCCCTCCGACGGGCTGCCCGGTGCGCCCGGCATCGGCGCGAAGACGGCGGCGGAGCTGCTTCGCCGCCACGGACCGCTCGAGGATCTGCTCGACGCCGCCGTCGCGGCCGAGAACACGGTGCGCCGCGACGCCGAGGAGATGAGACCCCGCACGGCGGCGACCCTGCGTGAGCACGGCGAGCTGCTGCGCACGTTCAAGCACATCGCCACCCTGCAGGACATCGATCTCGAGCTGCCGTCGGACCGCCCGACCGACTTCGCCGCCGGCGCGAAGCTGGTCGCCGAGAACGGGATGCTCCGGCTCGCCGCGCGCCTGGAGGGCCTCGCTACGGCGTGAACTTGACGTTGATCACGTCGCCGTCGGCCATCGCGTAGTCACGGCCCTCGAGCCGCAGCGTGCCGCGCTCGCGCGCCCCCGCGTAGCCGCCCGCATCGACGAGCTCGCGCCAGCCGATCACCTCGGCGCGGACGAATCCCCTCTGGATGTCCGTGTGGATCTCGCCGGCGGCGTGCCACACCGACAGGCCGCGGCGCAGGTGCCAGGACTGCGCCGGCTTGGCCTCCCCGGCAGTGAAGAAGACGAGCAGATCGAGCAGGGCGAACGCCTCGCGCACCACCCGCTCGAGCGGCGTCACCGCATCGCCGCCGCCGGCCGTCATCTCCGCGCGCATCGCCGCCGCCTCCTGCTCGTCGAGCTCGGCCAGCTCGGACTCGATCCGAGAGGAGACCGCAACGGCACGTGCGCCCTGCGCCACAGCGTGCTCGGCGATCGCCGCCGGCACCTCGCCGGCGTCCTCATCGACGTTGGCCACGAACAGGACCGGCTTGGCCGTCAGCGAGCCGAGGTCGCGGGCGGCGTGCGGCGCCTCCTCTGGCGCGGGCACGCCGCGCACGGGTCGACCGGCCTGCAGCTCGGCGATCACCTCGCGCAGCCAGACCTCCTCGGCGGCCGCCGCCCTGTCGCCCCCGCGTGCCTGTTTGGCGACGCGGTCGATGCGCCGCTCGGCCTGCTCCAGGTCGGCGAGCACCAGCTCCGTCTCGATCGTCTCGATGTCCGCCAGAGGGTCGACGCGGCCCTCTGGATGGATCACGTTCTCGTCGCCGTGCGCCCGCACGACATGCACGATCGCGTCCGTCTCGCGGATGTTCGCCAGGAACTTGTTGCCGAGCCCCTCGCCTTTGTGGGCCCCCGCCACGAGCCCGGCGATGTCGTGGAAGTCGATCGTGTCCCAGACGATCTCCGAGGCGCCGACGGTGCTCGCGACCTGCTCGAGGCGCTCGTCGCGCACCGGCACCACGGCGACATTCGGCTCGATCGTCGTGAACGGGTAGTTGGCGGCCTCCGCGCCGGCGCTCGTGAGGGCGTTGAAGAGCGAGGACTTGCCGGCGTTCGGCATCCCCACGATCCCGATCCGCGTGCTCACCCGGGAGCGTCCCCCCTGCCCGGGTCGGGCGGCTTTGCGGTGTCGGCGGGAGCGCTGATCGCGGCTGCGAGCACGGTTCCGAGCGCGGCGCCGGCGAGTATGTCCGACGGGTAGTGCACGCCCAGGTAGACGCGCGAGACGCCCATCGCTCCCGCCAGCGCGTAGAGGGGCGGCGCCGGCAGCCCGCGGCGATGGTAGGCGAGCGCACCGGCGAACGCCGTCGCCGCGTGCGCGCTCGGGAAGCTCAACCCTGTCGTGGTGCCGGTCAGCGGCGGCAGGCCGGGCAGCGTCGGACGGCGCCTGCGGACGATGAACTTGACGGTCGTGTTGACCGCGTAGGTGACGAGCACGGCGCGCCGTGCTCGCGCCCACTCGCGGCGGCGCGAGCGCTCGGCGAGCCCCCCGGCGTAGCCGATCGCCAGCCAGATCGCCCCGTGTTCGCCGAGCCACGAGAAGCGCTCCACGGCTCGCTCCGCACGGGCGCTGTGGCCGCGGGTGCGGGCCAGCAGGAGCAGGCGCTCCTCGAGATTCAGATCCTGACGGAACATACGCTGCGCGCGGGATGCCGGCCGGCGGTGGACGGCGCCGTCGCCGGCTAGCCGAAGCCGACCCGCGGCTCCTCCGTCTCGGAGGTCACGTAGACGACCTGGCCGAGATCGACCCGCACCGGGCCGTCCTCGCTCTGGATCACGTGCCACCCCTGGCTCCCGAGCCCCTTCTCGAGCTCTTTGAGCTGCTGCTCCGAGAGCCGCACGGCAAGCACCTGGCCGCCTTGGAAGCCGATGCTGAGACGCGAGCTGGATGCCATCAGTGAACCTCCGCGGGTTGGACGATCTCGGTCAGCACGCCGCCGGTCGAGCGGGGATGGATGAAGGCCACCAGTGACCCGCGGATGCCCGTCCGCGGCTGCTCGTCGATCATTCGCATCCCCGCTTGCCCGAGGGCCTCCAGGGTCGCGACGATGTCGGTCACCTGATAGGCGACGTGATGCAGGCCCGGGCCCTGCTTCGCAAGGAACCGGCCGACCGGCGTGTCCTCGCTCAGCGGCGCGAGCAGCTCGACGTGGTTCTCACCGACGTCCAGCAGCACCGCCTCGACGCCCTGCTCGGCGACGACCTCTCGATGAGCGACGGTCAGCTGCATGGATCCTCCGTAGAGCTCGAGCGCCGGCTCGAGCTCCTGCACGGCAACGCCTATGTGGTCGATGCGGCTGAACACGCGCCGCAGTCTATAGACGCTCGGTTCCGCCCTCCGGTGGGGCCTCGGGCGCCGTGATCGGCCCCGGCGCCGGCGGCGTCCCGGCGCTGCTCGCAGCGGCGACCACGCGCAGCCCCACGCCCGGCGCGCGCTCCAGTCGCGGCACGCCCCGCATGATCGTCTCGATCGCGCCGCGCTCGAGCACCTCGTGCTCGAGCAACTCGCCGGCCAGCTCGTCCAGCTGGGCGCGGTGGCTGAGCACGAGCTTCTGCGCGGCGCGGCGCGCCTCCTCGATCAGATCCTGGCGCTCCTCGTCGCGAATCCGCAATGTCGACTCGGACAACCGCACGTCGCCGTCGGGCGAGCGGCCCACACCGGCAGTGCCCATCGCGTAGTCGTGAACCATCGAGTGCGAGATCTCAGCCACCTTCTTGAGGTCGTCGGAGGCGCCCGTGGTGATCGCGCCGAACACGATCTGCTCGGCCACCCGCCCTCCGAGCAGCACCGTCATGTAGTCGAGCAGCTCCTCGCGCGTCTTCAGGTAGCGGTCCTCGGCGGGCAGGTTCAGCGTGTATCCGAGCGCGCGGCCGCGAGGCACGATCGAGATGCGGTGGACACGGTCGACCGACGGCAGCAGCTCGCCGCACAGCGCGTGCCCGGCCTCGTGGAAGGCGACGACGCGCTTCTCGTGCGCGTTCAGCACCCGCTTGGACTGAACGCCCGCGATCACGCGCTCGAT
The DNA here is from genome assembly GCA_025963965.1 of Solirubrobacterales bacterium. Classification (GTDB taxonomy): domain Bacteria; phylum Actinomycetota; class Thermoleophilia; order Solirubrobacterales; family Solirubrobacteraceae; genus Palsa-744. The sequence continues at coordinate 6,872 of JAOPZS010000142.1, forward strand.
CGCCGAGTCGAAGTCCCCCGCGGTGATCTCGGTACCCCGGCGCCGCGCGGCGAAGATCGCCGCCTCGTTGCAGATGTTCGCCAGGTCGGCGCCGGTCAGCCCGCTCGTCTGCTGCGCGACCAGCTCGAGGTCGACGTCGCCCATCGGCTTGGTGCGGGTGTGCACCTGCAGGACCCCCAGGCGCCCTCTGACGTCCGGCGGCATCACGAACACCTGGCGGTCGAAGCGGCCCGGGCGCAGCAGCGCCGGGTCGAGCTTCTCCAGCAGGTTGGACGCGGCGATCACTACGACGCGGCCGTTGGTGTCGAAGCCGTCCATCTCGACGAGCAGCTGATTGAGCGTCTGGTCCTTCTCGCCGGAGATGTCAGCGCCGCGGCGGCCGCCGACGGCGTCGAGCTCGTCGATGAAGATAATCGCCGGTTCGTGGCTGCGGGCGACGGCGAACAGGCGCCTGATCCGCGCCGCGCCGAGGCCGGCGAACATCTCGACGAACGAGGCTGCCGACTGGGCGAAGAACTCGGCGCCGGACTCCGCGGCGACGGCCTTCGCCAGCAGCGTCTTGCCCGTGCCCGGCGGCCCATGCAGGAGGATCCCCTTCGGCACCTTCGCGCCGAGCTTCTGGAAATCCTTCGGGTCTCGCAGGAAGTCGACGATCTCCAGCAGCTCCGACTTGGCCTCGTCGACTCCGGCGATGTCCTGGAAGGAGACCTTCTGCTTGGAGGCCGGCTTGATGCGCTGCGGCTTGATGCGCGGCATCACCTTCAGGGTGCGCCACATGACGAGGATGATCGCGAGGAAGAACACCGCGGTCAGGACCGGCTGCCAGTTGTAGGCGATGTTCTGGATTTCCTGCACGAGCGAGGTGTGCGCGACCGGCACGGCCGTCTGGGTGGCAGCGTGCGCCGTCGTGGCGGCCGCCGCGTGTTTGGCCGCCGCTCCCGTGGCTGCGGAGTGAGAGGCCGCCGCGTGGTGGCCCGCGTGGGCGGCAGCGCGGTGCGCTGCCTGCACCGCTGCTTCGGCGTGCGAGGCGGCGCTGTGCCCAGTCGTGCTCGCGGCTTCCTTGCTCACCTACCGACCTCCTCCATTTCACGCACCATCCTTGGCACCGATCCGATTATGCGGGTTTTGCACTGACATGTCGAGGGCTGGGCCCGAGCAACCCGAGGCGTGCGCCCGCCGAGGACCATCGGCACCCTCGCCGCGAGAACGCACCGCCGCACCGGCCGGCGGACGTATTTCCCGGTCTTGGCCTCAGCCGAGGATCCGCGTCGCCAGGTCGCGGAACAGCTCGGTCGCGAAACCGAGGTCGCGCACGTCGATGCGCTCGTCGGCGCCGTGGATCAGCGGCGTGCCCTCCAGCAGCGACTGGTGGCGCTGGGGGAAGAAGCCGTAGGCCACGCACTCCGGGAAGGCCCTGCGGAAGTGCCGCGAGTCTGTGAAGCCCGGCAGCACGACCGGCACCGCCCGCGCTCCAGGATCCTGCTCCCCGACCCATCCGGCGATCGTTTCCATCAGCTCGCTCGAGACCGGTGAGCCGTTTCCGATTACGCGCTCGGTGAAGTCCAGCCGCCAGCCATCCGGCTCGCCGAGCACGGCGGCGACATCGGCGCGCACCTCCTCCTCCCCGAGCCCGGGCGGCACACGGCAGTCGACCTTCAGCTCGGCCCGGCTGGGGATCACGTTGACCTTCTCGGAGGCGCGGATGCGGGTCGGCGTGAAGGTCACGCCGAACATCGGCTCGAACATCACGGCCAGGCGTGGGTCGGCCGCGCGCAGGTGCTCGATCGCGCCGGCCGGGTCATCGGGGCTCTCGCCGATCCCGCGCAGGAACTCCAGCGGCACGTCTGTCAGGCGGTAGTCGGGCTGGCGCGCCGCGAGGCGCTCCAGCACGGGCGCGATCTTCAGCAGCGCGTTCTCGCCCATCCCCGGCATCGAGGCGTGCCCGGCGACGCCACTCGTTGTGATCGTGAAGCGAAAGACGCCCTTCTCCGCGCAGCAGACGCCGTAGCAGCGCCGCCCGGAGTACTCGAAGACGGCGCCGCCGCCCTCGTTGATCAGCAGATCGCAACGCACCTTCTCCGGGTGCTTCTCGGTGATCCACTGCGCGCCGAGCTCGCCGCCGGTCTCCTCGTCGACGACTGCCACGATCAGCAGCTCGCCGCGGCGAGGACGCCATCCGGAGCGTGCCAGGGAGGCCGCCGCCGCGATCTCGGCGGCGACCTGGTTCTTCATGTCAAGCGCGCCGCGGCCCCAGATGAAGCCCTCCGCGAGGTCGCCCGACCAGGGGTCGCGGCTCCACGCCGCCGCGTCCGCGAGGACCGTGTCGACGTGCCCGAGGTAGCACAGCGTCGGCCCGTCCTGCTCGCCGCGCAGCCGCGCCACGAGGTTCGGCCGCTCGGGCTCGGCGCCGAGCAGTTCGCACTCGAAGCCGGCCGCCTGCAGGTGGGCTGCGAGATGTTCCTGCGCGGCGCGCTCCACGCCGGGCGGGTTGACGGTGTTGAACCGGATCAGGCTGCGCAGCAGCTCCTCGGCCTCGCCTGCCGGGCTGGCCGCCGGAGCGCTCAACCCGCGGGCGTCGATTGCGTGACCGTGGCCAGGCCCATCTCTGCCACCTCCTCGCGCGTCAACGGGAAGTGGCATGCCGTCAGCACGCCGGTGCCCTTGTCCTCGAGCGGGGGGTCCTCGATCGAGCAGAGATCCTGAGCCTTCGGGCAGCGCGTGTGGAAGCGACAGGCTTTCGGCGGGTTGGCGGGACTCGGCACATCGCCGGTGAGCAGCCGCCGTTTGCCGCCGTGGCGGCTCGGATCCGCTACCGGCACGGCCGACAGCAGCGCGCCCGTGTAGGGGTGACGGGGGAACGCGTAGAGCGCATCTCCCGAGCCGATCTCGACGATCCTGCCGAGGTACATGACGGCCACGCGGTCGCACATGTGGCGGACCACCGAGAGGTCGTGCGCGATGAAGATCAGCGTCAGCCCGAACTTCCGCTGCAGGTCGCGCAGCAGGTTCAGGACCTGCGCCTGGATCGAGACGTCGAGCGCAGAGACCGGCTCGTCGGCGATCAGAAGCTTCGGTTTCAGAGCGAGCGCGCGGGCGACGCCGATGCGCTGGCGCTGCCCGCCCGAGAACTCGTGCGGGTAGCGGTTGTAGTGCTCGGGGTTCAGCCCGACGGTCTCCATCAGCTCCTGCACCGCCTTGCGCCGCTCGTCCTTCTCCGTCAGCAGGCCGTGGATCGCGAACGGCTCGCTGATGATCGAACCGATCGTCTTGCGGGGGTTCAGAGAGGAGTACGGATCCTGGAAGATCATCTGCACGTCGCGGCGGATCGCCTTCAGGGGTGCGCCCTTGACCTTCGTGATGTCCTGCCCGTCGAATGTCAGCTGCCCGGAGGTCGACTCGAGCAGCCGCATCACGAGCCGCGCCGTCGTGCTCTTGCCGCAGCCCGTCTCGCCGACGATGCCGAGCGTCTCGCCGCGGCGCACCGCGAAGCTGACGCCGTCGACGGCCTTGACGGCGCCGACCTTGCGCTGCAGGAACACGCCCCGCGTGATCGGGAAGTGCTTGACGAGGTCGCGCGCCTCCACGAGCGGCTCCTCGCCGGCCCGCTCGCCGGGACCGGGCGCGATCTGCAGCTCCGGGTCTGACATCACGACGAGCCCTCCGCGGAGACGTCGGCAAGCGCCTGCTCGGGGATGCGACCCGCCTTCAGCTCGGCCCACAGGCGTCTGCGCTCCTCGGGCTCGAGCAGGCATGCCACGAAATGGCTCGGGTCGTCCGGGACCGGCTCCAGCGCGGGGTCGATGCGGGCGTGGTCCGGCTGGGCGTAGGCGCAGCGCGGATGGAAGTGACAGCCCGACGGCGGCCTGATCAGCGACGGCGGAGTGCCGGGAATCGGCACGAGCATCTCGGAGCGGCTGGCCTCCAGCCGCGGGATCGACTTCAACAGGCCCCACGTGTACGGGTGCTCGGGACTGGAGAAGACCGCATCCGCCGAGGCGGTCTCGACGATTCGCCCGGCGTACATGACGGCGATGTCGTCGGCCACCTCGGCGACGACGCCGAGGTCGTGCGTGATGATCACGATCGCCATGCCCAGCTCCTGTTGAAGGCGTTCCATCAGCGCCAGGATCTGCGCCTGGACAGTTACGTCGAGAGCGGTCGTGGGCTCGTCGGCGATCAGCAGCTTCGGGTCGTTCGCGAGCGCCATCGCGATCATCGCCCGCTGGCGCATCCCGCCGGAGAACTCGTGCGGGTACTCGTCGACGCGCCGCTGGGGGTCGGGGATGCCGACCAGGCCGAGCAGCTCGACGGCACGCGAGCGCGCCGCGCTCCGGCTGATGTCTTTGTGTGCCTGCAGCGCCTCGATGAGCTGGCGGCCGACCTTGTAGAGCGGGTGCAGCGACGACAGCGGGTCCTGGAAGATCATCGCGATCTCGTTGCCGCGGATCGACCGCAGCTCGCCCTCGGGAAGCGACACGAGGTCACGGCCTCCGAACATGATGCGCCCGGAGATCCGCGCGCCCTGGCGGCGCGTCAGGCCGAGCGTCGTCAGCGAGGAGACGGTCTTGCCCGAGCCGGACTCCCCGACGATGCCGAGCGTCTTGCCCTGCTGGACCTGATAGGTGATGCCGTCGACCGCGTGCACGACGCCGTCCTCGCTGGGGAACTCGACCCGCAGATCCTCGACACGCAGCAGAGCCTCAGCCATGACAGCAACCCTTAGCAGCCCCACACCAACGCAACCACCTCGGTAGCTGGGGTGGGATGCGGCGCAGAGCGACGTGCCGCGTAAGCGGCACCACGCTCTGCGACGTGTCACACCCCAGCCTCATGAGTACCTCACCCGCGGATCCAGATACGCGTAGCCGATGTCCGCGGCGATGTTGGCGATGATGATGAACATCGATGCGAGCAGCACGGTGCCCTGGATCACCTCGAAGTCCGACTGCACGATCGAGTGGTACGCGAGCAGACCCACGCCGGGGATGTTGAAGACGTACTCGATCAGCACCGCGCCGCCGAGCAGCACGCCTACTTCCAGCGCGAGCAGCGTGACGATCGGGTTGATCGACGAGCGCACGCCCTGGCGGATCACCCGTCGCTCCGGGAGGCCCTTGGCGCGCGCGGTGCGGATGTAGTCCTCATCCATCGTCTCGATCATGCTGCCGCGCATCAGCCGGGCGAAGACGGCCGCGCTGCCGGCCGCGAGCACGCACCACGGCATGATCAGCGAGGTGAACCATTTCAACGGGTCGGCTGTGAGCCCGACGTAGCTGCCGGCGCCCGGGAACAGGTGGAGTTTCCCGATGTCGTTGGAGAACAGCAGCAGGGCGAGCAGCCCGAGCCAGAATTCCGGCGCCGAGATCAGCACCAGCGCGGTGCCCATCGAGGCACGGTCCCAGAACGTGCGGCGCTTGAGAGCCGAGATGATGCCGATCGACAGTCCCGCCACCATCCAGACGACTGCCGCGCCGAGCGTCAACGAGAGCGTCGCGGGCAGGCGTTCGCGGATCAGGCTGAGCACCGACTGCTGGCTGTAGTAGCTGTAGCCGAAGTTGAAGTGCAGGAACACGCCCTTGATGTAGTCCCAGAACTGCGTCGGCAGCGACTTGTCGAGGCCGAGAACGCGTTCGATTTCTTTGATCAGCTGGGGCTGAGGATCGCGCCCGGCCCGCAAGACCGCCGGATTGCCCGTGGGGATGATGCGAAACAGCAGGAACGTGAGCGCGCAGACGATGATCAGCAGGGCGATGCCCCAGACCACGCGCCGGATCACGTAGCCGGTCATCGCCCGCCCCGCTCGGCGGCAGGCGGCTGGGTGTCTGCGAGGAGGCTCACGTTCGTCTCACGATCCTGGCGATGCAGCGGCTCCGGTGCGGAGGTTGGGGCTCCGTCGCCTCGACGGAGCCCCAAACCGGTCCACATCGGCCGCAGCCGAGCCTTGCTACTTGAGCGAGGTCCAGCTGTAGTCCCACTCGCCGACGTCCCAGAGGTCGCCGACGCCCTTGACTCCGCTGCCCTCGATGTTCGCCTGCTTGTCCCAGTCGAACGGGACCGCCGCGGCGATTTCGACGATTTCTTCGTCGATCTTGCCCCATGCGGCCGCCCGTGCCGCGGTGCCCGTCACGTTTTCTGCGGCGGTCATTGCGGCGTTGATTTTGGGGTTGTTGGTCTGTCCCCAGTTCACGTTCCCGGTGGCGTTGATGAATTTGCCGTTGAACGTGATGTCGAGCACCGTCTGCGGGTCACCGAAGTCGGCGATCCAGCCGATCGACGGGCAGACGTCTATCTCTTCTTTCGGGACGTTGCAGTACTTCGCGTACATCGTCGCCGTTTCGACCAGCGTGAACTTCGTCTGGAAGCCGAGGTTCTTGAGCGTCTGGTTGACGATTTCGGCGTCCTGTTCGGCGGGGTTGCCCTTCGCCCCGACGATCGACAGCGTTTCATTGCCGGTGTACTTGCCCGACGGGTAACCGGCGAGCTTCATGTACTTGGCGGCCACCGTCGCGCTGCCTTCGGGATGTTCGTTGAAGTCGAACTTCGGCCCCGTCGGCCCCTTCAACCCGCCGGCCTCTTCGAAGCCGGGGATCGTCGGATAGATGAAGTGCGTCATCACGTCGGTGACGAGCTTGCCACCGCGCGCCTTGTCCATCGCCGTGCGGTTCAGCGCCGCCCAGAACGCCTTGCGCAGGTTTTCGTTCTTGAACGGGCCATGCACGTTGTTGACGCCGATGTAGTGCGACCCGGCGCCGGGGGAGATCTCCAGCTGGCTCTTGTACTTTTCCGCGGCCAGGCGGACGTTCGACTGTGCAGGCGGTTCGTTCTCGACGATGTTCGTGCCTTCCAGCACCTGCTTGCCGATCACCGAGTTGGTGCCGCCGATCTTGATCGCGATTTCGTCCAGGTAGGCCGGTCGGATGTCCGACGAGGCCGTCCAGTTCGGGTTGCGGACCAGCGTCGCCGACTTGCCCGGGAAGTAACCGGTGCCGAGCACCTTGCCCGAGCTGTCGTTCTTGAACATGTACGGCCCGGTGGCAACCTGGAAGTTGCCGTAGTCCGAGGGCTTGTGATTGTCGAACTTTTCCGCGTACTCCTTGGGCACGGCGGCCGTCAGCGGCATCACCATCGCGTTGGCGACCAGCTGCGCCTTCGGTTCGATCAGTTTGAAGACGATCGTGTGCTTGTCAGGTGTCGAGATGCCCGAGATCGCACCGCCTTTCGCCTTCAGGGCGCCTTCCAGCGAGTCCCAGTAGGCATGGAAGTACGGGTTCGCGACGTTCGGGTTCGCGCCACGCTCGATCGCGTAGGCGACGTCCGCCGAGGTCACTTCACGGTTGACCGGCGGCGAGAACTTGATGCCTTCGCGCAGCTTCACCGTGACCGTCTTGTTGTCCGAGGAGATTTCCGGTGGACCGGAAGCCATGTCGGGGCTCGCCACGGAGGCCGTGTTCGGCTTGTTCGAGTACAGCGGGCGCTGCGTCGCGAACACCACCTCGTAGTCCAGCGAGTAGTAGGCGATCCCTGGATCGATGTGTTCGAAGTCGGTTTCGTCGAGCACCTGGAGGGTCCCGCCTTTCTTGCCCCCGGTCAGCGACTGGGTGGTGGGACTCTGGAACCCGCCGGTGCTGATGCTGCCCGAGCTGCCCGAGCCGCTGCCGCTGCTCGAGGTTTTCGAGCTTGAGCCGCACGCTGCGAGCACCACCGCAAGCGCAGCTACGATCGCGATCGCCGCGACCGTTCTAATCGACCTCATCGAGTCGCCTCCTGTGTTGTTAGATCGAGCGCCCTCATCGGGCGCCCCTTGGGTTCAAGGCGTCTCTAAGCCCGTCGCCCAGAAGGTTGAATGCCAGCACCGTCAGCAGCAGAGCCGCGCCGGGGAAGACCATGTACCACCACGCCGTGTTGAAGATCGGGGTCGCCGAAGCGATCATCTGCCCCCAGCTCGCAGTCGGCGGGCGGATCCCCACGCCGAGGAAGGAGAGCGCCGCCTCGATCAGGATGTTGGAGGGGATCTGCAGGCTCGCGAAGACGATGATCGGCGCGGTCAGGTTGGGCAGGATCTCGCGGACCATGATCCGCGCGTCCGACGCGCCCAGCGCGCGTGACGCGTCAACGAACTCGCGCTCGCGCAGGGACAGCACGAGGCCGCGCACGATCCTCGCCATGTACGGCCAGGTCGCGAACACGATCAGGAAGATGATCACGCGGAGGCCGGGCTGGATCGCGCCGCCGAGACATCCTTTGACGGCGCAGGCGGCTCCGATGCCGATGCCGAGCAGCAGCAGCGGGATCGACAGCACGACGTCGGTCATGCGCGAGATCACCGTGTCGACCCAGCCGCGGTAGTAGCCCGCGACGAGGCCGAAGAAGACGCCGATCAGCGTCGAGAGCGCTGTGCCGATGATGCCCACCTCGAGCGATACGCGCGTGCCGTAGATCACGCGCGACATCACGTCGTGGCCGAGCTGGTCGACACCGAACGGATGCCCCGACGTCGGCCCCAACGGAGAGCCGAATTCGTCGGTCAGGTTCAGGTTCTGCACGTTCGGCCCAGGCAGGCCGAGGATTTTGATCACGAGCGGCGCGGCGACGGCCAGGACGATCAGCAGCACGATGAATCCCGCCGACACCAGCGCCACCCGATCCTGGCGGAGGCGACGCCAGAACAGCTGCAGCGGAGAGCGCGCGGCGATCTGGCCGCCGAGATCGAGGAAGTCGAGCTGAGTGCCCGCAGCCTCGGAGACCTCGAGCGCCTCCGATCCGCCGATAGCCATCTAGCCGCGACTCCCGTGTCCGATGTGAACCAATGGCAACGTCAACCCGAATCTACACCTTCGACAATGCCCAGAGGCCACCTTCAGCTGAACCTTGGACACCGGTCGGGTTTGCGCGAGACATACTCAGACACGTGGATACCCTTTTCGGAGACGACGCCAATCAGACCGGCGACTCCGGTGCCTCCTCCGGAGCGGTTCCGGCCGGGGAGCAGCCATTGGCGGCGCGGGTCCGTCCGCGCAGCCTCGACGGCTTCCTCGGACAGTCGCACCTGCTCGCAGAGGGCTCGGCGCTGCGCACCGCGATCGAGCAGGGGCGCCCGCACTCGATGGTGCTCTATGGGCCGCCCGGGTCCGGCAAGACGACGCTCGCGCGGATCGTCGCCGCCGGCTCGGGAGCGGCGTTCGAGGAGCTGAGCGCCGTTCAGGCCGGCCGCGCGGAGGTGCGGGCTGTGATCGAGCGCGCTGCCCACCGGCGCCAGACGGGAGGGCCGCCGACCGTGATGTTCCTCGACGAGATCCACCGCTTCAACAAGGCCCAGCAGGACGCGCTGCTGCCGGCGGTGGAGGAGGGACTGATCACGCTGATCGGCGCGACCACCGAGAACCCGGCCTTCGAGGTCAACGGCGCGCTGCTCTCGCGCCTGCGCGTCTACGCGCTGCAGGCCCTCAGCATCGACGAGCTGACGGAGGTCCTACGCCGTGCGGCGCCCGGCGAGCCGTCGGCGGCTGAGGAGGCCCTGCGATTTCTTGCGACGCGCAGCGAAGGCGATGCCCGCACCGCGCTCAACGCGCTGGAGCTGGCGATCGAGACGGCCGCCGAGCTCGGCGAGGAGGAGATCGGCGTGGCACGTGCCGAGGACGCGCTGCAACGGCGCGCCGTGCTCTACGACAAAGGCGGTGACCGCCACTACGACTACATCTCCGCCTGGATCAAGGCGACCCGCGGCTCGGATCCCGACGCCTCTCTGTACTACCTGGCGGTGATGCTCGAGGGCGGCGAGGACCCGCGCTTCATCGTGCGGCGCATGGTGATCCTCGCTTCCGAGGACATCGGCAACGCCGATCCGGCGGCGCTGTCCGTTGCCACCGCCGCAGCCGACGCCGTCGAGCACGTGGGCCTCCCCGAGGCCCGCTACGCCCTCGCGCAGGCCGCGATCTACCTGTCGCTCGCACCGAAGTCGGACGCGGCGGGACGGGCGTTGTCCGCAGCGCAGGCGCACGTGCGCGAGAACGGCGCGCAGCCGGCGCCGCCGTGGCTGCGCTCCGGGCCCCGGCCCGGCCAGGATCGCGGCGGCTATGAGAACCCGCACCGCCTCCCAGGCCACGTAGGACCGCAGGAGCTGGCGCCGGAGGGCGTCGTCGGGCAGCGCTTCTACGCGCCCGATCAGGCGGAGGCCGAGCTGGCCGCGCGTCTCGCGCGGATCCGCTCCGAGCGTGGGCGTGAGGATGGATAATCGCCCGTGATGGCAACCGTCAGCCAACAGGGCGTGCAGCGGATCACCTCGCTCAACCCGGCGACGGGGGCGGAGCTTGGCAGCGTCGCCCTGACGGCGCCCGGGCAGGTCCCGGAGGTCGTCGCGGCGATCGCCAAGGTGCAGCCGCTGTGGGCGCTGCTGCGCGTCGCCGACCGCGCCCGCTACATGCACCGCATGGCGCAGGCCGTGATAGACGACTTCGACGAGCTCTCCGATCTGCTCGTCGCCGAGCAGGGACGTCCGCGTGCCGAGATCGCCGCGCTCGAGCTGCTAGCCGCGATCGACGCGCTGCGCTGGATAGCCGATGACGGGGCGGCTGTGCTCGGCGGCCGCAAGATCCCGGTCAGCCGCTCGCTCGCGGTGGCCAAGCGCGGCCGGATCGCCTACGAGCCCTACGGCGTCGTCGGTGTGATCGGCGCCGGAAGCGCGCCGTTCGCACAGCCGCTCGGGCAGATCGCCGGGGCGCTCCTCGCGGGCAACGGCGTCGCCTTCAAGCCGGCTGCCCGCGCGTGTCTGGCCGGAGAGCGGATCGGTCGCGTGCTCGCTCGTGCCGGGTTGCCCGAGGGGCTCGTGCGGATCGTGCACGGCGGCCCCGAAACGGGCATCGCGCTGGCGCGCTCGGACGCGGGCAAGATCCTCTTCACGGGCTCGCCGGCGATCGGCCGCGAGGTTGCCCGCGCCTGCGTCTCGCGCGAGAAGGAGGTGACTGTCGAGATCGGCGGCAAGGACGCGATGCTGGTCCTCGCCGACGCCAACGTGCCGCGCGCCGTCGCCGGAGCGCTGTGGGCCGGATGCGCCGGCGCGGGCCAGGCGCGGGGCTCGGTCGAGCGCGTCTACGTGGCCCGCGATGTCTACGCGCCGTTCCTCGCCGGGCTCGTGCGCGCAGCACGTGCCTCGCGTGTCGGGGATCCGGCGGACGAGCGCACGCAGCTCGGTCCGCTGTCCTCGCCGGCGCGCCTGGCGCGCGTGCAGGAGCTCGTCGAGGAGGCCGTCGAGCAGGGCGCGCGGATGCACTGCGGCGGGCCATTGGAAAGTCCCGCGGCCTCCGGCGGCGCGTTCTACGGCGCGACCGTGCTGAGCGGCGTCACGGACGGCATGCGGCTCGCCCGCGAGCCGATCGGCGGGCCGGTGATCGCGGTCTTCGCGGTCGACTCGGAGGATGAGGCGATCGCTCGCGCCAACGACAGCGACTACGGTCTCGGCGCCTCCGTCTGGACGGCCGACCGCTATCGCGGCACGCGCATCGCGCGCGAGCTGCGCGCGGGGATGGTCTGGCTCAACGACCACCTGCCCGGGCCGACCGTCTCGCGCGGCCCGTGGGGCGCAGCGGCGGGCAGCGGGCTCGGGCGCACGCTCGGGCAGGCTGGGCTGCGAGCCTGCGCGCAGGAGAAGCTGATCACGTGGGACCCGCCGTCGATGCGCGGGCTGTGGTGGGGGCCGTATGACACGACGACGGTCTCCGCCGCCCGCGCCGTCGCGCGCCTGCGCTCGCAGCGCGAGTCAGACCGCGAGCACGCCTGGCGCGCCGGCGCGCTCATGCTGGCACGGCTCGGCGCGCGCGTCTTCGGGCGCGGACTGCCCAAGCCGTAGGGCTAACCTCTAGACATGCCCGCTCAGGCCTATGCCGGTAAGGAGTGCGTCTGCCAGCTCCGCAAGGGGATCTGCGACCAGAGCTGCGTACAGGGGATGCTGGACACCCCCTTCTACATCGCCTGCCTGAAGCTGACCGGGCGGCGCTGCGTGGTCGTCGGCGGCGGCGAGATCGGGCTCGAGAAGGTCGAGGGGCTGCTGGCCTGCGACGGCGAGGTGACGCTGATCGCGCCGGAGGCCGAGCCGGCGCTCCAGGAGTACGCCCAGGAGGGCTCGATCCGCTGGGAGCGGCGGGAGTACGCGGGGCGCTCGGACCTGGACGGCGTGTTCATGGCGATCGCCGCGACGAACGACACGGACGTGAACATCGCTGTCTATGACGATGCGGAGCGGCGCGCGATGCTCGTCAACGTCGTCGATGTCCCGCCGCTGTGCAACTTCATCCTGCCGGCGATCGTGCGGACCGGACCGCTCGCGATCGCGATCTCCACCGCGGGCGCCTCGCCCGCGCTCGCCAAGCGCATCAAGCGCGAGGTCGAAGGGCAGTTCGGAGAGCCCTATGCGCGCCTGGCGGTGCTGCTCAACGAGGTGCGCGGCTGGGCCAAGGGCACGCTGCCGACCTACCAGGACCGGAAGGTCTTCTTCGAGGGCATCGTCGGCGGTGACCCCGACCCGGTCTCCCTGCTTCGCGAAGCCGAGGAGCCGGGCGCCGGCGAGCAGGCGGTGCGCGAGTTGATCGCACAGCACCAGGCCGCCAGCGAGCTGCAGGTGTCGAGAGCCTGAGCGGTGCCCGTTCTCGAGGTCGAGGGACTGACCCGCCGCTATGGCGAGCGGGACGCCCTCAGCGAGGTCTGCCTGACACTGGCCGAAGGGCGCACGCTCGTCGTCTTCGGCCCCAACGGCGCCGGCAAGACGACGCTTCTGCGAGTGCTCGCGACGCTGCTTCGCCCGCACGCCGGCAGCGTCCGTGTGCTCGGCAGCGGCCTGCCCGACGAAGCGTGGGCGGTCCGCGGCCGGGTTGGCCTGCTGGCCCATGAGCCGCTGCTCTACCGCGAGCTGACGGCCGCCCAGAACCTGCGCTACCACGCCCGCCTGCACGGCGTCGGCGAGGAGCGCATCGCCGAGCTGCTCGACGCCGTCGCGATGTCAAGGCGCGCCGATGAGCCGCTGCGAACGCTCTCGCGCGGCATGGTCCAGCGCATCGCCGTCGCCAGAGCCGTCCTGCACGACCCGGAGCTGCTGCTCCTGGACGAGCCCTACGCGAACCTCGACCCGGCGGCGATCGAGCTGGTCTCGCCGCTGATCGGGCCGGCCTCGCGACGCACGCGGGTCGTCGCCAGCCACGACCCGGGGCGCGGTCTAGCCGAGGCGGACGTGGTGCTGGGGCTGCGGGCCGGGCGCCCCGCGCTGCTCGCCGCCGCGACGTCCGTCGCCCCCGCCGAGATCACCGAGCTCTACCGGTGAGCGCGACCGTCGGCAAGGACGCCGCTGCCCCGCCCGCGCAGCGCATGGCCAAACGGGTCGGGCTGGGACGCACCGTCGGCGCGGTGATGCGCAAGGAGCTGCTCGTCGAGCTGCGCACGCTCGAGTCGGTGCCGGCGATGTCGCTGTTCGCCGTGACGACCTTCGTGATCTTTCACTTCGCGCTCAACCGAGGCAGCGTCGAAGGCGACCTCGCCTCGGGCATCCTCTGGGTGACGCTCCTGTTCGCGGCGATCCTCGGCGTCAACCGGCTGTTCGTCGCCGATGCCGAGGAGGGGGGCTTCGACGGCTTCCTGCTCGCGCCCGTCGATCGCAGCGCGATGCTGATCGCCAAGGGGCTGACGCTGCTCGTCTATCTGCTGGCGCTCGAGATCGTCGCCGTGCCCGCGTTCTCGCTGCTGCTGCTCGGCCCGTCGGTCGGACCGGCGCTGGGCGGCCTCGTCGCGACGCTGCTCCTGGCCGATGTGGGCATCGCCGTGATCGGGACGATGGTCGCGGCGATGGCGGTCCGCACGCGGGCTCGCGACCTGCTCGGGCCGCTGCTGTCGCTGCCGCTGTTCGTCCCGATCGTGATCGGCGCCGCGCGCTGCACCGCGCCGCTGCTGGCATACGCCCACCGCACCGGACCCTCGGGTCGCTGGCTGGCCACGCTCGGGGTCTATGATCTGGTCTTCGGGCTGATCGCCTACGCCCTGTTCGACTTCCTCCTGGAGGACTAAATGGCCTCACGGTCCTACGGCAAAGGCCTGCGCGCCCTCAGCATCACAACAGTCCTGGCGATGACCGCCGCGCTGGCGCTCACCTTCTTCTATGCGCCACTGGAAGCCGAACAGGGGTTCCTGCAGAAGATCTTCTACGTCCACGTGCCGCTCGCGATCGTCGCGCTGTGCGGGTTCGTGCTCGGGGGCCTGTTCGCGATCCAGCATCTGCGCACGCGCGACCCGCGCTGGGACATGCGCTCCTACGTCGCTATCCACATGGCCCTGATCTTCGGCCTGGCGACCCTGATCACCGGGGCGATCTGGGCGAAGGGGTCCTGGGGGCACTGGTGGGTGTGGAACGAGCCGACGCTGGTCTCGTTCCTGATCGTGTTCCTGCTGTACGCCACCTACCAGCCGCTTCGCTTCGCGATCGAGGACCCCGAGCGCCAGGCGCGCTACGCGTCGGTCTTCGCCGTCACGGCAGGTGCGTTCGTGCCGCTGAACTTCATCGCCGTGCGCATGTCGACGGCATTCGTGCACCCGCGCGTCCTTGGCAGCACCTCGAACCTGCCGGGCCCGATGAGGCTCACGTTCCTGATCTCGCTGGCCGCGATCGCGCTGCTCTACGCGACGCTCTGCAAATACGAGCTGACCGCGAAGCACACCAGGGCGCAGGTCCGCGCTCTGCGCCGCCGCCTGGCCGGAGAGACCGCCGGCACGCGCGGGCGCAGCGCCGCGCCGAGCGCGCTGCCCGAAGGCGCTCAGCGGCCCGGGAGCGGGCAGCCCGAGACGCTCGCGCCGAGCTTCGGAGCCGGCTCGGCGCCGGGGACGGTCGGCTGATGGCGCTGCTCGCACAGCTGCCGGCGCTGCCGCTGCACACGGCCGGCAAGTACGTCGCGGCCGCCTACATCGTGCTGTTCGCGATGGTGCTCGTGTACGTCGCGATCATGGCGATCCGCATGAGCCGCACCGAGCGCGAGCTCGGTGAGCTGCTCGAGCAGCTCGAGCAGCAGCCCGGCGGGCACGAGCGGGAGCCGTCACAGCCATGAGCGAGCTGCTCGCACTGGGGATCTCGCACAAGACCGCGCCGGTCTCGCTGCGCGAACGGCTGGCCTTCAGCGAGAGCGAGGCCGAGGAGTTCGCGCGCACGGTCACAGCCACCGACGAGGTCCGCGAGGCGGTCGTGATCTCGACGTGCAACCGCACCGAGGTCTACCTCGTCGTCGGCGACCCCGTTCAGGCCGAGGCCGACGTGCTCGGGCTGCTCGCGCGCCGCGCAGGGATCCGCCCGACGGAGCTGGCCGAGGCGATCTACTCGCCGCGCAACTGCGACGCCGCTCGCCAGCTCTACCGCGTCACGGCCGGGCTCGAGTCGATGATCGTCGGCGAGGCCGAGATCCAGGGCCAGGTGCGCCGCGCCCACGAGGCGGCGATGGGGGCCGGCGCGACCGGGCCGCTATCGAACCGCCTGTTCGCGGCGGCGCTCACGACCGGCAAGCGCGTGCGCTCGGAGACGACGATCGGCGCGAGCCGCGTGAGCGTCCCCTCGGTGGCCGTCGACCTGGCGCTGAGCGTGCTCGGCGACGTGCAGGCGAGCCACGTCGTGATCCTCGGCGCCGGTGAGACGAGCGAGCTGACCGCACGTGCGCTCGCCGAGCAGGGCGCGGGAACGATCTTCGTCGCCAACCGCCACGCCAACCGCGCGATCAGCCTCGCGCAGCGATTCGGCGGCACGGTCGTAGGCCTCGAGAAGCTGCCCGAGCAGCTGCTGGCGGCCGACATCGTGCTGTCCTCCACGGCCTCGCCACACCCGATCGTCGGACGCGAGGAGCTCGAGATGGTCGTCGCTCAGCGCAAGGGCCGGCCGCTGCTGCTGATCGACATCGCCGTGCCGCGCGACATCGATCCGGCGTGCGGCGAGCTCGAAGGCGTGACGCTCTACGACATGGACGACCTGCAGGCGCTCGTCGCGCGCAACCTCAGCTCGCGCGCCGATCAGGCGCCCCGGGCGCTGGAGATCGTCGAGGAGGAGATCCACCGCTTCGCCCGCTGGCTCGGGCAGCTCGACGCGCTGCCGACCGTCGGCGCGCTGCGCGAGCACGGCAATGCGATCGTCGAGCAGGTGCTGGCGGAGAACGCCGGACGCTGGGACTCGGCCTCCTCGCGGGACGTGGCGCGCGTGGAGGCGATCGCCAGAGCCGTCATGACACGGCTGCTGCACGAGCCGACGATCCGCCTGCGGAGCCTCGACGGCGACCGGGGCCACGCGAGCCTCGAGCTCGTTCGCGAGCTGTTCGGGCTGCGCGAGGATGCGGCCGAGGCGCCGGCGGGCGAGGAGCTGGCCGAGGTGCACGACCTGGAGCGCCGCCGCGCGGCGCCCGCGAGGCGCAACCAGCGCTGATGCGGATCGGGACCCGGCGGAGCGCCCTGGCGCTCGCGCAGGCCGAGCTGATCGCCGGGATGATCCCCGCGGGAGCCCCCGAGATCGTCCCGATCGTCACCGGCGGTGACACCGGCGCCGGCGCCGCCGACAAGTCCCGGTGGGTCGATGAGCTCGAGCAGGCGCTGCTCGACGAGCGGATCGATCTCGCCGTGCACTCGGCCAAGGACGTGCCGGGCGATCTCGCCGCGGGCACGGTGCTTCTCGGCACGCCGCCGCGGGCCCCCGCCGAGGACGTGCTGTGCGGCGCGGAGGGGATCGACGCGCTGGCGCCGGGCGCGCGCGTGGGGACGAGCAGCCTGCGGCGCGTCGCGCAGCTGCGCGCCGCGCGCGAGGATCTCGATGTCGTCGCAGTACGGGGCAACGTCGACACGCGCCTGGAGAAGCTCGCCGACCCCGGACAGCGCCTCGACGCGATCGTGCTCGCGCGCGCCGGCCTCCTGAGGCTCGGGCGCGAGCGCGAGGCGGGCGGCACGCTCGACCCGCGACGCTTCGTCCCCGCCCCCGGGCAGGGCGCGCTCGCGCTGCAGGGCCGAGCCGGCGACGAGCAGGCGCGTAGCGCGGTGCGCTCGATCGGCGACACGGGGGCCTTCGCGTGCCTGCGCGCCGAGCGGGCACTCGCTGCCGGCCTGGACGCCGACTGCGACACGCCGTTGGGTGCGCACGCCGTGCTGATCGCGGGAGGCGGCCTGCGCCTGCGTGGCTGGGTCGGGCTGCCCGACGGGGCGGCCTGGGTCGGCGACGAGCTGGTGGGCGAGGAGGACGAGCCCGAGTCGCTCGGCGCGACCATGGCCGGACGGCTGCGCGCCATGGGAGCCGAGGAGCTGCTGGCCGGCGCGAGGCAGATGGCCGGCGATGACCGCTGAGCCGGAGGGCGGCGGGGCGGGACGGGTGTTCCTCGTCGGAGCCGGGCCCGGCGACCCGGGTCTGCTCGGTGCCCGCGCGCTCGAGGTGATCGCGAGCGCCGACGTGATCCTGTACGACCGTCTGGTCGGGCCGGGCGTCCTCGACGGGGCGCGGGCCGGCGCCGAGTTGGTGTTCGTCGGCAAGCAGGGAGGCGGCGAGGCGGTGCCGCAGGAGCGAACCGAAGAGCTGCTGCTGGAGCACGCGCGCCGGGGCAGGCGCGTCGTGCGCCTGAAGGGCGGTGACCCGTTCGTCTTCGGCCGCGGCGGCGAGGAGGCGTTGACGCTGCGCGCCGCCGGCATTCCCTTCGAGGTCGTCCCGGGTCTCACCGCGGGGCTCGCCGCGCCGGCCTACGCGGGGATACCCGTGACCCACCGCGGCCTCTCGACGGCCGTCGCGCTCGTCACCGGGCACACCCGCGAGGGCACCGGCGGAGAGGGAGAGGACCACGAGGCGGCGATCGACTGGCAGGCGCTCGCGGCGTTCCCCGGGACGCTCGTCTTCTACATGGGCGTCTCGGCGCTGCCGGTGATCGCCGAACGGCTGATCGACGCGGGGCGCCCCGGCTCGGAGCCGGCGGCGGTCGTCGAAGCCGGCACGCTTCCCCGGCAGCGAACGATCAGCGGCACGCTGGAGACGATCGCCGAGCTCGCGCTGCGCGAGCGCGTCATGGCCCCGTCGGTGACGGTCGTCGGCGCCGTCGCCGCCCTCGCCTCAGAGCTCGCCTGGCGCGAGCCGCCGCCGCTGGCCGGGCGCACGGTCGCCGTGACGCGGGCTCGCGCGCAGTCGAGCGGGCTCGCGCGCGTCCTCGGCGAGCTGGGTGCAACGGTGCTCGAGGCGCCGGCCATCCTCGTGCGGATGCTGCCGGGACCGGCGCTCGACCCGTCCCCGTACGACCTCGTCTGCGTGACGAGCGCCAACGGCGTGGAGGGCCTGTTCGCACGGCTCGCCGCGGGCGAGCCGCCCCGCGACGCGCGCTCTCTGGCGGGCGCGCGCATCGCGGCGATCGGAGCCGGCACCGTCGCGGCGCTCGCCGCGCGGGGGATCCGCGCGGACATCGTGCCCGAGCGCGCCGTCGCCGAGTCGCTCGTGGAGGCACTCGACGGACTGGCGGTACGGCGGGCGCTGATCGCGAGGGCCTCGCAGGCGCGCGAGGTGATTCCGGAGGCGCTCGCCGCCAAGGGCGTGCAGGTCGATCTGCTCGACGTCTACGAGACCGTCGCCGAGGCGCCCGAGGCGGGGGTCATCGAGCAGGCGGTGTGTGCCGACTACATCACCTTCACGTCGTCCTCGACCGTGCGCTTCTTTCTCGAGGCCGCCGGCGGGGCCGGCGCGATCAGCCAGGCGAGCAGGATCGTCTCGATCGGCCCCGTCACCAGCGACGCGCTGCGCGAGCACGGGCTCGAGCCGCATCTGGAGGCCGAGCGCCACGACGTCGAGGGAATCGTCGAGGCGCTGCTCGCCGACGCGGCCGACGGTCAGCGCACGCAGCCGTGACGGCGCCGGTCATCGCGTTCCTCTCCGACTACGGCGTCGGCAGCGAGTTCGTCGGCGTCTGCCACGCGGTCATCGCGCGACGCTGCCCGCCGGCCCGCGTGATCGACCTGACGCACTCGATCCCCCGCCACGACGTGCACGCCGGTGCGATTGTGCTGCGCGCGACGCTCCCGTACCTGCCGGACGCGATCATCCTCGCCGTCGTGGATCCCGGCGTCGGCACCAGCGGCGCGGGCGGGCGCCGCGCGGTGGCGCTGCGCACCGTGGAGCGCCACCGGCTGCTGGTCGGTCCCGACAACGGCCTGCTGACGGCGGTCTGCGAGCGACTCGGCGGGGTGGCTGAGGCGGTCGAGGTGGAACACAGCGATGAGCGCCTGGAGCCCGTCTCCGCGACGTTCCACGGCCGCGACATCTTCGCCCCGGTCGCCGCTGCGCTGGCCGACGGGGCCGCGCTCGCCGAGCTTGGCGAGCCGCTCGATCCGGGCGGGCTGCGGCGCCTGAGCATGCCGGTCGCGGTCGTTGGACCCGAGGGGCTGGAGCTTCACGTGCTCCACCAAGACACGTTCGGCAACCTGATCCTCGACGGGCAGATCGACCAGCTCGCCGAGCTCGGGCTGGAGCTCGGCGACGGGGCGTCCGTCCGCTGTGGCGGGACCCTCCACCACGCGACCGTCGCGCGCACGTTCGCCGAGGTGCCCTCCGGCGGCCTGCTGCTCTACCAGGACGGTCTGGGAATGCTGGCGCTGGCCGTCAACCGCGGCTCGGCCGCGGAGCTGCTCGGGGCAGGGCCCCACGACGAGCTGCTGGTGCTCAGAGGATGAGCGCGGCGGCGCCCGTGCTCGGCAGCCCGAGGCTGCATCTGAGGCGGACGGACTCGACGAACGAGCGAGCCCGCGCGCTGGCGGCGGCCGGCGCTCCACACGGCGCGCTCGTCACGGCCGCCGAGCAGAGCGCCGGACGCGGCCGCCAGGGGCGCAGCTGGTCGGCGCCCGCGGGCAGCGCGCTGCTGATGACGCTGATCCTCGCGCCGGCGCCGCGGATGCTGCCGCTCGCCGCGGCCGTCGCCGTCTGCGACGCCGTCGACGAGGCCCCCGGCGCCGAGCGGCGCGGAGCGGCATCGATCAAATGGCCCAACGACGTGGTGCTCGAGCGCCCGCCCGGACTGGCCAAGCTCGCCGGGATCCTGATCGAGGCGCGCCCGCAGCAAGGCTGGGCCGTGCTCGGCATCGGCTTCAACGCGGCCGTGGACCTCGAGGACCTGCCTGTCGAGCTGCGCCCCACCGCCGCGACACTGGGGCTCTCGCCGAGCGAGCTCGAGCCGCTGCTCGACAGCCTGCTGGCGTCGCTCTCGCGCCGCCTCGGCGAGCCGCCACAGCAGACACTGGCCGCCTGGGCCAAGCGCGACGCCCTGCGCGGACGACGCATCGAGTGGTCCACCCCGGTAGCGCCCGCCCCAGCCGGACCCGTCGGGGCGTCCACCCGCTCCCCCGGCGGCAGCGGTGTCGCGCAGGGCATCGACGGCGACGGGCGCCTGCTCGTGGCGCTCGACGGCGGCGGTGAGACGGCGCTCGGCTCGGGCGAGGTGCACCTGCGGGCGCCGGGCTAAGCCCGCGCGGCACACGCGCCGATATAAGCCGGAGGATGGCGAGCCTGTTCCCGATCGGTCACATCTACGATCTGGTGATCGCCGATGACGGGCGCCAGCGGGCGTTCGTCTGCCTCGCGGCGCTGCTGATCGCGTTCCTGACGATCCGCACGAGCGCGCGAATGACACGGCGCTTCACGTGGTGGCCGGGCGGCGTCGAGACCGCTGGAGGAACGCACCTGCACCACTTCGTGTGGGGGATCTTCCTGATGCTGGCCAGCGGCTTCATCGGCATCGGGCTGCACCTCCACGCCCCGTGGGGCGGGATCGTCGCCGGCGCGTTCGGCGTCGGCGCCGGGTTCACGCTCGACGAGTTCGCGCTGTGGACGCGGATGGAAGACGTGTACTGGCGCGCCGAGGGCCGAAGCTCGCTGGAGGCGGTGGCGATCGTCTCGACGGTGGGACTGCTGGTCGTACTCGGCGTGCGGCCGTTCGAACTGGACGACCCGGGCTCGGCGATCACGGTCAGCGCGGCGATCGGCGCGTCGCTGGCGCTGGCTGCCGTGGCGATCCTCAAGGGACGGATCATGCTCGGCGCGATCGGTCTGTTCGTCGTGCCCGTCAGCCTTCTCGCGGCGCTGCGCCTGGCGCGACCGGGCTCGCCCTGGGCGCGTCGGCGCTATCCGGCCGGATCGGCTCGGCTGGTGAAGGCAGAGGGCCGTTTCGAGAACCCCGCGGCGTTGTCGTCGCGGCTCGGCAGGTCGCTGATGAACGCCGTCGGCGGACGCCCGAGCGAGAGCGCCGGAGGCTCCTGAACGCTCAGGCCCGCGAGACGCCGACGCGGTGCCCGAGCACGCGGCCGGAGGGGAGCTGCACGTAGGTCTCGGAGACGTTGTTGCGCTCGTTCGTCTCGTGGAAAAGGTGGCGAGGGTCCGCGATCTGGACGAACGCGAAACGGCCGCGCAGCGCACTCACGTCGATCCACTGCTCCGGATAGGAGTACGGGTACCTGTCCGTCCAGCCCACCGACGTGCCGAAGACGTCGTGACGGAGGTTCGGATCTTCGTTGCATGCACCGTAGACGGGCGCCGCCGGCGAGCGCGACGACGGGCTCGTCCGGGTCAGGTCGCGCAGGCAGTAGTCGACCTTGGGGCCGGTGCGGACGAGCCGCCGGGCCCGAAGTCGCGGTCCGACGGACCACAGCTGGAAGGCTGCGAGGTGCCCGAGCTTCCAGTAGCTAGCGCCGCCGACGTAGCCGACTCCGTAACGCTCTCCGGAGACGTGCTTGAAGACGAGCGAAGCGCGGGTTGCGAACAGGTGGCGGCGCCCGCGCCGGTCGTAGATCGCCTGGAAGGAGCGCCAGCGGTGGTGGGCCCGGCGGTGGGCGCTCAGCTCGATCGGCCCGAGCCCGCGGTTGTCGAGCGCGCTGGTCGCGCGCAGCAGGACACGTCCACCGATCGTCGAGCGGTCGAACTCGAAGTCGCGCGGAGCGGACATGAGCAGGTCCGGGCAGCGCAGGTGCGCCCGGCGGCGGTGGCACGGGTTCGCGACCGGTGCCGGGACCGGATCCTGCGCCGAGGCGATCCTCGGGGAGGCCGCGGCGGCTCCCGGCCAGAGGGCCGCGGCGCTCGCCAGCAGCGCCGCGATGGCGCCGATCGCAGGTCTCACCGCGCGCGGGCGCGCGCTGGGTTCCGTCCGTCGCTGCATCGCCGTGCGTTGCTGCCAGCCCGCGAAGGGAGCTAGGCGACCTGCCGGGGGTCCTCGGCGGAGTCGCCGTTGCTCGAGCCGGTCTCGCCCGGCGAGCGCTCACGGCCGTCGCGCGCGCCGGCGCCCTTCTCGGTCTGCCCCCGGCCCCGGCCGCGGCCCCGCGAGCCTCTGCCGTTCGCCCCGTTGGAGTTGGCGGGAACCGGCTCACCGGAGCGCCCGGCCTGTTCCGCGCCGAGCGCCTCCTGGACGTTGCCGTTGGCCGGGCCCCTGTTGGCGCCCTTGCGCCGGCGACGGGCGTTGCGCGCCCGCCGCTTCGGGAAGTTGCGCAGAAGTTCGCGCGCCAGAGCGGGCGGCTTGCGTGCCATGCGCGTGCGGGCGCCGCGCAGGGCCTCCTCGGCCTCGGGCGTGTGCGCGAGCGCAGCGGCGAGCAGCGCGGCGGCGAGTCGGCGGTCCTGCTTGCGAGCTGCGTGGATCAGCCGGCGCGCGTTGCGGGCGTGGGCCCCGCCGGCCGAGTTGACGAGCAGCCCGAGCAGCCGCTTGGTCTCCGGCCAGCGCTGCACGGCGTACTCCTCGTGGACGTCTCGCGTGTACTCCGCAAGGCGCCAGATCCAGGCGTTCGCCTGGTCGCGACGGCCGATGCGGCGCTCGACGAGCGCCCGCAGCATGATCTTCGTCGCCTCCTTGCGCTCGTCGCGGGGCCAGCCGCCGATGATGTCGATCGCCTCGTCGAACGCGTCGGGGTCGCGCAGGGCGGCGATGTCGGTCAGCGCGCGCAGGCGCAGCTGCGGGTTCTTGTTGCGCTTGACAGCCTCGATCAGGAAGCGGCCCTTGAGCTCGCCGTTACGGTCGAAGTGGAGCATCGCGCGTGCCCGCCGCCAGCCGTTGGGGGCGACGCGGGCACCGGCCAGCGCGGCCCACAGGTGCTGCTCGCCATAGTCGAGATGCTCCACCGCGATCCGCCACAGCTCGCGCTCGAAGACTGCGAAGCGGCGCTCCTCCTCCGCGCAGACGGGCAGCACGCGGCGCTCGACGCGCATCCGCCGGCCGCGGCCGCGGCGCACCGGGCCGACGACGATCGCCCCGCCGCGGTACACGTCGCGATCGAGCAGCGAGTGCAGCGTGACGACCGGGTCGTCGTGCTTCGTGGCGGGGTGCACGAAGTCGACGACGAGGCCCGCCTCCTTGCCGGGGTGGCGCCGCGTGACGCGCCCGACGCGCTGCTGGTAGATGCGCTTGGACGCAGTCGGGGCGAGGTGCACGCAGACGGTCGCGCGCGGGCTGTTCCAGCCCTCGGCGAGGAGCTGCGCGTTGATCAGCACGTCGATGTCGCCGCGCTCGTATCGGGCGAGGATCTCGACGAGCTCGCGCTTGGGCGTCTCGCCTGAGACGGCCTGTGCCTTGATGTTCTCGGCGCGGAATGCTTCGGCGAGGTTGTAGGCGTGGCGCACACCGGCGGCGTAGACGACGCCGGGAACACCGTTGAACCGGGTTTTGTAGAGGTTCGCCACGGCCATGTTGAAGGGCTGCTGGTCGAGCAGTTTGGCCAGCTCGTCCTGGTCGAACTCGGTGTCGATCTCGCCGCGGCGCAGCGGCACCTTGGCGATCGTGCGCACGCCCACGCCGGGTGAGATCCGCACGCATCGCAACGGCGCGATCACGCCGCGCCGGGCCGCGAGCGCAAGGTCGAAGCGCGAGGTCTGCGTGGGGAACAGGTCGGTGACGTGACGGGCGATCAGAGCGCCCGTCGCGGTCATGCCGATGAAGATCGGACCTGTCCAGTTGCGGATCGCGCCGCTCGTCTTCTCGCCGAGGGCGGTGTGCGCCTCGTCGCAGATCACGATCGTGTAGGCGCTCGAGATCTTGCCGGCGTTGCGGACGAACCACTGGTAGGTCTCGACCGTGACCGGTCCGCTGCCCGAATCCTCGCCCTGCAGCAACGGTTTGCTGATGCGCTTGGAGTAGCCGCGGTCGCGCAGCTCGCCGAGGAACTGGTCGACGAGGTTGCGCCGGTGGGTCAGGATCAGCACGCCGCCGGTCTGTGTGGCCTCGACGAAGCCGAGCGCGGCGACGGTCTTGCCGGCGCCGGTCGCGTGCTCGAACCAGAAGCGCTTGGCTGCGTTCGGGTCCTCCGGCTGCTCGCCGAGCGTCTCCTCCTCGTCCTCGTCCTCGACCCAGTCGCGCGGCTCCTCGTCGGACTCCGTCTCGGTGCGCTCCTCCTCGTCGTCCTCGTCCTCCTCAGGCTCGTCCTCGTCGTCCTCGTCCTCCTCGTCCTCGTCGTCCTCGTCCGGAGCGGCGCGCTGGACGGGCCCGAGATCATCGTCCTCCTCCTCGTCCTCCTCCTCGTCCTCGTCGTCCTCCTCAGGCTCGTCCTCGTCCTCGCGACCGGCGCCGTTCGTCTCCGGTGAGACATCGGAGTCGCCGGGCGGAGGCTCGTCGGGGCCGAGGATGTCGGCCGAGGCGAGCAGCTCGGGGGACGCCGAGGAGGAGTCCGCGCCGTCGAGCGTGCGCTGGGCCTCGGCGAGCAGTGCGGTGAGCGTGCCCGACAGCGCGTCGACCTGGTGCGCGGAGAGGGTCGTGCCGTCGGCGAGCTTCGGCTCCTCCTCGGAGAGGATGCGCTCGAGTCCGAGCAGCAGCGAGAACTCGCGGCGCCATTCGGTGGACGGGATCTTCGCCTTCGGGTTCTCGGCGAGCTCCGCGAGCGCGCTGTCGAGCGCACGCCGCCGCGGGGTGCCCTCCGCGAGTGCGACGGCCGGGTCCTCGCCCTCGTGCAGGAAGCGCTCGCGAACGAGCTTTTCCGCCCGCGCGATATCGGCGGAAGTTGGAATGGTCGCGGCCGCGAGGGCCACTGAGGTGGACTCGGCCATAGAGGCTCTGGACTTCGAGACAGCCGCCGGCGAAAGGATCTTCGTCGCGGCTCGAGACGGCTGGCGCCCGCCTGGGCGCCGTTCGCCGGGTGCCCCTCGGCGCTCCGGCTTACACGACTCAGGATATAGCACGTCGGGGCGGGACATAAGGCGGGCGTCCTGGACGCATCTGCGACGCTTTGCGCGTGACGCCCCAGCGCCTGGCCATCGTCGTCGCCCTGCTCGCCGTCACAGCCCTCGTGGTCGTCGGCCTGCTGCAGATGGGGGGCGGCTCTCCCTCGACGGCGGCCTCGCAGCTGACGCTCGCCCAGATGCGCTCCAGGCTCACCGGCTCACCGGCGCGGCTGGCCACCCTGCACGACCAGGCCGCGAAGATCCTGCCGGGCGGCCTGCCGGCTCTGCGAGCGAGGCTGGCATCGTTGCGGGGAACGCCGCTCGTCGTCAACAAGTGGGCCTCCTGGTGTGCCCCGTGCCGCGCTGAGTCCGGCGTCTTCCAGCAGGTGTCCCTCGCGCGCGGGCGCCAGGTGGCGTTCGTCGGCATCGACTCCAACGACGACCACGGAAACGCCGTCGCTTTCCTACGCTCCTTTCCGGTGAGCTATCCCAGCTACTTCGATGCCGGCGGCCAGGCGGGGCTTGCCGTCACCGACTCGTCGTTCACTCCGGTGACCGTGTTCTTCAACCGTCAGGGCGGCGAGTACATCCACCAGGGTCCCTACCTGCAGGCGTCCAAGCTCGAACGCGACGTGGCGCGCTACGCGCTGAGCTGAGTCGATGCCGGAACTGCGCATCGACCCGCTCAGCGGGCACCGGACGATCGTCGCCGGGGAGCGCTCCCGCCGGCCCGGTGGAGAGCCGCGTTGCACGCCCGCGGACCCGATCGACCCGTCGGGCGACCCCTTTGCGGAGGGTCACGAGGATCGCACCCCGCCGGAGCTCTACGCGGTGCGCCCCGGCGGCGGCGCGGCGAACGGGCCGGGCTGGACCGTGCGCGTGGTGCCGAACCTGTATCCGGCGCTCGACCCTCCGCGCGAGGGCGCGGCTGCGGTCGTTGAGGAGCCTGAGGAGGGCGGCCGCCTCCCGGAGCTGTTCGCGACGCTGCCCGCAACCGGCGCGCACGAGGTGATCATCAACGGCCCGCAATCGGTGCTGTCGCTGGCCGAACTGCCGGTCGAGCAGGTGATCGGCGCACTGGAGGTCTGGAGGGCGAGGATGCGCGTGCACTCCGACGCCGCGTATGTGCAGCTGATCGTCAACGAGCGCCGCGAGGCGGGGGCGTCGCTGCCGCACACGCACGCACAGCTCTACGCACTCGATTTCGTGCCCGCCGCGATCGCCCGCGAGCGCGAGCGCGCCGCCGCGTACACGACCCGGACGATGGGCCAGAACCTGCTCGGTGACCTGGTCGCCGAGGAGGTCCGCCGCCGCGAGCGGATCGTCGCGATCGACGAGGAGGCTGTGCTGCTCGCTCCGTTCGGCTCGCGCCTGCCCTTCCAGCTGATGCTCGCACCCCGCACGCCGCGCGCTCGCTTCGAGGAGGATGGGCCGACCGGGGCGGCGCTGCTGCACGACGGTCTGCAGCGCCTCGCCCGGCGGCTGGGTTCGAGCCCGCCGCTGAACATGTGGGTGCGCACGGCGCCGCGTGGCGCCGGCGACTTCTCGTGGCGAATCGACGTGATGCCGCGGCTCACGCATCTCGCCGGGCTCGAGCTGTCGACCGACCTGAACCTCAACATCGTCGCGCCCGAGGACGCCGCGCGGATGCTCCGGGAGGCGTAGCGCCCGGGAACGGCGCCGTGGGCGATCCCACCTGCTCCCGACACGAATAGGCTCCGCGTCGCATGCCACCCGAGGAACGCTTCGTCCCCCGCTTCGCTGCCGAGCCGCCCCAGGACGCCCTGCCGTACGGGCGCTGGGAGCAACGGCTGCGCGAGGAGTTCCTCGCGGCGGCGGCGGCACTCGAGGGCCAGCCCGAGGACATCGGCGAGCCCGAGGCGATCAACTGGTTCCCCGATCGCAGCTGGCACGGGCGCAGCTACGTTCCGGCGACGGCGGCGACCGCCGGCGGCTATGAGCTGTTCGGCTACGTCCGCTACCTGCCCGGCGGCGAGGACGGCGAGCCGAGCGACTTCGCCGTGCAGGTCGACTTCACCGAGGAGACCGCCGAGCGCAACCCGGACTGGCGCCTGGACATCTGCGACGAGGTGATCGGCAGCTGGCGCGGCGAGGGTGGCGCCGTCGCCGCGATGACGCTCGTCTGGGGCAGACCGCTGGTCTCCGGCGGAGCCGTCGCGACGGCGGAGCTGGCGGGACTTGCCGTCGACCAGTGCGCGGTCCTCGACGAGCGCTTCACGCTGATCGCACCGGACGACTACCGGCAGGACCTGCTGGAGATCAAGCTGTTCGACGCAGCCGGCAAGATGCTCGCCTCCGAGTCGCTGTACGCCGGCGAGGACGAGGGCGAGGACGGCGCCGGCTGACCGCGCTCCCGCGCCGCGCCGGTGGTACGGTCTGTCGCGAGGAGGGGGCGCCTCGCGCCCCGCATTCGACCGAATGGTCACGGGATAGGAGCGAGGGGAATGGGAACGATCTGGTCCAGGCCGGCGCGTGTGGCGCTGGCGGCAGTCCTTGCCACGCTGCTCGGCGGCGCCTTCTCCGCGGTCGCGGGCGCGACGGTGACGCCGCCGATAAAGGTCAAGCGCATCTGGATGCCGGCGCCACCCGCACCCGGTACGCCGGCTGCGTTCAACCTGCCCGGGTCGCACCTCCCTCACAACCTCGACCTGAACCGCGTCGGCGTGATCAAGGTCGGCCGCCGCACGGCGAAGAACGTGCTCGTGTTCGTGCCGGGCACGTCGGCCGGCGCCGCCTACATCGTCCCGTTCGCCAAATCGCTCGTCGAACGCCTCGGCGACTGGCAGGTGTGGTCGGTCGAACGGCGCGAGAACCTGCTCGAGGACCAGTCTCTGCTGAAGCGCGCGAAGGCCGGCCAGGCGACCCCGCAGGAGGTCTTCCACTACTACCTCGGCTACCTCACCGAAGCGGGTGAGCCGAGGCCGCACATGACGCTGATCCCCTCCGAACGCGTCTCGTTCGCACGTGAATGGGGCATGAACGTCGCGGTCGAAGACCTGCACACGGTGATCGAATCGGCCAAAGGCCTGGGCGGCAAGGTCGCGCTCGCGGGCCACTCGCTCGGGGGTTCTGTCGTGACCGCTTATGCCACCTGGGACTTCGCGGGCGTCCCGGGTGCGACGGGCTTGTCGGGACTCGTCTACGACGACGGCGGCAGCTCGCCGACCCCGGTCACCAAGGAACGGGCCGAAGAACAGCTGACGAAACTCTCCAAAGGCAGCCCGTGGCTGTCGTTCGGCGGGATCGGCTCGCCCTTCCTCGGGCTGTTCTCCTCACTCGGGGCGCAATCGACGGTGCAGTCGCCGCAAGAAGCCTCGCTCGCCGAGGACTTCTCGCTGCTGCCGTCCAACCTCAAGCCGAAAAACGAAAAAGGCGAACTGATCGCGGTCACCAACGAAGCCGAGTTCGGCTACGGCGTGAACGTCGGCAGCTCACCGCCGACGCTCGTCGCGGCGCAGGTGCACGCCGGCGCGGGCCTCGAGGAAACGGCGAGGGAAGACGGCCTCGTCGGCTGGAACGGAAGCGGCGCGCTGTCACCGCTGCGACGCTACGCCGAAATGCTGGCGGGCACCGCCACCAAGCAGGCCGACGGGGACGAGTGGTACTTCCCCGAACGTCTCACGATCGACACGGGCGCCGTCGCCGAGGGCAACTCGAATCCGGCGCAGGAAGTGCTGGGGGAGCACGCGATCCACGGGCACGAACTGCCGAGCAGCCTGAAGATCCTGGCGATCTCCTCGGAACTGGACAAAGTGTTCGGCGGCAGCGTCCTGACCTCCGCCGAAATCCTCGCGGCCCAGTCGGGGATCCCGTCGGCGAACTTGACGCTGATCGACAGGGAAGGCGAATACGCGCACAACGATCCGGCGGCCGCCGAACCCGAAGGGAACATCGACGGCAACGCCTTCTACGCCGGGCTCGTGCCGTTCCTCGAAGGGATCGGCTGACCGCTATTTCCTGCAGGCCTTGAGGGCCGCTTCCTTGGCGCTGCCGTTCGGCACCGAGGACTTGTCGATCACTTCTTCGCACACTTCCCGCGCGGCCAGCTTGACGGCGTTCGTGTTGCCTTTGGCCGCCTGTTCGCAGGCGCCTTCCAGCCTCGTCTTCGCGCTCGCGGGGAGCTTCGACTGCGACTGGATGATCTGTTTGCACTCCGCGATGGCTTCTTTGATTTCCGGGCTGCCGGCGGCGGGAGCGCCGCTCGGGGTCTTCGAGCCGGCCGTCGAGGCCCCCTGCGCAGGCGTCGAGCTGGACTTGCTGCTCGAGGACGAGCCGCCGCCGCATCCGGCGAGCAGCGCGCCGCACAGCAGCACTGCGATCGGAAGCGAATAGCGCGTTCTGTTCATCGGTACCCCATTGTGATTAGAAGGCGCCGCCGCCCGCTGAAAGCCGGCCGAGGCGGGGCAGTCGGCGCAACCCTACCGCGCCGCCGGCCCTCGCCGGGGGAGAGGCGGCGGAGCCCCGGGCGCCGCGGGCAGCTGCGAAGATCGCCCGGTGCGAAACGAGTCAAGCACGGCAGGCGAGCTGCACCCGCTGGTCGGCGGCTTCAGCGACGCCGCCGCGTACGACGCGGGCCGTCCGCGCTATCGCGAGCCGGTCGTCTCGATGCTCGTCGAGGAGCTCGAGCTCGCTCCCGGCGCACCCGTGCTCGAGCTCGGTGCCGGCACCGGGCAGCTCTCGCAGGCGCTGCTCGACGCCGGCCTCGAGCTGACCGCCGTCGAGCCCCTCGGCCCGACGCGCGAGCTGCTTGCCGCGGCGATCGGCGCCGACCGCACACGGGCAGGACGAGCCGAGCGGATCCCGCTCGCCGACGGCTCGGTCGACGCGGTGTTCGCCGCCGACTCGTTTCACTGGTTCGACGAGACGAGGGCGATGCCGGAGATCAGACGCGTGCTGCGCCCGCGCGGCGGTGTGGCGATTCTGCGCATGGTGCCGCGGCTGGAGCACCCGTGGAGCCGTGAGTTCGGCGGGATCCTGATGGAGAGCCGGCCGGAGCATCCGGCCTTCGGCGATCGCGGCGCGGCGGCGGCGCTGGAGGAGGACCCGGCGTTCGGTCCGGTCACCGAGCATTCATTGACGACGCCGGTGGTGCTCAGCCGCGAGCAGCTGCTGGCCTGGGTGGCTTCGTTCAGCTGGGTGGCCGTGCTCGATGACGCCGCGCGTGCCAGGCTGCTCGAGCGCCTCGAGGAGCTGCTCACGCGCCACCACGTCTCGCGCATCGAGCACGACGTGCTGCACCAGATCTGGCTGGCGCGGCTGCTCTAGGCCGGAGCGGCTACTCGGCGAGAATCGGGGGCTCGCCGGTGACGGCGGCGGCGACCGGGGCGGCCGAGAAGAGGCGCTCGACGGAATCGCCCGAGGCGGGCTCGCCGAGGAAGTAGCCCTGCGCCATCGTGCATCCCATCGCTTGCAGCGCTGTGGCCTGCTCCTGGCTTTCCACGCCCTTGGCGACGACTGTGAGTGAGAGGTCGCGGCCGAACACTAGGATCGCCTCGAGCAGCCAGCTGCGGTAGTCCTCGTCTTCGGAGGCGGCGAGCGAGCCGCGGTCGACCTTCAGGAAGTCGATCGGCATCTGCTGCAGGTCGGAGCGGTAGGCGTAGCCGCTCCCGAAGTCGTCGATCGCGATCTTCACACCGAGCGCCTTGAGCGCTTCGAGCCGGCGCGTAGCGTCGGCGCGGTCCTCCATCACGGTCGTCTCTGCGATCTCCAGCGCGAGCAGCGAAGGCTCGAGGCCCGACATCTGCAATGCCCGCGTCACGTCCGTCGCGAATCCGTCGCGGCTCAGCTGCTTGGCCGAGACCTTGACGGCGACGCCGACGCGATGACCGGCGACGTTCCAGGCTGCGGCTCGATTGCAGGCCTCTTCCAGCACCCAGCGACCGATCGGCACGATCATCCCGCTCTCCTCGGCCAGCGGCACGAAGTCGGCCGGAGGGACCTCGCCCTTGGTGGGGTGCACCCAGCGCAGCAGCGCCTCGAGCGCGACGACCCGGCCCGCGGCGAGGTCGTAGACGGGCTGGTAGAGCAGCGAGAACTGCTCGTCCTGCAGCGCCGTGTTGAGGTCGACTTCCAGCACGCCGCGGCCCTCGATGATCGAGCGCATGTTGGCGTTGAAGAGCGTGTAGCGGTCCTTGCCTGCGGCCTTCGCAGCGAACAGCGCCATGTGGGCGTCTCGCAGCAGGTCATCGGCGGTCGCGTAGCGGCCGAAGGCGACGCCGATGCTCGCCGTCAGGCAGAAGCTCGGGCCGAACCCCTCGATGTCGACCGGCTTGTGCAGGGCCTCGATGATCCGGCGTGCGAGTGCGTCCAGTCGCATGCCCCTCACCTGGGATTCGACGATCACGACGAACTCGTCGCCGCTGTAACGGCCGACCGTGTCGTGCGTGCGGACGACGTCCTCGAGGCGTTCCGCGACGATCTTCAGGAGCTGGTCGCCGGCCTCCTCGCCGAGCTTGTCGTTGACGTCCTTGAACCAGTCGATATCGATGAACAGCGCCCCGACCATGATCGCCGAGTTGCGCCCGGCACGGGCCAGCATGCGTTCCGCGCGGTCGAGCGTGAGGGCGCGGTTGGGCAGCCCGGTGAGGGAGTCGTAGAGGTCCTCCGGGGGCCGCTGCTCGAGAACCGCCGGGGCCTCCGCCGGAGCGGGCGCCGCGGGGCCGTGGCCGTGCAGCGCGACCAGCGCGCCGGCGAACAGCGAGGCGAGGATGGCGGCCACGAGGAACGCGATCGCGTCGCCGTCGGCGGAGACGGATTCCGAAGGCTGTGCGGCGAACGTGCTCAGCGTCCAGCCACCGTGCACCGCGGCGGTGCTGCGCAATGGGTTGGCAGGCTGGGTGCCGACGCTGAAGCGCGTGTTCGAGCGGGCGCTGCGGTGGCGGAGCACCGCGGAGCCGGCAGGCAGCCCCTTCATCGCCTCGTTCAGCATCACCTGCGGCACGATCACCTCACGGACCCAGCCGACGAAGGCGGCGCGCCGGCCGTGAGAGGTCTTCGGCACGGTGCTGCCGCGATAGGCCGGCGAAAGCTCTTCGAGTGCCGGCTTGCCGTCGAGCGAGGTCGAGAAGTAGAGGGTGTGGGCGTTGTCACGCGTGGTGAGCAGCGCCCGGTGCGAACCGCACACGTCGGTGGCGAACGCCGTTTCGGCCAGCGGCGTGCGGCCCACCTGCCCGACCGTCAGGCACGAGTAGGCAGTCGAGGCCGCGGCCGACTTCTTGGCCGCGCTGCTCGCTTTGCTGGGCTTACCCGCGAGCTGGTCGTGGAAGGCGCTCAGTTCCGGTGCGCGGACGAGCGCGACGGCCCCGAGCGCTTCGAGCTCGGGATGGCTGCGCAGCGCTCGCGCCCAGTGCGCCCATGCGTTGAATTCGGCGGTGCTGCCTTCGGGGTTGCGAGACATGTACGTGCCCGCGGCGGTCGCGAGGGCTTCCTGGTGGGCGACCGCCAGGTTGAGCGCACCCGCCACCCCGGCGGCGGAGTGGGAGAACGAGCGCCGCGCGCCATCGGCGTCGGAGCGGGCGATTGCACGTGCGCCGAGCACGCTCACGACGACGCCCGCAACGACCACGACGAATGCGAGGAGCCATCGGGCCGAAGGAAATTCCCGGCGCTTGGCTTCCTCGGAGCTCGCAGCATCGGCCTGGACGGGCGCTTGCGTGCCCGCGTTGCCGTTGCCGGCGACGGCCGAGGGCTGCGGCTGCTCTGGCCCCTGAGGGGCGGACGAGGCGTCTTGGTTGTCGGACATTTGCTGTTTCGTGCTCCCTGCGCACCAACGAGGCGCGATCTGACCCCCCCATCGGGAGCCGGGGCCGCCAACTTGAGTAGTGCATTCGTCCAGTCCCCGGCGGAGCCCGTCAACCGCGATGCCCCCGCCAGGAGTCGAACCTGGATCTACCGCTTAGGAGGCGGTCGTCTTATCCATTGGACTACGAGGGCTCGGCCCCGCGGGCCGCGGGGCCCGGAGAAGGCTACCGGCGCGGCTGGGCGCCGACCGCGGGGGCTTCGCCGGCGAGCCGCACGAGATCCTGGCCGGTCAGGCGGTGTGTGACCCACTCGTCCATCGCGCGGGCGCCGAGTCCACGGTAGAAGCCGAGTGCGAGCTCGTTCCAGTCGAGCGCCGACCATTCCAGGCGCTCCCCACCGCGCTCTCGCAGCTTCGCCGCGACGGCCGCGAGCAGGGCCCGTCCGGCGCCACCCTTGCGCTGCTCCGGACGCACGTACAGATCCTCCAGCCAGATGCCCTGGATCGCCAGGAAGGTGGAGAACGTCGGGAAGTACAGGGCATAGCCGATCGGCTCACCGCCACGTTCGGCGATCAACGCCTCGGCCGACGGCCGATCGCCGAACAGGGCCCGATCGAGCAGCTGCTCGGTTGCCTGAACCTGATCGGAGAGCTTCTCGTAGTCGGCGAGCTCCCGAATCAGCGCCAGCAGCAGCCCGACGTCCTGCGGTCGCGCCTCGCGGATCTCGACGCCGCCTTCCGGTGTCTGGCCGATCACGAGGTGCGCTCCCGGTCCGGCCGGTCGGGGTAGATCTCGTCGATCGTGGTGAGCGCGCGGTAGGGGGCACCGGCGGCGGCTTCGATCGCCTCGCCGCCCCCGGCCAGCCTGTCGAGGACGCTGATCACCCCGCAGATCGCACGTCCCTCCTCTTGCAACGCCGCTATCGCGGCGAGCGTCGAGCCCCCCGTCGTCACGACGTCCTCGACCACCACGCAGCGGTCGTCATCGTCCAGCGGAGGTCCCTCGACGCGCCGCTGCAGCCCGTGCGCCTTCGCGTCCTTGCGGACGAAGAAGCCCTTCGCCTGCGCGCCTCCGGCAAGTCCCGCGCAGGCCACGGGGTCGGCTCCCATCGTCATGCCGCCGACGGCCGTGCCGCCCCACTCGGCCACCTGCCCGGCGACGAGCGTGCCCAGCGCGGCGAACCCGCCTGGGCGCAGGATCGCCCGCTTGGCGTCGACGTAGTACTCCGCCCGGGCGCCGCTCGTCAGCGTCACCGTGCCGATCACGAGCGCGTGTTCGCGAAGCTCGGAGATCAGCCGCCCGCGCGCATCCTCGAGCTGCTTGGGGTCCGTGTCCATCCCGTTCATCGCGGCCCCTAATCTAGCGGCGCGTCCGCGCCGATCTTTAAGGGATGCCCTTCCTGCTCGTAAAAGCGCTGCGCGTCGCCTCGATCGTGATCTGCCTGATCGTGGCCTGCTCGTTCCTGCTGTTCGCCGTCAACCAGACGAGCACGGCATCCGGGCACCAGCAGGAACTGCTCAACGGCCAGCCGTCCGCGCAGACCGCCTCGGGCGCCAAGCATGCGAGCGGCCTGCGCCAGGCCGTCGACGACGCCTCCGACGAACTGACCTCGCCGGTCGCCGGCCTGGCGTCCTCACCCGGCGATTGGAGCGATCACGCGATCCGCCTGGCGTTCGCGCTGCTCGTCTATGGCTTCGGGCTCGGCTATCTGGCGCGCGTGCTGCGCGTGCATGCCTGAACCCCTGCCGGCGCCCCGCCGCTAAGGCCCGGCGTTGCTCCGCACGTGCGTGCTGCCGCCGCCGGACTCGTTGTAGACGTCGACGGGCATGCCTCCCTGCACCCACCCATAGATCGACGCGGCGTCGGGGATGGGCACGCGCAGGCATCCGTGGCTGGCGGCGTACGTGGGCACTTCGGCGTAGCCGTGGATCGCATAGCCGCGGATGAAGTAGCTCGAGTCGACCATCCCGTGCGAGTTCGTCCCGGGTTCTTTCATGTAGACGTTGAAGCGCCCGACGACCGTCGGCGTTGACGGCTTGCCGGAGCTCATCGTGTAGATCCGGCGCACGCGCCCACCCGGTTCGATCTCGGCCAGCACCTGCTTGCTCAGGTCCGCCTCGACATGACGGCCGTCGTGGGGGTAGCGCACGTGAAAGCCACCGGCGCCGTGCGAGAGCAGCCGGAAGACTTCAGGGCCTGCCGACGCGCTGCGGTTGAGCTTCGTCATCTTGCGGTAGGCGACGAGCGCGCGGCCAGTCGCTTCGTCGAAGACGCTGCTCGTCGGGACGGCGTAGTGCAGGTTGGACAGCTCCTCCTGGAGCAGCCGCACCGACTGGCCCGAGGAGCCGGGGCCGATGCCCGGGTTGACGATGCGGACCCCCGGCGAGCGCGCCGTGAAGGCGCCCTGCTGTGCCGTGGCGTAGTGCGCCGCGCGAACCTGCAGCAGGCCCGAGTAGTGGCTCGTGACGCCGACGTGGAACTGGCCGGCGCCATTGCCGAGCGAGAGCACGCTGACCTTCTGCGTGCCGATCTTGCGCCCTTCCAGGTAGAAGCTGACCTTGACGCTCTGCCCGGCCACGTACGGGATCACGACCCCCCGCACGACGACGCGGTGCCCGGCCGTCGCGAACAGGGGATTGCCCCCGACCTTCTGCATGACCAGTTTGAGCTTGCCGGCGGGCGCCGGCGGTGGCGGCAAGGACGGCGGCGCGGGCGTTTCGGCGCCGGCGGCGGCCGGGGCGAGCGACAGGCACACCAGGACGGCGCTGCCCGCGAGCAGGCGAGAGATCGAGTTCATAGGGCGATCCTACGCGGCCGGGCGGGGAAGTCCTCTCGCCGGAGCGATCAGCCCAGCTCGCTCACAGGCCAGCACGACGGCCGCGATGCCCGCCAGCGCGCACACGATCAGCAGCAGGCCCTGCGCCGCGTTCCATCCCTCCAGCGACGCGAAGGCGATCGAGTTGTTGAGCGCGTGTGCGGCGATCGCCGGGTACAGCGAACCGGTGTAGCGATAGAGCAGACACAGCCCGAAGCCGAGCGCCGCGAGCGGAACGAGGTCCGCGGCGGGGGCGGAGGTGGCGTGCACGCCCCCGAACAGCAGCCCTACGATCAGCGCCGCCGTGAGCGTTCCGCGCCAGTTGCGCAGCGCCGTGAACATGTAGCCGCGGAACAGCACCTCCTCGGCGATCGGCGCGACGACGCACGTCAGCGCGGCGCTCAGCACGAGCAGCGACTTGCTTTCTTTCGTGCCGAGCGTTTCGAGCAGCTTCTCCTTGGTCGGATGGAAGAGTTCAGCCCAGATCGCGTCCAGCGCGATGAACGCGACGATCAGCCCGAGCACCATCAGCCCCGCCCACAGCCACCCCTGCCCGGGCGGGCGCAGGCCGAGCTGCCAGGAGCGCACGACGCGCCCGCCCAGCTTCGCGCAGTACACCGCCGCGAGGATGAAGGCGATGTCCTGCACGAACGTGTCGGCGATCACCAGCCCGGCCGGCGTGTGCGAGCTCGTCACGCGGACGCCGAGCGCGAGCGCCGGCAGGTCGACGACCAGCGCCGCCACCGCCGCCAGCAGGACTCCCGCGGCGAGCGCCAGCGGCGCCGTCCACGCGCTCCACGGCACCTCCGGCGAGCGCGACGGGTCGCTTTCGGGCGGCTCGCGCCGCGGCTCCGCGGCGGGCGCGGCGGCGCTGCCCGC